>NC_015589.1:1221235-1526543 GCF_000215085.1 Desulforamulus ruminis DSM 2154
GGTGGAGGAAATCAGCCATAAAATAAAAGAACTGGCCCTGGCAGCCAGTCATTTATTAAAAGGGAATATGGCCGAAGAAAAAATCCAAAAGGAAATTCGTATTGACAGCCACTATATCGGGGCCGGTTACGGCATTCCCACCGAAGAAGGCCTAAAGGCCATCAAGCTGTTGGCGGAACTGGAGGGGATTCTTTTGGATCCCACCTATACGGGAAAAGCCATGGCCGGGCTGCTGGATTATATTCAAAAAGGAATCATCGGCCCGAAAGACACCGTTGTTTTTTGGCATACCGGCGGGCAGGTAGGACTGTTCAACCGGCCTTTGTTTAAAATCTAGGGAAGAGGGTTAAACCCGGACACGAATATCCGGCGGCAGATCCGGTTGTTTAGAAGCCTCCACCGCCAACTGGTCGCAACGCTCGTTTTCCGGATTCCCCGAGTGTCCCCGAACCCAGAGGAATTTTACTTTATGGTATTGGCATAGGGTTAAAAGCCGCTCCCAGAGGTCCGGGTTGAGGGCCGGTTCCTTTTTGTTCCGCATCCAGCCGTTGGCCCGCCACTTTTTGGCCCAGCCTTTTTCCATGGCATTGACAAGATACTGGGAGTCGGTATAGAGGGTTACGCTGCATTTTTCCTTCAGGGCCTCCAGGCTGGCAATGGCTGCCATGATTTCCATGCGGTTGTTGGTGGTATCCCTGAAGCCGGCCGAAAGCTCCCGACGGTGCCCTTGATACAGCATAACCGCACCGTAACCCCCGGGTCCCGGATTGCCGGAACAGGCTCCGTCCGTATAAATAATGACTTCTTTATCGCTCACTTAAAAACCTCTTTCCAATCTTGATCTCGCTTTGCCTGCTTATTATACCATGTGGTTGGCAGGGCAGGAAACTCATGGTATGATGAACGGGAGGTGATTTGTTTGAAGAAGCTGATATCTTTGGTTTTAGTATTCTGTCTGGTTTTTCTGGTGGCATCCCCGGCCCTGGCTAAAAGATCCGGCGGCTTTGGCGGAGGCGGATTGGCTAAACCCAAAAGCCCTCCCAAGACAACCCAGAGCAGCCCGGATAAAACCGATGCCGCAACCGGTTCCGGCGAAAAAATTCCTTACACCAACCTGCCTGCCGGCAAAAAGACCGCTGCCGGTGGTACGGCGGCAGCCACAGGCCCCATGGCGGGACGATCCAATTTCAGCGGTTTTTCCATTTCTCCCTTCTCGGGGAACTTTTGGATGTGGATGTTTTTAATGAACAGCTTTGGCCACAGTCAACCGGCGGCGGCCCAAACGGCGGAAAGCGGGGAAAGCAGCGGGTCCCAGGCCAAGGACAGTGAAAATCAGGAGGTTCTATACACACCCGGCGTTGGCGAATACTGGGCGGCAGATCCCTTTACCAATACCGTGTCCACACTGTTATTGGTGGCTGTGGTGGCTGTGCCCGTCTGGTTTATATGGCGGTGGAGAAAAAGAATGGCAGCCTTAAGATAAGAGGGCAGAAGCTCCCCGGTTTCCGGGAAGCTTCTTGTATTTTTGGGAACAAGCGCAATCAATTTGTAATAAATTTTTATTCTTTGTTCTATAAACTTGTCTAATTATAAATGATATAGTAATACTAATTATAAAGGAGGGATTTATGTTGTCTGCCGTAGAAATTTTATCCAATATCTATTGGGTGGGGGCGGTTGACTGGAACATCCGCTATTTTCACGGACCGGCATTTTCCACCCACCAGGGCACAACCTATAATGCTTACCTCATTAAAGATGAGAAAACCGCTCTGGTGGATACGGTTTACCAACCCTTTACCCAGGATTTAATTAAAAACATTGAAGAAGTCAGCAGCCTGTCCAGCATTGACTACATTGTGGTCAACCATATTGAGTCGGACCATTCCGGCGCTTTTCCGGAAATTATGAGACTGGCCCCTCAGGCCCAGGTTTACTGTACCCAAAAGGCGGCCGAAGGGTTAAACAAGCTTTATGGCGGCAATTGGGAGTTTAACATCATTAAGACCGGGGATGAGATCTCTCTGGGAGGCAAAACCTTGAGATTTATTGAGGCCCCCATGCTGCACTGGCCCGACAGCATGTTTACCTACTGCCCGGAAGCCAGCCTGCTGCTGCCCAATGATGCCTTTGGCCAGCACATTGCCTCTTCTTCCCGGTTTGATGACGGCGTGGATCTGCCCCAGTTAATGGACGAGGCGGCCAAATATTACGCCAATATTTTATACCCTTTCAGTGCGCTGGTGGCCCGGAAGCTCAATGAACTTTCGGGGCTGGAGATTAAGATGATTGCACCCAGCCATGGGGTTATCTGGCGGTCCCATCCGGATAAAATTGTTGAGGCCTACAGCCGCTGGTCCGGCGGCAAGTCTAAACCCAAAGCGGTGGTGGTCTATGATACCATGTGGGGCAGCACCGAGAAAATGGCCTTGACTCTTCTGGATACCCTGATGGAGCAAGGGGTGGAGGCCAAATTGGTAAAGATGTCCATCAGCGACCGTAACGATGTAATTAAAGAAATTTTAGACGCTAAAGCCCTGCTGGTAGGCTCCCCCACCTTCAACCGAGATTTTCTGCCGTCCCTCTCGGCCTTTTTGGATGATGTTAAAGGCTTAAAACCAAAATCAAAAATCGGGGCGGCCTTTGGCTCCTTCGGTTGGGGCGGCGGCGCTCTGAAAGGCATTGAAGAGAAGCTGCAGGAGGCCGGCGTGGAACTGATACAGCCGGGAATCGGCGTTAAGTGGGCTCCCACCGAAGAGGAACTGACAAGCTGCCGGGAGCTGGCCATGAAGGTTGCCGAACGGCTGAACCGGGAGTAAAAGAAAGTTTTGGGGGAGAGAAGGAGATCCTATGATGACGCAATGGCGCTGCACAGTGTGCGACTATATTCATGAAGGGCCGGAGCCGCCGGAGGAGTGTCCCGTTTGTGGCGTGGATGCATCCCATTTTGTAAAGGTTGAATCCGCCGCGGGATCCGGTGAAGAATGCAGGAATGCCGTAAAAAAAGCCCTGCGGCAGATTTCCTATGGTTTGTATGTCATTTCATCCCGTAAGGACGGCCGGTTTAACGGTCAGTGTGCCAATTCGGTTTTCCAAGTAACTTCCGAGCCGGTACAACTGGCTGTGGGAATTAATAAAAACAATTTAACCCATGAATATATCATGGACAGCCGGGTTTTTGTAGTTTCTGTGCTGAATCCCAAGGGCTTGGATTTGGTAAAGCGATTTGGTTTTCAAAGCGGCCGAAAGGTTGACAAGTTTGCAGATACTCCCTTTGATCTGGGGGAGGTGGAGGTGCCTTTACTGCGGGATTGCCTGGCCAACCTGGAATGCAGGGTGGTGAACACCCTGGATGTGGGGACCCACACCTTGTTTGTGGGAGAGGTTGTTTGTGCCAAGGAAAGGGCGGCAGGAGAACCCATGACCTATGCCCTTTACCATCGCCTAAAGAATACAGCGGTGAGCCCGGCGGCGGAATCCCGATCCCTGACCCAGTGGCGGTGCAAGGTATGCGGGTATGTTCACCAGGGTGAGCAGCCCCCTGAGATTTGTCCGGTATGCGGTGTTGGACCGGAAGAATTTGAAAAACTGCTTTAACCAAGAAGGACTCTCTGGTACAGGGAGTCCTTTTGCATGGAGATCCCGGGCCGGGGGTAAGCTAAAGCTGGGAGCGGAGGTGATGACGATTAATTTTCGCAGAAACTTTGCCCATAAAAAACTATATCTTACCAATCAAAGGCATTTAAACGGAATGATGCACCAGCAGGGGGCCTTTAGCGGTATTGCCACTTACAGCCCGCTGGGCCAACAGAAGACAAAGTAAAATTTTATCCCTACCCCTTCAATTTTTTTCCTTTTATGTTATGATGTTGCTGAGGGGGGATTGGATGAAAACAAGCAAAGGGCTGGCTTTAATCATCATGGTTTTGTTGCTGCTACTGTCCCAGGGTTGCATGACGAAAAAAGCTGTGGAGCAAAAAGAACCGGTAAAAATGGATAGTATCATCGGCAAAATCCGCCTGGAGTCCTTAGTATGCCGGAAGGAAACCAATTGGGTAAGAGTAACCGGAGCGGTAAAAAACAACTCCGAATATCCGGTAACTTCTGTAGAAAGTCGAATCACTTTGACCGGAGAAGGGGAAATCTTTGATTCAAGGCTGATTACCCTGGCCTTGGGCAAAAGGCTGGAACCCGGTGAGGTGATTACCTTTGACAGCAGCTTTGATTATGGAGAAAAAGAAATTCCTGAGCTTTTGGCAGAAGGTGAAATTATAAAATTGCGTGTTTTGGAGCAGCCCCAAACGGCAAACGCGGAATAATACAAAAAGGTCGTGTTGAAACAAGTTTCAACACGACCTTTTTGTATTATTTTGAAGATGGCTGTTACTTTTCAGGATCCTTTTTAGCATCCATGGTTCCCATATGACCCATGTATCCACCCATGGGACCATAGCCCATGTAGGGCCCCATACCCATGCCGGGCTTGCATTCGTCCATAGGGCAGCCGGGCATATCCATGCCGGGACTGACCGGGAAGGAAGGCTGGAAAGGCTGCGGGGCGGGGCAGATGTCATTCATGGCGCCGGTCGCGGTGACAGCGCAAATCATCCACATTGGGACAATGGTAACATTGGATTGAGCGGTGGTTCCAGTGACCAGTTCAATATAATCCTGCCCAACGGCATTCAGAGTACCGGTAACCGGAGCAGACCCTTGACAGCAGTTAAGGAAGACCGATACATTCCTGTTCATCAGTTCGCAAAGGCGCTGCATAAAGGTAGGAGCTACCATGCCATGGTGCGGAGAAGACATTTTACCACCTTTTACTTCCATTTGATTACTCATTGATAAACCTCCCATGAGAGTTTTACTATAAAGTATTAGGAAAAATGTAAAAAGGTTCCAAAAAGGAGGAAACAGAATTCCCATTTTTTTAAAGGAATTTTTAAGGTAAATCATCTTTAAATAAAAAAGAACAAAAAAATAAACATACTATACAGTTTATAAATATACAATTCTGTCCAGAAATGCCTACAAAATAAAACAAACTGATGAAGGAATGTTCAATTTTTTGGCGAATAAAAAATAATGCTGTTTGCTCGTTTGATTTTGTTAAGAGGAGGGGAGACAAGCCAAAAAAAGCCGAATCTTTTGTTTGGGATATAAAGAGAGGAGATGCCATTGTGCGCAAGAAAAATTTCCTATTTGCGTTTATGATCCTGTTATTAGCCTTCTCAGTGGTTGGCTGTGGCGGCGGCGATAAGGAAGGAGCCGCAGACAATGCCAAACCAAAGGTCTTTGTGTTTGGTCAGGGAGCGGACCCCCGGGGATTAGATCCTGCTTTTGTGGATGACGGCGAATCGGCCATCCCTATTGTGAATATTTATGATACGCTTGTTCGTTACAAAGAAGGCAGTACGGAGATTGAGCCGGCGCTGGCCACCGAATGGTCCTCTTCCCCGGACGGCAAAGAGTGGACCTTCAAACTGCGCCAGGGCGTTAAATTCCACGACGGAACACCCTTTAACGCTGATGCTGTAGTGTTCAGCGTATCCCGGCAGTTGCCTCCCAATCGCACGGATGCTATGCCTTATGCCTCCTTCACCTTTGGCCCGGTGCAAAAGGTAGAGAAGGTTGACGACTATACCGTAAAATTCATTCTCAACGAGCCCTACGCTCCGTTCCTGGCCAATCTGGCCATGGCGCTGGCCGCGCCCATTGTCAGCCCTGCGGCTGTGGAAAAATACGGTGATGATTTTATTGAACATCCCGTAGGCACCGGCCCCTTCAAATTTATTGAATGGAAAAAGGGCCAGCAAATTGTTTTGGAAGCCAACAAAGAATACTGGGACGGCGCGCCCAAACTAGATAAACTGGTCTTCCGCATCATTAAAGAAAACTCCGTCCGGGCGGCCGAGTTGAAGACCGGATCCATCCAAGGGATGAACGGTGTGGACCCCAATGATGTGAAGATGCTGGAAGAAGCCGGCCTGAAGGTAATTAAAAACCCCGGCATGAACATTAACTATCTGGCTTTCTTCTGTAATAACAAACCTTTTAATGATCCCAAGCTGCGCCAGGCGGTAAGTCACGCCATTAACCGTGAAAACCTGATCAATTTCCTGTACCAGGGCCTGGCTGAACTGCCCAACGGGGTTCTGCCGAGCTTCATGCCCGGCTATGACAAAAGCCTGGCTCCTTATGAATACAACCCGGAAAAGGCCAAACAATTGCTGGCCGAAGCCGGATACCCCAACGGCTTAAAAGTTACTTTGCTAACTTATTCCGTTGTTCGCCCCTACAATCCGGTGGGCGGGGATAAACTGGCCGCCGCCATTCAGGCGGACCTGCGCAAGGTAGGCATTGAGGTTGAGATTAAGACCTATCCCTGGAAGGAATTTAAAGAAATCTATACTCCGGAAATTGTTAAAGACGGGGACTTCATGCTTTATGGCTGGATCGGCGATAACGGCGATCCGGATAACTTCCTGTCCCTGCTGGAAACCAAAGAAATTAAGACCACTTTGAATACCGCCAAATACTCCAATGCCAAAGTGGACGAACTGCTGGTAAAGGGCCGCACTGCCCTGACCATGGAAGAGCGGAATGCTGCCTACAGCGAGCTGCAAAAGATTGTTCAAGAGGAAGCGCCCTGGGTCTTCCTGGGTCACAGCAAGGATATGGCGGCCATCGGCAAGAATGTTGAAGGCTTTGACCTGCACCCGGTGGGAGTTATCTTCTTCCATAATGCAGATCTGAAGTAATCCTTAACAAGTTCTACTTTGTTTTAAAACACGAATATGGCCCTGGGCCATATTCGTGTTCTTCATGTATTGATCGAAGTTTTCTGCTGGAAATTTTTTAAAGAGGGATAACCATGTTAAATTACATTATAAAAAGAATCCTGCTGTTGTTTCCGGTACTCTTTGGAATAAGCCTTTTCGTGTTTCTGGTGCTGCGCCTTTTCACTGCGGACCCGGCGGCCATGATGCTGGGCCAGCATGCCACCGCCGAGCAGGTGGCCTCCCTGCGGGAGGAACTGGGCTTCAACAAGCCTCTGTACGTTCAGTTTGGAGTATTTTTAAGCCAGATTGTTCAGGGGGACTTTGGCCGTTCCCTAATGACCCGGGCGCCGGTTACCGATGAGCTGCTGACCCGCTTTCCGGCCACCATTGAGCTGGCCGTGGCCGCCATGCTGATTGCCATTGTGGTGGGGGTTACCATCGGTGTCATTTCCGCGGTAAAACAATATTCATTTTTTGATTATTTTAGTATGGTGGGTGCCTTGCTGGGTGTTTCCATGCCCATCTTCTGGCTGGGCTTGATGCTGATCATCCTGTTTTCCGTCACCCTGGGCTGGCTGCCGGTGTCCGGCCGTATCGCGGTGGGTATGGAACCGGCCACCATCACTCACTTTTATCTGCTGGACAGCCTGTTAACCGGCAATTGGTATGCCTTTAAATCGGCCCTCAGTCATTTAATCCTGCCGGCCGTGGCGCTGGCTTCCTATTCCATGGCCATTATCGCCCGGATGACCCGGTCCGCCATGCTGGAAGTGATCCGCCAGGATTACATCCGCACCGCCCGCTCCAAAGGGCTGGTGGAGACCGTGGTGGTTTTTAAACACGCTCTGCGCAATGCTCTGGTTCCGGTGGTAACGGTGATCGGGCTGCAGATGGGATCTCTGCTGGGCGGCGCGGTGTTGACGGAAACGGTATTTTCCTGGCCGGGCATTGGCAGCTTTGTGGTAAATGCTATTTTAGCCGGTGATTTTCCGGTGGTTCAGGGAGGCGTCATCATGGTGGCCACGGTTTTTGTGGTGGTGAACCTGATTGTGGATGTACTTTATGCCTACCTGGATCCCCGCATTAAATATTCTTAGACCGGAAGGAGGAAGTTGCCATGTCTCAAGCAAATGCAGTCTTAACAACCGATGATCCAATGGAGCAGGCCTACTCTCCCCTGACGGATTTCTGGCGCCGGCTGCGCAAAAATAAACTGGCCATGGTGAGCCTGGTATTTCTGGTGGCTTTAACCCTGGTGGCGGTTTTCGCCCCCCTGGTGGCACCCTATGACCCTTACTTAAGCGATTTACCCACTGCCCTGGAGGGACCCAGCGCCAGTCACCTGCTGGGGAACGACGAATTGGGCCGGGATATCTTCAGCCGCATTATCTTCGGCGCCCGGGTTTCCCTGAAGGTGGGCCTCATTGCCGTGGGCATTGCCCTGTCGGTGGGCCTGGTGCTTGGTTCCTTGGCCGGGTACTACGGAGGGCGACTGGATAATGTCATCATGCGCTTTATGGACATTATGCTGGCCTTTCCCTCCCTGCTGCTGGCCATTGCCCTGCTGGCCATTTTAGGCCGGGGTGTGGAGAACGCCATTATTGCCATCGGGATTGTGTCCATTCCCGAATATGCCCGGATTGTCCGGGGGTCCGTACTATCCATAAAAGAAAATGAGTATGTACAGGCGGCCCGGGCCATTGGAAACCGGGATTTACAAATCATTTTCAAACACATTCTGCCCAACGTCATTGCCCCCATCATTGTCCGGGCCACCCTGGGCATCTCCACCGCCATTCTGGAAACCTCCGCCCTGGGTTTTCTGGGGCTGGGTGTGGCGCCGCCCATTGCCGAGTGGGGCACCATGCTGGGAAGCGGACGTGGTTATATGAATAATGCACCGCATCTGGTGTTTTTCCCCGGTATTGCAATTACCCTGACGGTTATGGCCTTTAACCTGCTGGGTGACGGACTGCGGGATGCACTGGATCCCCGGTTGAAACGCTAGGAGGTGGGAAGATGACAGAAACATTGCTGCAAGTGAAAGACCTGAAAACCCACTTTTTCCTGGAGGACGGGGTGGTGCCGGCGGTGGACGGAGTCTCCTTTCATTTAAACCGGGGAGAGACCCTGGCGGTGGTGGGGGAATCCGGAAGCGGCAAAAGCATTACGGCTACTTCCATCATGCGTTTGATTCCCAGTCCGCCGGGACGGATCGTAGAGGGCGAAATTTTATTTAACGGCAATGACTTGCTGAAAATGACCGAGAAGGAAATGAGAGGAATCCGGGGCAACCGCATCTCTATGATTTTTCAGGAACCCATGACCTCCTTGAACCCGGTTTTTCGGGTGGGGCAGCAGATTTCCGAATCTCTTATCCTGCATCAGGGTTTAAACAAAAAAGAGGCTTTGGAGAAGAGTGTTGAAATGCTGCGGCTTACCGGAATTCCCTCGCCGGAGAAAAGGGTGCATGATTTTCCCCACCAGATGAGCGGAGGCATGCGCCAGCGGGTAATGATCGCTATGGCTCTCTGCTGTCGTCCGGAGCTGTTGATTGCCGATGAGCCCACCACCGCTCTGGATGTGACCATTCAGGCCCAAATCCTGGAACTGATGCTGGAGCTGAAGGAACAACTGGGCATGGCCATCATGATGATTACCCACGACCTGGCGGTGGTGGCCGAGATGGCCGATCGGGCCGTGGTGATGTACTGCGGCAAACTGGTGGAGGAATCCCCGGTCTTGAATTTGTTTGATAAGCCGCTGCATCCTTATACCCGGGGATTGTTAAAATCCATTCCCGGTGTTGAGGATCAGAAGGAGAAACTTTATATGATCGAGGGCATGGTACCGCCCCTGACCCATCTGCCCGCCGGCTGCGCCTTTGCTCCCCGCTGTCCGGAGGCCCAACCCCGCTGCCATCAAGAACGGCCAACCCTCCGGGAAATATCGCCCGGCCGCAGGGTCAGTTGTTGGCTGTATGAAGGGGGGGCTGAATAATGTCGGTACTGGTCCATGTAAACAACCTGACCAAATATTTTCCTGTGCACCGGGGCATGTTTGGTAAAGAGGTGGGGCAGGTAAAGGCGGTAGACGGCCTGACCTTTGACATTCGGGAGGGGGAAACCCTCGGCCTGGTGGGAGAGAGCGGCTGCGGCAAGTCCACCACCGGCCGCCTGATTTTGCGCCTGCTGGAGCCTACGGCCGGCAGTGTGACATTTGCCGGGCAGAATGTTTTTGAGGCCGGCTCCAAAGAGATGCGAAACCTGCGCAGAGATATGCAGATTATCTTTCAGGACCCTTACGCCTCCCTGAATCCCCGCATGTCGGTGGGAGATATTATTGCCGAGCCCATCCGGCTGCATAAGCTGGCTGCGGGGCCCGAGGTGCAAAAAAAGGTGGAACATCTGTTATCCTGTGTGGGTTTGGCTGCTTACCAGGCCCGCCGCTACCCCCACGAGTTCAGCGGCGGTCAGCGTCAAAGGGTGGGGATTGCCAGAGCCCTGGCGCTAAACCCCAGGCTGATCATCTGTGACGAACCGGTTTCAGCCCTGGATGTATCCATCCAGTCCCAGGTATTAAACCTGTTGAAGGATCTGCAGCAGGAGTTCGGCCTGACTTACTTGTTTATTGCCCATGGTTTAAACGTGGTAAAACACGTCAGCGACCGTGTTGGAGTGATGTACCTGGGTAAGATGGTGGAACTGGCCGGAGACGAAGAATTATACCAAAATCCGCTGCATCCTTATACCCAGGCGCTGCTTTCAGCCATTCCGGTAGCCAATCCCAGGGTTAAAAAGGAACGGATCATTCTGGCCGGGGATGTGCCCAGTCCGGTTAACCCGCCTCAAGGCTGCCGTTTTCATACCCGCTGTTTTAACTGCCAGGATGTCTGCCGGCATCACGAGCCGGTATTTAAAAGAATTAAACCCGGTCACTGGGTGGCCTGCCATCTGGTCCGGGAAGAAATATAAAAGTGAAGACCCCTCGCTAAGATTGATTGCGAGGGGTCTTAAAAATCAGGGGCGATCAATTTATTGCGACCGCCGGTCTTAGCCATGTATAAGGCGGTATCCGCCAGTTTCAACAGGTGATCGCTATCCCGGGAATGGGTAGGAAAATGGGCAATGCCCAGGGAGGCGGTAACTTGGCGCAGGGGGAAGGTTCGGCTCTCAATGGCCCGGCGGATTTTTTCACCCAGGGCGATGCCTTCCTGCAGACTAGTATGGGGAAGGATAAAGGCGAACTCCTCTCCGCCGTACCGAGCTACAATGTCTTTGGGACGAATATTTTCGGTAAAGGTTTTGGCCATAATTTTTAAGACTTCATCGCCGGCGGGATGTCCGTAAGTATCGTTATAACCTTTAAAATCATCTACATCCAGCATCATCAGGCACATTTCCCCGGCGGTTTTACAACAGGTGTTTAATTCCAAATGAAGGCGTTCCACGAAATAACGGTGATTATAGAGACCGGTTAAGGCATCGGTAATGGACAGGTTCTTCAGCTTTTTATTGAGCAGGGCGTTTTCCAGAGCCAGACTGACCTGGATGGTAAATAATTCTAAAATCATGGTATTTTCTTCATTATACCGGGGCGGTTCAAAATGATGAGCGCATAGAATGGCCAGAGGATTACCGTCCCTGCCGTTCAGATGATAGATTTGTAAATTGCGGATCGGACAATGCTCCTGACAACCGGAACAATAGTCAGAATGGGGAAAAGATAATTCATTAAGGGCGAGCTTGCTTTGCTGGGAAAAGATTTCCCTGGAGGACGGACAAGTGCAAAAGGAATTATTCTCCAGGCAACGTTTCACAATATCCAGGAACTTGCCGTTTTCATCCAAAAGAATAAAATGGCAGCCTGGAACCTCGGCGATCTGCATGAAGCCGTTTAAAATTAAATTATACATGGTATGAAGATTGTTTTCCCCTGCCACTTGAGCTACGATCCAGTGTAGCTGTGTCAACTTCTCATTCATCTGGACCAACGCTTTTACCTTGTTCACCACTTCATTCGTCAGGTTCATTTTCTGCCCCCAAGCTTTTCTTGTGAAAGGAATTGCCTTTTGACCAAAAGTATAAAGAATAATTCTACTTCTATGAGGACTATTCCTTGTATAATAAGTTAAATCTTTGTAAGGCTGGTGGCGAATATTTTGAGAAATAATGTTGAATAAAGTTAAAAATTGTTCTTGGAAACAGGAGGGTTTGATGGTAAAATATTCAAATCTATAAGTTTGGAGGATTTTATGACCATCCATACCGTATTGTTTGACCTGGACGGCACTTTAATTGATTCACTGCCGCTTATTCAAAAGACCTATCAAAAAGTTTTTGATCTGATGCAAATCCCCTGGGGCAATGCCGAGGTGATGACATTAATCGGTCTTCCCCTCAAGGAGATTGCCGTTCAATTTGCCGGAGAGGACCGTTGGGAGGATTTTTTAAAACGCTACCAGTATCATTATGCTCTTGAGCATGATGAAATGACCCGTATGTATCCCGGTACCCTGGAAATGCTGGAGGTCTTAAAAGATAAAGGCTGTTCCATGGGAATTGTAACGTCCAAAAGCCGTGCCGGAGCCCTGCGCAGTACCAGCTATCTAGGGTTGGACCGGTATATGGAAGTTATCATTACCGCAGAAGACGTCACCCGGCATAAGCCCCAGCCAGACCCGGTTTTAAAGGCCCTTGAAGAGATGAAGGCCCAAGCCCAAACCACCGCTTATGTAGGGGACAGCCCCTTTGACATTCTGGCCGCAAAGCAGGCTGAAGTGGTTTCCATTGGGGTTACCTGGGGCATGGCCGAGGGGAAACAACTGGCCCGGCATGAACCCGACCATCTTTTAGAAGGCTGGGAGGATTTATTTGGCCTGATTTAAGCTCCGGCTTCTCACCGATGCCTATGGAACCTCATACCCTGTAGCAAGCAGAGAAAAAGAGGGTGTGGGGTTTGATTATTTTTATCCACGGCATGGGGCATAACCCCAGCCGAGAATACTGGAGCGGGTGGGCTAAAAACCTCCGGCCTCATTTAATAGAGCAGGGAGTGCAAGCCAGAGATCTTTGTTTTGACGGAATTTATTATTATGATCTGGTTCCCCAACCCGGAGACGGTTGGAAAAAGTTGATTTCTCTGTTTTCCCGGGATTTTTTTGAGGAAATGAAAGAGGATGTTTGGCAAAATATGACCCGGGAGGAGTTATTGCGATTAACGAAACGGGGCCCCCTGGATGCCCTGATTGATCTGGTGGTGGATCATTTTGGCGATATTTTCTGCTACCTGCTGGACGATAAAACCTATGTTGCGGTGAACCAAAGGGTTTACCAGACCCTGGAGCAGACCGGAAGGCCGGTAACCCTGGTAGCCTACAGTCTGGGTTCCATGGTGGCCTTTTGCGCCCTGCAGCGAAACAAGCAAATTCACCCTCGGATTAAACATTTCATTACCGTTGGCAGCCCGGTTTTCTGGTTCCGCCGTTGGATACGCAGGCGAGCCGATCTGGGCCAAAAACCGCTTCCCGCCCCCTGGACCAATTTGGCCGGTCGGCTGGACATTGCCTGCCCCCACTTGTTGAGCCTGAACTGCCGGCCGGACGCTCAGGTGGAGTGCCTGTTGGATCAATACAATCCAATTAAGGGCCACCTGGCTTATATTCACCACCCCCAGGGATTAAAAACACTGGCCCGTGCCGTGGCCGGGAAAAAAGAATAGAGGATTGTAATCTCCTTTATAAGGTGGCAGAATAAATAAAAAACCTTTTATTCCAGGGGGAAATATGCATACATTAGTGGTTACGGCCGCCGTTATTTTTAAAGGGGATCAAGTGCTGATCGCCCAGCGCAAAAAGAATGCCGATCACGGGTTGAAATGGGAGTTTCCCGGCGGAAAACTCGGTTACGGCGAGGAACCCAGGGAGGGGCTGCGCCGGGAAATCCGAGAAGAACTGGGCATGGAGATTGAGGTGGGCGACATCTTTGAAGTGGTTTCCCATCTTTATGGTGAGCGTCATATTTTGCTGCTGTGTTATTCCTGCCGCTGGCTGGGGCAAGCTCCGGAAACCAGGGACTGTAAGGATTTCCGCTGGTTAACCCCGGAAGAAATGACCGGTTACAATTTTACCGAGGCAGACCTGCCGGTGGTTCAAAAATTACAAAGGCGAACAAATTGGGCACGATAAATTTTTAACCAAGGCCTTTATGATATAATACTTGTATCCAGAGCATAGGAATATAAAAATCGTCTGTACCCGGGTCAGCACTGCGGGTATTGTTTTGGGGATTTTTCTTTAGGCCAAAGGGGAGATTGATTTGCACAAACAGGTGGTTTTCCCGGAATTTCTGGGAGAATCGGAACTGGCTGTGGTGGTTGTTATTCCATCCCTCAAGGAGGACATGAGCCACTTATTTAAGCGTTTTCATGCCGGAGAAGAGATTGATTATTGGTTTTCCTGGGACCTGGTGGTTACCGACAGTGCCGAATATCTGGTCCTGTTAGAAATGAACTGGGATCAGGAAGAAAGTCTGGTGGTGGCCTTTAACCGGGAAATGTGGGAGTTTCTCAATGTAATGGCCGAAAAACAAAGCATGGTTTTGATGGCGGACTGGCAAATCGTTGATGAGGGGGCGCCGGACCTTTTACGGGAAGAAGAGTTTAAGCCCTACGCACTGCTGATTCGCAATGTACATACAGGTTTAGATAAACTTTACAATCATGTCAAAGAACTGGTTGGAGTAAACGAAGGCATTGAAGAGCTGATCCAATTACAGCTCATTTTAGAGGGGACCCAGTTTCCTAAACCCACAACGCTGCACTAAAGGAGGGCGTATTGAAACAACGGACCAATAGAACACGGATTGGACAGATTTTAGAGATTTAAAAAATCGGTAAAAATGGTGTTCTAGATTTTTAAAAAGGGTTGCTGCAAAATGAACACAGTATGGTTCTTTTTGCAGCAACCCTTTTTTGCCATTTATCCTGTTTCACTGGATGGTTTACTTTGTTCAAAGCAGTGAAGATGCCCGCACACTAATTTATTATCCTTATAGGCGTAAAAAGTCCGTTGTCCGGGTTCCACCGCCTCACCGCAGATAGAGCAGTGAATTTCTTCGGGGCAGGGGACAATCACTCCGGTCAGTTTGTTGCCCTTCCACTGAACTTCCAGTTGGTCCAACTGAGTTTTCAACGGTTTGGTGGGACTGCATTCCGGATGAAAAAAGGCCCTGATTTTCCGCCCGTCCTTGCGGAACTTTAATTCCACCACCGGGCTGAAGGGTGGGATTTTTTTATTGCAATGCTGGCAGGTTCGGCTGGTACGCAGGTTGCTTTTCAGTACATATCTGGGAACTGCGGGTTTTTTACGAACCTCCCGGTCTTTCCAATACTTTTGTTTCCTTTCAGGGTCCGAGGAAACCCATTTTTCAAGTTCCGTATAATAACTGCGGTAATCCCGTTCCTGCAGCCCCATGCCCGGAAAGCCCGCCTCCGCCGCCATTCGGTGAAACTCGCCTTCTGCCGCTTCGTGAGCCAGACCATCCATCTTGTGCGTTTCCCAGGTGTAGTTGTGATCTGTCAGCCATTTGTGATAGGTATGAAAAATATTTCCCGAGCACACCAGATACTGATCATGAATGGTGGCCTGGGCCTGGTCCATAAGCTTTATCATCAATTGGCAGACCAATTCTTCCCAACCCATCTTATGATTCCAGGTGACGGGTACCGTGGCCGAGTATACTTCACCGGTTTCCTCGCATACCAGAACTAAAATTTCTCCAAAGGCCCGGCAGCCGCCACCGGCGTCCTCCACATACCAGGTTTTCAATCTAATCCCCCCAAATAAAAACAGGTCCCTGTTGGCTTTAGAGACCGCCATACCATACCCATTTCTATAATATATGCTTTGGCCCAACCTTACAACACGTAATAAAATAACGTGCCTGGCGATATTTCCCTTTAAATTGCGGAACTGCTTATAAGCAGGTGATTTTTCCTTCCCGGTAGACGGGAACTACGTCATAAAGATTAAGCTGGGCACAAAAGTTTAAATCAATGGAAAGGCCCATCTGGGCTAATTTTTGGCCGTGCAGTGCATCGTATAAAGCTCTTAAAGGCTTATGGCGGTAGGCTTCTGCCAGGCGCAGGGCGGCTACGGCGGCATCCTCCAGCAGCAGGCCGTTCTCGGGTAGCACCGGAACTTCCTCGGCATAGATGGGAACCGGATCAGCCTGCGGGCTGCAGGATTCCTCCGGGGCGGCATTATGCCGGCTATACCAGAGCTGAACCAGTTCGGCCACCACCAGACCGGCGGCAAAGGTGTCCTCCAAAGAAAATTTTCCCCGGGTTCCGGCACAGGCCAGAAGGATATCCTGCTCTGCTGCAAATAATTTATGGGCCACGGCGGAATAGTTCAACAGGCTGCCGATCAAAACCACGCCGTCTTCCCCGGCTGCCCGGCGGATGGCTTTGGTACCGTTGGTGGTGGTTAAAATAACGGTTTTATGGGCCACCACTTCCGGAGTATATTCCAGGGGAGAGTTGCCCAGATGAAATCCCGGTAACTTTACGGCACTTCTCTCCCCGCCCAGGATACAGGTGTCTTCCGGCAGCCTGCTGGCGATTGCCAGTGCCTCATCCACTTCAACCACCGGAATGACTTCTTGGCAGCCATTGGCCAAAGCTGTCGAAATTGTGCTGCTGGCTCTTAAGATATCGAACATGACAACCGATTTATTAACTATGTGTTCTCTGACAATATCATCGGCTGTGTGGATTACAGAAACTCTCATGGCATCAAAACCTTTCCGTGTTAGCGGTACCCGTGACATTATTATAGTATACTCCCAGGAGGTGTCAATTTTCTTGCCTTTTTAAAAGGGATGATTTTTTAAAGATAAAGCTCCGTGTAGCCAAACCATCGGAGTGCCGAGGTTTATACAGTTTGTTTCTCTTTTGTCGTGGCTGGGCGAATTCTTGAGAAAAATGGTAAATAATAAGTTATATTTTGGTAAAATGAAACCTGGACAGCAGGAATTCATACATAATAAGTCGTAGTTTTAGTTAATTAGGTAAGAGAAATAAATTTATCTAAGGAAGTGACTTTGTTGGAAATAATGACTCCTTTTGGGATTATATTTGCCGTAATTTGCCTGGTCGGAGGATTTCTTTTGGAGGGTGGACATGTCAGCGCCCTTCTAGCCCCTGCGGCTTTTATCATCGTTGTCGGCGGCACCATTGGAGCGACGGTGGTGTCCTTTTCCACCAGTGAAGTTTTATCCATACCCGGACTCATTAAAACGGCCGTTACCAAGAAACTTCCGGATTTTTCCGAAACCATCAATCTGGTAGTGGATCTGGCTGAAAAGGCCCGCCGGGAAGGCCTGCTTTATTTGGATAGCCAATTACATACCATTGAAGATCCTTTTTTGCGTAAAGCCATGCAGCTTGTTGTGGACGGCACTGACCCCGAAATGGTGCGCAGCATTCTGGAAACCGAGGTCTATGCCGCCTATGAACGGCATCACGTAGGAGTCGGCATCTTTGAAGCTGCCGGCGGCTATGCCCCCACCATGGGGATTATCGGCACAGTGATGGGTCTGGTGCACGTTTTGGGCAACTTGACGGACCCGGACAGCTTGGCCCCAGCCATTGCCATGGCTTTCATCGCTACTCTTTACGGCGTGGGCTCCGCCAACGTTTTCTGGCTGCCCGTGGCCGGGAAACTGAAAAACCTTAGTAAAAAAGAATTAATTTTGAGAGAAATGATGATTGAAGGGATCCTGGCCCTGCAGGCCGGTTATAACCCCATTATTATCCGGGAAAGATTAAATGCCTTTATTCGGCCCGGGCAAGTAAAAAACCAATCGGATGAAGGTGAAGAATAATGAAAAAACGGGGTAGGGGAGAGGCGGAAAAGGAAAATAGCGAGCGGTGGTTGATCACCTATTCCGACCTAATCACCCTGTTGCTGATCTTCTTTATTGTAATGTACAGCCTCAGTAAAATTGACGCCAGCAAATACCAGGCTATTGCCTCCTCCCTGGCGAAAACCATGGGAGGAAGCTCCAGTGTTCTGGACAGCGGAGGGGCGTCCGTTGCTCCGGGGGTTCAGGAAAAGGAACTAAATCAGTCTACCGATAAAGCGGAACTGGAAAACATGGAAAATATCAGACGACAGATTCAGGAATATGTTGACGAGAGCGGTCTGGCGGGCAAGGTTACGGTAGGAATTGAAGAAAGAGGGGTTGTGGTCAGCTTTCAGGATGTGGTCTTGTTTCCCCTTGGTGTAGCTGAATTAAGTTCTTCCGCCAATGAAATTGTTGACCAGGTGGGAGGGATTCTTAAGCAGACCAAGAACTATATCCGGGTAGAGGGGCATACGGACGACCTTCCTATCAATACTTATAAATATCCTTCCAACTGGGAGCTTTCGCTGATGCGTTCCGCCAGCGTGGTCCATCGTCTGGTAGGATACAGTCAGATTCCCGCGGACCGGTTATCCGCCACCGGTTATGGAGAATACAGGCCTAGAATGCCCAATAACTCCGATCTGAACCGCCAACAAAACAGGCGGGTTGATATTGTTATATTAAGAACCAAGTTCCAGGAAGTAGAGCCGGAAGCGGTGAATAGCCAAACGACACAACCATAATAGGATAAGGAGTGATAAGCCTTGTCAGTCAGCACTCAGAGCATGCAGGAAGAGCAAGTGGTAGTATTTCAACTGATGGAACAAGTCTATGGCATAGATATTAATGCCGTTTACGAAATTATTCGTATGGAGACAATCACCAAAATTCCCCGTACACCCGGTTTTATGGAAGGGGTTATCAACCTAAGGGGACGGATTATCCCCGTCATTGACCTGGGACTGCGTTTTGGGCTGGGGCAGGGTGAACGGACCACCGCCAGCCGCATTATTATTGTGGAGGTATCAGGTCAGACCATCGGCATGATTGTCGATGCGGTTCAGGAGGTGCTCCGGTTCCCATCCGGCAGCATTGAACCGGCCCCGCCGGTGGTCAATGGAGTGGATTCCGCTTACTTGCGCGGTATCGCGGTGCTGGAAGAAAGATTAATTATCCTGCTGGATCAGAATAAAATACTCCAGGAGAAGGAGAAGGAAGAATTATTGCAGGCAAATATCGGTTAATTGGCAGGGAGGTGCGGTTTAAATGTTTTCAGATATAGAAATTGGCGTGTTTATTGATGAACTGGAAGAAAAAATTCAGGTGATTAACGATGGCCTGCTGGTATTGGAGAAGGATGACGGAAATCAGGAGATTATCCAGGAAATCTTTCGGGCAGCCCATACCATTAAAGGATCTTCGGGGATTATGGGCTATCAAAACATGGCTTCCCTGACCCATGAAATGGAAAACCTGTTTGATAAAATCCGCCATGGCGAGATTCACGTTACCTCCGCCATGGTTAACGTGTTGTTTGAGGCTTTGGATGCTTTAAAGGCCCTTAAAGATGAAGTTACCGGCGATGGACCGGCCATGGACACCTCCTCTGTGGTTGCTAAAATAAGAGAGTTTGTTGAGGGTACGATCCAAGAGACGGCGGTGGCTGTTGAACAGCAGGAAGCGGAGGCTGTTCCCAGCGTGGCGATTTCCGAACGGAGCTGGATGGAGATCAGCGAAGTGGAAGAAACGGTTATCCGGGAAGCGGAACTGAGGGGCTTTCAGTCCTACCGAGTAGCGGTGGACGTGGACCGGGACTGCCAGATGAAAAATGTCCGGGCTTTCCTGATTTTTGAAACCCTCCAGCAGATTGGGGAAATTATTAAAAGCGACCCGGTGGCGGAAGACCTCCAGGAAGGGAAATACGGCGCCGGATTCCAGGTGATATTAATTACCAAAGAGGATGCGGACCGGGTTAAAAACCTACTAATCACCATTTCCGAAGTGTCCGATGCGGAGATTCAGCCCCTAGTACTGCAGACTCAGGAGACCTTTGTGGAGGCGCCGAAATTAAAGACTGTGCAGCAGCAGAATGGGGCGTCCCAAGTCAAGGAAACCACCAATGGCAACGGAAATCACGAGTCCGATAAAAAAGCGGTAAAGACAGTCCGGGTGGATGTCAATAAGCTGGATAATTTGATGAACCTGGTGGGGGAACTGGTGATTGACCGCACCCGTCTGAACCGTTTTGCCGAGATCTTTGAATCCAAATTCGGCTCCGACGATCTGGTGGAATCCATTAGTGAAATCTCTAACCACCTGGGTCAGGTGACCGGGGATCTGCAGGAGCAAATTATGAAGGCGCGCATGCTGCCGGTAGCCCAGTTATTCAACCGCTTCCCCCGGATGGTTCGGGATACGGCCCAGAAATTAAACAAGGAAATTGATTTTGTGGTGGAAGGCAAGGAAACCGAGCTGGACCGGAACGTCATTGAAGTGATTGGCGATCCCCTGATTCACCTGATTCGCAACGCCATTGACCATGGCATTGAAATGCCTCAGGAACGTCTCGCTGCGGGGAAACCGTCCACTGGAACACTGCTGCTGAAGGCTTCCTATGCGGAAAGCCACATTGTGATTACCGTGAAGGATGACGGCAAGGGAATCGACGTTGACCATATCAGGAAAAAGGCGGTGGAAATGGATTTCATCGACCGGGAGACAGTGGAGCGGCTGAGCGACCGGGATATTCTCCAACTGATTTTTAAAGCGGGCTTTTCCACCAAAAATGATGCCGTCAGCGATCTTTCCGGCCGCGGCGTGGGCATGGACGTGGTGAGAACCGCCATTGAACAAATTAACGGTACCGTTGAACTGGACACCAAACTGGGTGAGGGAACCCGCTTCACCATCCGCCTGCCTTTAACCCTGGCCATTATCCGGGCCTTGATGGTGACCCTGGGCAAGCAAGTGTACGCCTTCCCTCTAACCAACGTATCCGAAACCCTGCGGATTTCCCAGGAGGAAATTCGCCGTGTAGGCAATAATGAAGTCATTGTAGTGCGGGATAAAATTCTTCCGCTGGCCCGGCTGGGCCGCCTGTTTAATTGCTCCGATTGCGCCGAGGACGCCAAAATGTTTGTGGTAATCCTAGGTTCCGGAGATAAGCAGGTGGCGGTAGTGGTGGATAAACTGCTGGGCGAGCAGGAGATTGTCATTAAATCCCTGGGTGATTACCTGGGCCAACTGGCCGGTCTGTCCGGCGCCTGCATCCTGGGCGATGGCAAAGTAGCTCTGATTGTGGATGTAAGGGGCCTGGTAAAAAACCTGGGAACTGAGGAAGCAGCTTATGCAAGTTAAAGTCCTGGTGGTTGACGATTCTTCCCTTATGAGGCGGCTGATCAGCCGCCTTTTGGAGGAAGATAAAGAGATCAAGGTCATTGGCACCGCTGCGGACGGTCTGGAAGCCCTGCAGCAGATTAAGGCCTTGAAGCCCGACGTAGTCTCCATGGATGTAGAAATGCCTAAATTGGACGGAATTGCTACCCTGCGCCGGGTTATGCGGGAGTGTCCGGTGCCCATTGTGATGTTGAGCGCCCACACCCATGAGGGGGCCCGGGCCACCATGGAAGCCCTGTCCGCCGGAGCGGTGGACTTTGTGCCCAAACCGAGCAAATCCACTGAACTGCCGGTGATGGTAGCGGATCTGAAAACCAAACTCAAAGTGGCTGCCAGGGTATCCATGCGCCGGGTAGCCCGTCCTGTACTGCCGCCCAGGTCCACAATTTCCCGGGAAACCGCTCCGCCGGCTCCTCCCAAAGTCCCGGCGCTTCCGATCAGGAAACAACGCAACTGCGCTAAAATCGATTTGGTGGTGATCGGCTGTTCCACCGGCGGTCCGGCGGCGCTTCAGCAAATTATCCCTTTTTTGCCTGCCAATTTGCCTGCCGGTGTGGTGGTTGTTCAGCACATCCCGGTGGGTTTTTCTAAATCCATGGCGGAACATTTGGATAAAAAGAGCGGCATTACCGTGCGTCATGCCGAAGAAGGGGATGAAGTGAAACCCGGCCTGGTGCTGGTCTCTCCTGCAGGGTATGATTTAAGTTTCAAAGCAAAGGGGAGCGGTACGGCCATTACCCTCAGCAATCAAGGGGCGCCTTTGGCCCCGGGCGGTTTCCGTCCTTCGGTGGATTGGGTGATGAAGTCCGCCGCCGAGGTTTACGGCTGCCGGGCCATGGGCGTACTGCTGACAGGCATGGGACGGGACGGCGCCCAGGGCATGCTGGCCATTAAACAACAGGGCGGGCCCACCATGGCGGAACACGAAAGCACCTGCGTAGTTTATGGCATGCCTAAGGCAGCCGTGGATCTGGGGGCGGCTCAAAAAATTGTGCCCCTGACCCAGATGGCCCAGGAAATCCAGTCAATTTTCTAAGAAAAGATTAAGTTAAACTTGATTTTGACCGATATATGAAATAACAGCGTTGAAAATGAAGGTGGTTTCCATGAAAATTCCGGGAATTAAAGCGGTTAACGAAGCATTTAAGGCCTACAGCCAGAATAAAGCGGATAAAACCGGCGCTTTGCCCAAAGGGAGTCAGGGAGTGTCCGAAGGAGATTCCCTGCAGCTTTCCCAATCGGCAAAATATATGCAGGAAATTGAATGTGCCCTGAGGGATCTGCCGGAAATCCGGGAAGAACTGGTGAACAGCATTAAAACAGGCCTGCGCACAGGTACTTATCAACCCGATGCCAAGAAAATTGCCGACGGCATCATGCAAGAGAGGCTCCTGGATAAACAGATTTAAAAGGATGGTGCAGATGGAGTCTTTAGTGATGGATTTATTAGAAACATTACGCCGGCAGGACGAAACCTTGGCCGGCTTGATTGCAGCGGCAAGGGAACATACTGCGGCTATGGCTCAAAACGATCCGGCATTTATTCTGTCGGTGGTTAAGAAAAATGAATCCTTGATAAACCAACTTAAAAGGCAGGACGCCGAACGGGAAGAAATAGAAAAGCAGATTGCCGAAAAAATGAAGGTGGAAGAGCCAATAACTCTTAACCGGCTACTTGAATTAATGGATGGTTCCCAGGCAAAGACTGAGCTAAGACAAGTGGCGGAAGAGTTAAAGGCAAAGCTTAACGAACTGTTCGAAATCAATAAATTAAACAGTGTAATGGCAAAACATGGCCTTTTATATGCTGAGCAGTTAAGAAACATCATACAGCCTAAAACCGGTACCACCTACCAGGGAACCGGTTGTGTTAGAGAACAGAAGGCTACAATTTCAACCATGAACAAATCAATTTAGATAAGGTGGTTATCGTATGGCGGGAGGAACTTGGCTAGGGCTGGAAACAGCCCGTCGAGGCTTGAACACACACCGGTACGCGCTAGATATTACCGGACAAAACCTGGCTAACGCCAGTACAATCGGATATACCAGACAGGAAGCGATCATCCGGGCCACCGACCCTTATACGGTTCCCAGCATGAACAGCTCATGCACTCCGGGACAGTTCGGCACCGGCTCCATGGTGGACTATATCCGCCGGGTGAAGGACGAATACATGGATAACAATGTCCGCCGCTCCACCAGCGACAACAGCTACTGGGCGGATCAGGTCTCCGTTATGCAGCGGGCCGAAGCCTGCTTCGCCGAACCGGCGGCAAAAGGGATCAGCCAAAAAATCGTGGATTTTTTTAAGAGCTGGATGGATCTGCAGAACAATTCCGGGGACCTGGGTGTAAAATCCACTGTGGTAGAGATTGGCAGCAACCTGGCCACTCTGCTGGGCACCGTGTACAAACAGCTGAATTCCATAGAAAAGAGTGTCTTGGAGGTGGATTCCTCCGGGGAAGTCCAGGGCGGCATGATGCAGGACCAAGTCAATCAGGTAAATGACATTCTTACTCAGATTAATGACCTTACGAATGCCATTAAAAAGGTATATGACGTTGGACAACAGCCCAACGATCTGCTGGATCGGCGGGATCTGCTGCTGGAAGAGCTAAGCCATTACGGACCGGTTCATGTGACAGACGGAAATACGAACGGGAAACCTAATGGTGAATTAGAGGTAACGTTTTTTGGTACGAAAGTTTTAGATTCTAATGCTGATTTGTGTTTCAACGATATGAAACTTGGTCTAGATGCTGGCAATCTTGTAATAGGCTCTGCGAAAAGTGGTGGGGAAATCGTCAATTTAAGCACGAAGTTGGCTGACCAAGAATTCAGCGGCTCGTTGGTGGGGTTAGTCAACGCCAGACAGGAATTAATTGCTGAACAGGATAAATTGAATGAATTGGCAATAGCTTTAAAAGATGAAGTAAACACGATTTTAGATTCTTCTGGGGATGATTTTGAAAAAATCTTCTTTAGCGGAAGCTTGGCGGATGGTGATTTCGTCGTAAATCCCGATTTGCTGAATGACCCTAATAAACTGGATGGGGCTGTTGCGGACAAGGTAAGCAAGTTAAGAGATAAGGACGTTTTGGGAGAAAGTACTTTTAGCGAATATTATAGTTACATTGTTACCGATGTCGGCAATGCCGCCGCCAACGCTAACTCCATGGCCGCCAACCAGGCTGCCATAAAGCAGCAGATTACCAGTCTGAGGGATTCCGTCTCCGGGGTTTCCATCGATGAAGAACTGACCAAGATGATGCAGTTCCAGTACGGTTGGCAGGCCTCGTCCCGTATGATCACGGTGGTTGACCAATTAATTGATATGGTTATCAATCGGATGGGAGTGTAAATCATGCGAATTACCAGTCAGTATGTTACAAACTCAATGATAAGATACGTGCAGACTAATTTGAGCAACTTAGCCATAAGCCAGGAGCAGATTGCCACCACCAAACGAGTGAACCGCCCCAGTGATGACCCTAACATTCTGAGCCCTCTACTGGCCATTAAGGGGAATTTAGCATACAATGAACAATATAGTCGCAATCTAGATGACGGTTTGGCCTACTTGGATGTAAGCGATTCAACCATGGGCTCCATGGGCGATGTGCTAAAGAAGGCTTATGAATATGCGGAGCAGGCTGCAAACGACACCTATAGCTCGGATCAGCGAAAGGCGGTTGCTGTGCAAATTGATAAATTAATCGACCAGATGGTGGATTTTGGGAACGCGGCGGTCGGCTCAAAATACGTTTTTGCCGGCAAAGAAAACAGCAATCCTCCTTTCAAGAGAATCACTGACGCTGACGGAAAAGAATGCATCATTTTTATGGGCGATACCGAAAAGGTGGAACGTGAAGTAGCGGCCCATACTTCCTATCCTATAAACGCTACATCTGCGGGTTTTGGTGTAGATGGATTGGGTAACCCCGTGCCGGAGGGGGCCTTTGGCTGGGCCAGAGATGATGCGATGCAAACCATTTCTGGCGTAACGGGTCAGGTGCTTTATAAAGAGGGAGGGGCAGACGGCGACTTTTCCGGCCTATTTAAAGAACTATTTGAACTGAAAAATGCTTTGAATGATGACAGTGACCCGGACCAACAGCAAAAGATCGAAGTTAGTATAGGCGATTTACAAGAAGTAATGGATAGAGTTCTTCAACACCGTGTAGCTGTAGGCTCAAGGTATAATCAGTTTGAAGACATGAAAAAACAGCTGTTAAACCAAAACATCAGCCTGGAAGGCACCATGTCCACCCTTGAGGACGCAGATATGTCCAAACTTTCCATTCTGGTAGCCCAGCAGATGCTAACCTATCAAGCCTCCTTGGCGGTGGGGACAAATATGCTAAAAACGTCTCTGCTTGACTACCTGCGATAAATAAGTAAGCCAATCAAGTTTTTTAAAATAGGAAGTGCATGGCCATGAAAATTGGTGCAGGTGGACTGCAGCCCTATGTTTTGCACGATGTCCTTAAAAACATAGATTTATCCCAAAAGCCCAAAGCCGGGGTGCAGGAAACCCTGCTGCAGGCTCAAGGCCGGGATCTCAATATGTTAAAAGAGGAATTAAACCGGGCAGTGGAACATCTGAATCAAATGGCCAATGCTTTGAACTATCCCATTCAAATTACTTTAAAAGAACCGCCGCCCCGGCTGAAAATAACCGTAAAGGATAAGGGAACCGGGGAAGAAAAGGAATTAACTTTAGAGGAACTGGCTCAATTAGCCAAACGCTTGGAAGGGAATAGAGGGACGAACCTGGATAGCTATGCCTAGTTTTAACTTCGGAAAATATAAAAATTAAAGTAATTTTGCTAAAGAATAGTATACTTTATCCGAAAATAAAAATGTAGAATGATAATCGCGATTTTCATGGCGGCCGACATGAAATGTTGATTATCCATAAATATATCCAGGGTGGCTGGATAAATTAACCACCAAAGGCATGGATGCCAATATAGAAATCAAGGAGGAAAATAACCCATGATTATTAACCACAATATGATGGCCATGAACGCCCATCGCTCCCTGACCATTAACAGCGGTGCCACATCTAAGTCCATTGAAAAATTGTCTTCCGGTTTGCGTATTAACCGCGCCGGTGACGACGCTGCCGGTCTGTCCATCTCCGAAAAAATGCGTGGCCAAATCCGTGGCCTGCAGCAGGCTTCCAGAAACGCTCAGGATGGTATTTCTTTAATCCAGACCGCAGAAGGTGCAATGAATGAATCTCATTCTATTCTGCAACGCATGAGGGAGTTGGCTGTTCAGTCGGCTAACGATACCAACGTTGATGTAGATCGTGAAGCGCTTCAACAAGAATTCCAACAATTACAAAATGAATTAGATAGAATCGCTACTACTACGCAATTCAACGAAAAAAATCTGTTAAATGGTTCTGCTAAAAATGTTAAATTCCATGTAGGTGCTAATGAAGATCAAATTATCAGCATAACGATTAAAAATATAGGGGCTGGGGCCAGCGGATTAAAAGTAACTGCTGCAAAAATTACTAGCCAAGGTACTGCAGAAGATGCAATTACGACAGTTAATACTGCTATTAAGGAATTGTCTAAAGAGAGATCTAACCTCGGAGCTGTTCAAAACAGATTAGAGCACACTATTAAAAATTTAGATGTTGCGGCCGAAAATCTACAAGCTTCCGAATCCCGAATTCGTGATGTAGATATGGCTAAAGAAATGATGGAATTCACCAAGAACAATATCTTAAATCAAGCTGCTCAGGCTATGCTAGCTCAGGCTAATCAGGTGCCTCAGGGTGTACTGCAACTTCTCAGATAATAAAAATTATTTAAAAAGGCAACCTCCGGGTTGCCTTTTTAAAATTAATCTTAGGGCGGTAAGAATATGAGAAAAAACTCAAGTTGGTATGAGAAATATGCAAATCTATCTTTATGCGAACCCTACGGCGAAGTTCATGCTTTAACTCCGGTTACTGCTAGGAACAATCAGCCTTCTGTAAAAGTTGGTGATTACTTTCTTCATAGTCCTTATGATCCGGAGAAAGAGGCAGAGCGGTTGGCTAATAACCATTTTAAAAGCGGTCACTTTCATATTTTGATTGGATTTGGATTGGGATATTTAGCCAGAAAACTTTTTAATAAATTTACGGATAAAAAAGACTATTTGTTAATTATAGAACCTAATTTGGAAGTGTTTCAATATGCATTAACTACTATAGACTTTGAACCTTTAATAAAGAGCAATCAAGTTGGGTTTGTCGTAGGAGAAAAACTGCCTGAGTTAAATAAATATCTTGAGTTATATATTAATAATTATTTTAAAGAAATAGTTATTATTGAACTACCCAACTACTCGCAATTATATCCTGATTTAGTTTTAAAAATAAAAAATATTCTTACTGAAACGACTAGAGACTCCTTACTTAATATTAATACCGTTCATTTTTTTGCCTCTGATTGGCAACAAAATTTTATGGAAAATTTATTTCGGGCAATAAAGTCTAAGCCATTTTTGGACTTGCTGAATAAATTATCTTGCCCAATAATTATTGTTTCTGCAGGCCCGTCTTTAACAAAACAAATCTCTTTATTACATACTGTGCAAAACAAGGCCTTTATTTTATGCGCTGGATCAGCTATTACACCACTCTTAGCTGCGGGTGTTAGGCCACATGCAGTGGTTTCAATCGACGGTGGTGAGACCAATTATCATATCTTTAGAGAATTAGATTTAAATACAATCCCACTCATTTATGACCTTGTAGTTCATAGAAGAATCGTTGCGGAACATAATGGTCCACAGGTTGTCTTTAGCTCTATTCCCACTGAGTCTGGATTGGCTAAATGGACAAGGCATTTTTTAAGGAAAGAAATAGGTTATCTGCTAGGCGGAGCATCCGTAGCAAATTTTTGTATAGATATTGCTTGCAAAATAACGTCAGGAGCTATTTGCTTTATAGGGCAGGATTTTGCTTATACGGAGAATAAAAGCCATGCTGATAACCATAAAAACATTAAAAATTTAAGTGGCACTGAGATAAGAAATAATGAAAGATATTTTGAAGTTAAAGGCTATTTTGGTGATACTGTATTGACAGATACGCCTCTGCAGGCTATGAAAAGAGCTTTTGAAGAATATATCTTGGTTAGGAGGCAGACCGGTGATCAGCGTTCCATCATTAATGCCACAGAAGGAGGAGCTCTAATTGAGGGAGCGCAAAATATGGCCTTTAAAGAGTTTATTGATACCTATTGTACATTGGATTATTCTCAGGAGATCAGCAATTTGTTTTTAAATGAAGAGGAATCCGAAAACATTGATTGGTGTCATTATGATAAAATAATTAATGGAGAAAGAAAGAAACTGCTAAAAATTATAGAACTGTGCCAAAAGGCAAATAAAAAAATTGGCGGGATAAAGCCAGGACAGGAAACCATAGATGCAGATGTTTTAATTTATTTAGATAAAATTGATAAGAAATTACAATCCTTACTAAAAAAAGATTTAATGCATTATATTCTAGGTCCGGTTGCCTTCCGAGCCGAGCGCCGCTTTCCAGAACAAGCTAGGGAGAGCAGGTCAGAACGGTGCCAGAGAATATTGACAAAATCCAAAGCGTTATATCAGGATATTTATGAGGCCTCTTTGTTCACTGAAAAATGCATGGAGGAATTGTTGGATAAGTTTCAAGCTTTAAAAGAAATAAACTCAATGAAATGAGAGGATAGAAATATAAAATGACAGAGGAACTAATCAAAGAAACTAGATTAACATGCCAAGAATATCTGCCCCGGCTCATCCAAGCGACTTCAGGAATTGTCTACGACATTCAGAGTGGCAATGAAGCGGGAGCTATGAGTATATTGCCGAATGTCATCGACGGTTTGCAGTGGCTTGTGGAGGCGGTGCAAGGTATTCAACAAAATGGTTGTAACCTTAGTATTACTATAGCTAGTCTAACAAAGCATTTTGAAGAACTGGAGCGGGCCCTGGAGGTTAGGGATTACGTTCTGACAGCCGATCTCTTTGAGTACGAAATAACACCAACTCTAGAGGAATGGCTGAAAAAAGTTAAATTAACGGAACAGTAGAGATTATAACACAATGAGAGATAACAGAGGAACTGTTGCTAGAAAGCTACCGTTAAAATCTAGGAATATTTAATTATGAACAAATAGATTCTAAGTTTTATTTAGCATTATATAAATCAGTACAGACGATTTTCCATCAAAAAGGGGATTTTTCATGTTTAACAATAAAACGATTTTAATTACCGGTGGTACAGGCTCCTTTGGCAAACAATATACTCGAACACTGGTTAGCCGATATAACCCTAAGAAAATAATCATCTTTTCTCGGGATGAACTAAAACAATTTGAAATGCAGCAGGAATTTAACGGATATGAAATGCGCTACTTTATTGGTGATGTCAGAGATGTAGAACGACTACGGCAGGCTATGCGTGGGGTGGACTATGTGATCCATGCTGCGGCACTGAAACAGGTGCCTGCCGCAGAATATAACCCTATGGAGTGTATCAAAACCAATATTTATGGGGCACAGAATGTAATCACCGCCTCTATTGAGAATGAAGTTGAAAAAGTGATCGCCCTTTCAACAGATAAAGCAGCCAATCCTATAAATTTATATGGTGCTACAAAATTAGCTTCGGACAAGCTATTTGTGGCAGCAAATAACATGACTGGTGAGCGGCAAACACGTTTTTCAGTTGTGAGATATGGAAATGTTATGGGCTCTAGGGGATCTGTAGTGCCGTTCTTTAAAAAATTAATTGCAGATGGAGCAAAAGAACTTCCAGTTACTGACCTACGGATGACTCGTTTCTGGATTACACTTCAGCAAGGCGTAGATTTTGTTTTGAAAAACTTTTCCCGTATGCACGGGGGAGAGATTTTTGTTCCTAAAATTCCATCTATGAGAATAACTGATTTGGTGGAATCACTAGCGCCAGGGATTAAAATTAGAGTTATTGGTATACGCCCAGGTGAGAAATTACATGAGATAATGTGTCCTGCTGATGATTCCCACTTGACTTTAGAATTTAATGATCACTATGTAATCAGGCCCAGTATTATATTTAACCAGCCTGTTGATTATCGGGAGAATAGATTGGGTGAAATAGGAGAAGCTGTTTCGCAAGGGTTTGAATACAACTCTGGTACAAATCCGATATTCCTGTCTGTAGATCAATTAAGGGAGCTGAATTACTAGTGCTAAATATTCCATATGGGAAGCACAGCCTAAATGATGATGATATTCAAGCAGTAATTCACGTATTAAAATCGGATTGGCTAACTCAGGGTCCTACCATAGAAGTATTTGAAAAGAGGGTCGCGGAATATTGCGGTGCAAAATATGCGGTAGCCGTAAGTAGTGCAACAGCTGCCTTACATATATCTTGTTTAGCAGCAGGTCTAGGCGAAGGAGACATACTTTGGACGTCACCAAACACTTTTGTGGCATCTGCCAATTGTGGGTTATATTGTGGGGCAGAAGTTGATTTTGTAGATATTGATAGAAATACCTATAATCTAAGTATCAATGCATTGGAACAAAAGCTAAAAAAAGCAGCGAAAGAAAAATTGCCTAAAGTAATTATACCAGTACATTTTGCAGGTCAGTCCTGTGAGATGGAGAAAATTAAACAACTAGTAGATTTCTATAATATTACAATTATTGAAGATGCCTCTCATGCCATCGGTGCAGAGTACAAAGGGGAAAAAATAGGTTCCTGCAGTTTTTCAGATATGACTGTGTTTAGCTTTCATCCGGTTAAAATCATCACTTCCGGTGAAGGAGGCATGATTTTAACAAACAGGGAAGATTTATACAAGAAGCTTATACGTTTAAGGACCCATGGTATTACACGTAATCCCGATTTGATGAAGGGCAAATCCCACGGTCCCTGGTATTATCAACAAGTCGATTTAGGTTTTAACTTTCGTATGACAGATATTCAAGCTGCTCTAGGGGCTAGTCAGATGTTAAAGATTGACAAATTTATAGAAAAGCGACATCATTTAGCTGAAAGATATAATCATTTATTACAGGGGCTAGAAATCAAGTTACCTTGGCAACAACCAAATACTTATTCTGCATACCATCTATATGTCATTAGGTTATGCTTAAATAAAATAAATAAGACCCGCCGAGAGGTCTTTGAACAGATGAGGAAAGCTGGAATTAATGTCAATGTACATTATATTCCTGTACATACTCAACCCTATTATCAGCAGCGAGGCTTCAAAGTTGGTGACTACCCGGAATCTGAAAAGTATTACGAAGAAGCTATAACACTTCCAATATACTACAACCTAGCTGAATTAGAACAAGACTATATAGTTAAGGTTTTAAAAGAGGTATTACAATGAAAACAGTTATTATTGTACAAGCTAGAATGACTTCGACTAGACTACCTGGTAAGGTATTAAAGGAGGTTTTCGGGAAACCATTATTAGAATATCAAATTGAAAGGCTCAAAAGGGTTTTGCTAGCTGATGAAATTATAATTGCAACTACTATAAACGAGACAGACCAGCCTATTGTAGATTTTTGTAATAGTGTTAGAATACCGTGTTTTCGGGGCTCAGAAGGAGATGTCTTATCTAGGTATTATAATGCAGCTAAGTCATATAAAGCAGATATCATAGTTAGAGTTACTTCAGACTGCCCTTTAATTGACCCGATGATTATTGATAAAGTGATTCAATTTTATATTCAAAATGAAGAAAAATATGACTATGTATCCAATACATTAGAAAGAACATACCCTAGGGGAATGGATACGGAAATTTTCTCCTACAAAGCATTAGAAGAAGCTTTTGTAAATGCAAAAGAGTTACCTGAAAGAGAACATGTTACAGCATTTATTTACCGTCGTCCAGAACAATATCGTCTGGGAAGCGTAAAACAGACTACAGATCAAAGCCAACACCGGTGGACAGTTGACACACCAGAAGATTTTAGGCTAATAAAAAAATTACTTTCAAGTCTTTATCCATTAAACCACGAATTTAGTATGCTTGATTGTCTTGAATTGTTAAGAAAGCACCCCGAGTGGGAGAAAATAAATAAACACATCGAACAAAAGGCGTATGGACAATGAAAATCCTAATTCGAACTGATTCATCTTATCAAATAGGGTCCGGCCATGTAATGAGGTGCCTTACCCTTGCAGAAGCATTACGTGAAGAAGGAAATGATGTTTGTTTTATTAGTCGTGACTTACCGGGAAACCTAAATGATTTTATTAAGGAGAAAGGGTTTAAAGTTTATCGTTTACCCTATGCAAAGGAACAGTCCAAGGACTTAATTAAAATTACAAGGCATTCCCATTGGCTAGGTGTACATTGGAAAGTAGATGCGCAGCAAACAATAGAGATATTATCCAAAGAAGGACTAGATATTGACTGGATCGTTATTGATCACTATTCGCTGGATAAATTGTATGAAATAAATCTACGACCATTTGTTAAAAAGATCATGATAATTGACGATCTAGCGGACCGCCCTCATGAGTGTGATATGTTATTGGATCAGAACTATTATAAGAACATGAGCAATAGATACAAAGGGCTGATTCCTGATAATTGTATAACATTACTAGGTCCAAAATATGCATTATTACGACCCGAATTCGTAAGAGCCAGACGGAAGCTAAAAAACCGTAGTGGGGTTGTAAATAAAATTCTAGTATTTTTAGGTGGTACTGACCCAACCAACCAAACTATGAAGGTATTAAATGCTATATCCAAGCTTAATCTAAACCATATTCAGGTTGACGTTATTGTAGGGCAATCAAATCCTCATTCACAGCAGATCAGAAAATTTTGCAAACTAGCACCAAACTTTATCTTTCATACTCAAGTAAACAATATGGCTGAATTAATGGCTAATTCGGACCTAGCAATAGGTGCTGGAGGGAGTACTACCTTGGAACGCTGTTTTTTGGGTTTACCAACAATAGCTTTAATTGTGGCAGATAATCAAGCAGCAACTACTAATGCAGTTGCGGAGGCGGGTGCTCTGATAAACCTAGGATGGAGCAAAAATATTACAGCAGAAAAGATAGCTTTAGAAATTAAGAATATAATTGCGAAGCCCACTCTATTGAGACAAATGAGCCAAAGCAGCATTTGGCTAATGAGTTCATCAGATTTAATGTGGAACGAAAACCTAATGCGCTATATGGGGGAATAAGATGTCGCATTTTGGTACCTATAGGCTCAGACCGATGAAAGAAAAGGACCTAGAAAAGGTACTAGGTTGGAGAAATTCAGAACGTATTCGTTCTAATATGTTCTCAAGTCACATCATTACATTAGATGAACATAGAGCTTGGTTTAAAAGTCTTACACAAAAGAAAAAAGATATATATATGATTTTTGAAAGAGAAAATCTCCCTTTGGGGGTAGTATATTTTACTAATATAAATTTTATTAATAATACGTGTAATTGGGGTTTTTATTTAGGCGAAGAGAATTTGCCCAAGGGAACAGGGTTAATAATGGGTTATCTTGGCATAAATTATGCTTTTGAAGATCTAAAAATGAATCTGTTATCTGGAGAGGTTCTATCATTTAATATTCCAAGCATAAATTATCATAAAAAATTAGGATTTGTTAAAAAAAATTCGTCTAAAAGCAAAATATTAAGAGAAGGCAGATATTATGAAGTCACATGTTTTGATATTTCTAAAAATCGATGGGAATTCGAAAAAAGGAAGTTGAAATATTTTCTTACAGTAGGTGATAAATTATGAATATTGTTATTGCTTGCAATCGTAATTGGTATGACAACATAATGATGACTTTAAAAAAAAACTTTTCGGTAAATAGTATTGTGCTTATTGATAAAAAAGAAGATCTAACGTATGAAAAATTAATAACAATAAATCCTAAATATATTTTCTTTCCATATTGGTCCTACGTAATTCCTAAAAGTATTTATGAAAAATTTGAATGTGTAATTTTTCATATGACAGATGTTCCTTTTGGTCGTGGAGGAAGCCCATTGCAAAATCTCGTAGCTAGAGGTATCTATGAAACGAAAATTTCTGCGTTAAGGTGCGAAGAATTTCTAGATGCGGGACCAGTATATTTGAAAAAAAACTTTTTTTATACGGGGCCGCAGAAGAAATTTATTTGCGTGCTTCTAAAGTAATTGGAGAAATGATAGATGATATTATTGTAAAACAACTTCAACCAGAGGAACAGGTAGGTGAAGTTGTTTATTTTTCTAGAAAGAAACCTGAAGAAGGAAATATAGCAAATTTGAAGGAATTAGAGCAGGTTTTTGATTATATAAGGATGCTAGATGCAGAAGGATATCCAAATGCCTATATAGAGAATAACTCTTTTAGATTTGAATTTAAAAGAGCCTCTCTTAAAAAGGATAAAATAATTGCTGATGTAATAATTACAAAAAAGAAGGAAAGTTATGAGTAAAAAAATATTAGTTATCGCTGCGCATCCGGATGATGAGGTTTTAGGATGTGGCGCAACTATTGCTAAACATTCAATGATGGGTGATGCGGTTCATGTAGCTATACTTGCAGAAGGGGCAACTAGCCGGGGTGAACGCTATTCGAGGGACAAGTTTTCCACGGAGTTGTCAGAATTAAATCAAGCAGCACATAATGCAAGTCAAATCCTAGGAGTATCTTCCTTAGAGCTTTTTAGTTTTCCAGATAATCGTATGGATTCCTTGGACCGCCTAGATATTATTAAAAAAATCGAAAATCTAATAGATAAGTATAAACCACTTGTGGTTTATACTCACCACATTGGCGATGTTAATATTGATCATAGGCGTATCCATGAAGCTGTTGTAACAGCTTGCAGACCCACTCCTAATCACCCTGTAAAAACTCTCTTATTTTTTGAGGTGCCTTCAAGTACGGAGTGGCAGTTACCAGGAACCGCCCCGAAATTTGAACCAAACTGGTTTGAGGATGTTACAGATAGTTTACATATTAAAATAGATGCTTTAAAAGAATATCGGTGTGAAATGAGACCTTGGCCACATGCACGTTCTATGGAAGCTGTAGAATATCTGGCACGTTGGCGTGGTGCAAGTATTGGAGTGAAAGCTGCTGAAGCATTTATTTTAGGAAGAAATATATTGGGCGGAGGTCATCCATCCAGTTTTATGCATAAGTAAGCTTAATATCTTTGTGGAAGTTTAAAAAATGTGAATTCTAAAAAACTAAAGAAATCAAGAGAAAGATTTAAAGAGGGTATGAGTTAATGGATAACATTTCGATCGCAGGAAGATGCATAGGACCAGAAGTACCTCCTTTTATTATAGCTGAGATGTCTGGGAATCATAACAAATCTTTAGCACGTGCTTTAGAAATTGTAGATGCAGCAAAAAAGACTGGAGCTCATGCTCTTAAACTGCAAACTTATACTGCAGATACAATGACACTTGAAGTAATTAAAGAGGATTTTAGTATCAAAGGTGAAAATAGCTTATGGAAGGGCCAACATTTATATAGGCTTTATCAACAGGCTTATACTCCATGGGAGTGGCATAAACCCATTTTTGACCGTTGTAAAGAACTTGGCATTATTGGGTTTAGTACACCCTTTGATGAAACTGCGGTGGATTTTTTAGAGTCTCTAGATGTACCTTGCTATAAGATAGCATCCTTTGAGAATATTGACATTCCTCTTATTCGTAAAGTGGCGTCTACGGGTAAACCTATGATTATTTCCACAGGAATGGCTACCGTAGCCGAATTAGATGAGGCTGTTCGTACAGCTAAGGAAGCAGGATGCCAGAATATTATTCTTTTAAAGTGTACCAGCACTTACCCGGCTACACCGGAAAATACCAATATTCTCACTATACCCCATATGAAAGAATTGTTTCAATGCCAGGTTGGCTTGTCCGATCATACTATGGGTATAGGCACGGCGGTAGCCAGTGTCGCCCTAGGAGCAACAATAATTGAAAAACATTTTACCCTTTCCCGTGAAGACGGTGGCGTTGATGCAGCTTTTTCGATGGAACCGAATGAAATGAAGGCGCTAGTTATTGAAAGTTATAGGGCGTGGCAATCGCTGGGTGAAATTAATTATGGGGCGACTAATAGTGAGAAATCGTCACTACAATTTCGGCGTTCTCTCTATGTATCCAATGATATGAATAAAGGAGATATTTTCACTAAAGAGAATCTTAGAGTTATAAGACCGGGTCTAGGATTAGCCCCCAAGTATTATGATGTAGTAATCGGGAAAAAAGTGAATCAAGATGTAAAAAAAGGAACACCAGTAAAATGGAGCTTGTTAGGGTAATCTATTTTGATAAATAATTTTATAGAGTAAATTAGAAGACAAGCAAGTTAAGTTTTTGAAAAATGGCAAAAGAATATGCATCTCCTTGGTTGTATGAAATATTTAAAAATATTGTACAATAGTATGTTTTCATGGAATGATCATACTTTAATGTTTGATTATACGCTTAAACAGAGGCGCTTTGAATTCGATAATCTAAGTTATTAATTGCCATCTTATCAAAACAGAAAAATATAACTATAAAATTGATTACCTAAAGGAGTACCATTTTAGAAGTTTAACACAAAAACTGTGGGTGAATTAGTATAGAAGTTATGCATAGCTAGGGGATAGTGGTAAGAACATTGGAAATGTTATAAGAAACTGATTACGAAGTAAATGTGGATATAGCAATTACAAAAGGGTACCAGAGAATAAAAGGAATTCTGATCATGAAAGGTAGAAGATTATGATTAGGAAAAAATTTTTAATTCCTGACTATGTGTTAAATTTTAAATGTACCATGTGTACTGAATGTTGTAAGCGATGGCAAATTAACTTTGATAAGGAAACCGTAAAAAAGTACGACTATTTTAGTACTCTAGATGAAGATTTTGCGGCTATGCTATCTAGTATTAAAAAAGAAAAGGATGGAGGAGCCATTGTTAAGTTTAACAACAAGGTTGAAGGTAATCGAGAGGGCATTGATTTGACAGAGGCTGATGTTTGTCCCTTCCTGGACGAGGAAGGTTTATGTACCATTCAAAGAAAGTACGGTATAGAGGCCCTATCAGATACTTGTAAAATGTTTCCTAGGGGAATTACTCTCACTGAACGGGGATATGAAATATCTCTTACATATGCTTGTGCTGCTGCTGCTGAAACTTTAAAGAAAAAATTACCCATTGAGTTTTATCAAGATCCCAAGAATTTTAGCTTTCCTTCCTTGCATACACAGTACAATAAAATCGGTAATTTACTTGAGCGGAGTAAAGTTGGGAAAACGAATTACTATAAAATAGAAGAACTACTTATTAATATTATGCAGTTTCGAGATATAGACATTGATACTAGGCTTATATTAACTGGTATGATTATAGATAAATTAAAAGATGGTGACATGGATGGTGTCAAGAGATACTTGCGAAATATAGATCAATTTTTTATAGATCAATTCAACAGTCTTCCTGCAAAACCGGTAATTATTATGGGTTTTCTTAATAATATAATTGCTAGTAAAATATGGATTGATATGTCTGAAATTAATATGAAGGAGCTTTTCCAATTAGCCTATCAGCAATTTAATCCTCTTAATAATTCTGATAGCCAGGCAGACAGATTATTAGAAGCTTATAATAAATATTACAGAGTAGGTATTGAAGATATTAATCATATTTACGAAAACTATTTTGTAAACTTTATTTTTTCTAAAAAGTTCTATACACATAAATACATGGATGCTTACTTCTTAATGATTTTTTTCTATACTCTAATCCGTTTCTTTACCATTTGCAGATGCCTGGCTGAAAAAAGGAAGGTGGATGAGAATTTGGTGGTAGCAGTAATCAACACTATTGAAAGAAGTATTGGGCATAATGTAACTTTTTATGAAGATATTCTTGATCAAATTAAAAAAGGTGGCTATAATCGTTTACCGTATATGATTTCATTAGTTAACTTAAAATTAGAGTAAGCAGGGAAGTCTATGAGGGACTATATAATTATGTAATAATGATGACTAAACTTCTTTTATATATGCAATGATATTCTATCTATTTGGAAAACTTATTAATTTTGATTTGCTAAGGTTTCTTAACTCTCTTCGACCAAGATAATTCCTAATATTTCTGTAAAATAAACCCTATTTAGAATCATTTGAGGATATTTACCAGAAAGGCTAAATAAATCCCTTAAAAAGCCGAAAACAATGATAAACATCTATATTATAGCTTATAGTATTGTAAAGCTTTTAAGGAGTTGGAAAATATGGTTAACCGAATTACTGGCTTTTCAGGTTTTGATGTGGATGGAACCATTCAAAAGCTGATGAAAGTAGAGCAAGCCAAAGTTGATACCCTAAAGCAAAGCCTGCAGTTATTATCCTGGCAGAAGGATGCTTACAGGGAAATTACCAATGCCTTTCGATCTTTTAAAGATGAATATTTTAATAACTTAAAACCAGCTACAAATTTTAGATCTGCAACAGCTTTTGCTTCTTTTACGACCACCTCTTCGGATACCAGTAAGGTGGTTATCTCTGCGGGGGCGGGGGCAGTAACGGGCAGTCACAATGTGAATGTTATCAGCCTAGCTACCAACGCGATAAAAACAGGAGGAGCTGGAGTAAGCAAGGGAACTTCCGGTGGTTTAACCGGTACAAATTCTGTTGATGATATGATGAGCCAAATGAAAAAAGGTAAGCAGTTCACTCTTACCTTGGATGGGGTTACTAAGACGATAGTTTTAGATCAGAATTATACCGATATAGACGAACTGGCTGGCGGATTACAAAATCTAGTCAATGATGCCTTTGGGTCCGGTAAAATTACGGTATCGCGAAATAACGATAAGTTAAATTTCAAACCGGCCACCAGCAGTAGCAGTTTAAAAATTGCTGACGGGACCAATACTTATTTAAATTCCTTGGGTTTTGCCAACGGCCAGAGCAATGCAATTACCAGCGGGGAAATTACTGATTTTTCCGGAGGAACCTTTAAGCTTCAAATAGGCGACGGGACGGTTCATGAACTGAACGTGGCGGGTGCCTCGGATCGGGATGGATTAATAACCAAGATAAACAGCGTTTTGGCTGATGAAGGGTTTGAAAATATCAAAGCAATCGCAGATTCCAATCCTGAAAATCCTACCGGGATAAAGTTGGTTTCACTAAATTCAGCCGATAAGGTGACGGTAACCTCCGGCAGTACTGACGACCTGCTGGCTAAGCTGGGAATCAAAAGCGGCAGTAGTATTAATTTGAATGGAACCATTAACTACAGCACAAATGATATTGGAAAGGACTTTTATATAAAGGTTGACGGCGTGCAATATCATATCGATTTGACGGAGAATTTTGCGGATGACGCGGATTTTCAGACGGAAATAAGAAACCAATTAACTGCTCAGGGAGCGCCTGCGGATCTAGAGGTTAACATTGTTGCTGGGAAAATCAGCTTTAAAACCACGGATGCTCATGAAATCGTTATATTAAAGGGTGACGACGGTTTAAGGGATGAGTTGGGCTTTACTGATGCGGTGAACAGCAATAAAATCAGTTTAACGGACTCCATGGAAAAGATCGCGGCCAATTTAACATTAAGTGAACCGCCCGACGAGACTAAACCCTATGATGCGGAGGGAAAGATTGAATTTACGGTCAATGGGGTAACCATTACGGCCACTAAGGAAGACAGCCTAAAAAGCATTATGGATAAAGTGAACAACAGCAGCGCCGGCGTGACTATGCGGTATGATTCCTTATCGGATAAATTTGTACTGGAGTCCAAGAGCGCCGGTTTGGCAGAAAAGGTGGATGTTCAGGATGTAAAAGGAAATTTCTTTGAGGCGCTGCAGTTTAATATGACCGAAGAAGTTTCACACGGGACTGATGCTAAGCTAACCATTGATGGCACGGAGGTAACTCGTTCAACCAATAAATTTGCTATTGACGGAGTTACCTATGAGTTAAAAGGGATTGGTGAATCCACGATAACGGTGGCCGGCGATCCGGATAAGCTGCTGAGTAATATTAAGGAATTTGTCAATAAATACAATAGCTTGATCGATACGATTAGTAACAAACTCAATGAGAAATCTTATAAATATAAGACCAAAACTTCTAACGCCTATCTCCCTTTGACCGACGAGCAGAAAAAAGAGATGTCCGAAGACGACATTAAACTTTGGGAAGAGAAGGCCAAGAGCGGTCTGTTAAGGTCCGACTCGCTGCTTGAGCAGGCGCTGGATGATTTCCGGTCGACCCTATATGCAAAGGTAGAAGGCGTGGATATCAGCCTCTTTGATATCGGGATCACCACCTCCAACGCCTGGACGGATAATGGCAAGCTGGTGATTGATGAGGAGAAACTGAAGCAAGCCATACAGGATATGCCCGACAAGGTAACCCGGTTATTTACCCAGGAATCGGAGATTCCCTATGATTCTTCCGATCGGGCTACCCGCTTTAAGCAGCAGGGCATCGCCCAGCGGATGTTTGATGTCATTGAAGATAATATCCGCACCACCCGCGACAGTATGGGGAATAAAGGGGCGTTGCTGGTTAAAGCCGGCATGGAGAATGACACCACCGATCAGGAAAACGTGATTTCCGAGCAGATGAAGGAGCAGAACAAAAGGCTGGAAGCCCTCTTGGAAAAATTGCAGGATAAAGAAGATTATTATTACCAAATGTTTTCCGCTATGGAAGTTGCCATTCAGAATCTAAACAGTCAATCTGCTTGGCTAGCCCAACAGTTTGGCGGCAGCCAATAGTAAACGATAATCGTTGTTTATGATACAAAAACCACCGATTCAGGCTCGGTGGTTTTTGGTATGCTCGTTTAACAATTTAACCAGTTCTTCCGGTTTCACGCTGTTTAGCACGGATTGCTCATTCTCCTGCCGGATGCTTTGCAGTACTTCGCTGCGGTAGATTTCGATACTGCGGGGGGCCTCAATGCCTAGTTTTATATTGTCTCCCGTGATATCCAAAATAGTAATCTTAATGCTGCCCGCAATTTGGATGGATTCATTTTTCTTTCTAGATAATACCAGCAATTATTTTCCCTCCGATTGCGGCAGAAGATTTTTCAGGGGCTCCTTTACGTTATAAGGATGATTGTCCAGTACCAATTGTGTACCTTTTCGCTCCTTCACATTGATGATGATAGGAGCCTTTAGATTTACCGTGCCTTTCATTAGCCCTTCCTGGCAGTTGATAATAGTAAACACCACAATATCGGCGGGGCCGTTAATGGACAGTGTTTCCTTAACAGAATCCGGTAGATTAAATTCATAGGTTTGAGAGAATTGGAACGGGTCTATAACCAGGAAGGAAATATCTTCTTTGTCCGTAGAATTTAAAGAATAAAAAGGAGCCTCTTCAAGGGGTTTGGAGAGTGTAAAATACTTTAGTTCTTCAAAACCGGGTAAACCTCGCTCAAACAAAATCTTTACTGAACCTGTTTCCGACTTCTGCACTTGCAAGACCTCCTGCCGGGTGATATTGGTTTATTTCCTAATTTATCACAGACTGCTTAAGTTTAACAGGTAAAAGCCGAATATCATTAAAGAAAAGATTCCTAATAAAGAGCATTCTGGAAGAATTTTAAAATGGGAAAAGAATGACGGGGGAAGCGTATGGATAAAAATTTGTATCAGAACTATCAGCAAAACGCCGTTATAAGCGCCGCACCGGAAGAACTGGTAACCATGTTGTACAATCGGCTGATAAAGGATATAAAAGTAGCGATAATGGCAGTACAGAAAAGCAATATTGAAGCAGCCAATAAAGCCATCCTGCACGCCCAGGATATTTTAATTCACCTCATGGGCACCTTAAATACCCAAATAGAGGTGGGAAATAGTATGATGCTGATGTACGATTACATGAACCGTCGGTTGGCGGAAGCCAATATAAAAAAGGATAGGGAGATCCTGCAGGAAATTCAGAGCTATGCCGAGGAGATTAAAGATACCTGGGTTACAGCCATGAAGCAGGTGAAAATGGAGAAGGCTCATGGGGCATAGTACATTGAAAGAATACCGGCTCCAGAAAAAAGAGAAGCTGCAAAAAATATATGATCTTACGGTTCGCCAGGGGCGGTGTATTCAGGAAAAGGCCATGGAAGAACTGCACGACCTGCTGGCTGAGAGGCAGGCATTGATGGAGGAAATTGATGCCATTGATAAAGAATTTCAGGTTATTGGTTCTGCCGACAATAGGACTGCTAACGATGTCGGTGAATTCCAGGATTTGCTGATGCACATTATTAAGCTGGATGAGCAGAACCGGAACCATCTGAATCAAGAATTTTCTTCCATAAAACGCAGGGTTGCCGATATAAGGGCGGGGAAACGGGCCAGAAACTCTTATTATCCATCCAGGTCAGCCAATGCCGGTTATTTTATTGATCGCAAAAATTAGGACTGCAGGAGGTGAGACTTAAAATGGTTGATAGCATTGGAAATATTGCAAGCATACCGCAGGAATATTTTCCCACTGCCGGAGGATCCCAGGATGCAGCCCCATTACCCGGAGAAAAGGCTGCAGCGCCGGAAGAGTCCCCCCAAGGGGCAACTGGCCAGGACAGCAAAACTACTGCCGAGCAAATTAAAAATGCCGTGGAAAAAATGAACAAAACCATGGAGACTTATAACACGGAATTACGTTTTAAGCTGCACGAAAAAAGCGGCGAGTATATGATAAAAATCGTCAGTACCAAGGATAATTCGGTGATCCGGGAAATCCCACCGGAGAAAATATTAAATATGGTTGCCTATTTTAAAGAAATGCTTGGTTTTGTGGTTGACAAATTTGCCTGAAAGAAGCCGGTCCAAATCTGGACTGGTTTTTTGCGGTAATTAAAGTTTTTGCATTTTTACAATGATTTGTGTGAAGGTTACAAAATCATCCAAATGATGCTCAATGATTTTTTTTGAAGGATGTCCAGGTTGAGGGAATGGTATTCGTGTACGGCGATATTACGGAAGCCAACCATGGCTTTTAAACGTTTTGTCAGTTCAGTATCGAGGATATTATCCTTATTCAGAAGATCAAAGGCCTGCCGGCTGGTTTGGGGCAAGCCGAGATCCTTCTCAGCTACTATGTGCATGGCCAGATCAATGGCAGCTTCACAAGCTCTTTGTAGATTTAAAATAATGGAATCCTGTTTGGTATAATTTTTTAGATTTTGCGGATTACCGTCGTATTCTTCGTGGATCCTGTTGAGGCAGCGCTTGATAATTTGACTTTTGTTTAAGGCAACATCATCAATAATCATAGGGAACCTCTTTCTACAATTTTTTGCAAAACCGGCTTGCGTTCCTGGTTAAGCCGGGCGTATTTTTTATAAGTAAGGACTTGAAAAAGTCTTTTTTTATTTGTGTCTGAACAGTAAAGTTCCTTTCCCGTATGGAATATCTGGGCCTGAAAAACGGTGGAGGCCTTTGACAGGTCGACTAGGTCTACTTCTTTACCGATTCTGTCTGCAAGCCCCTGGCTGATCACAAAGATTTCATAATCGCTAAAGCATTGCTCACTTAAAAAAGCGATATCAACATCACTGTTTTTTCTCGAAGTTTCTTTTATTGTGGACCCAAATAGAATGATAAAATAGGGAGACAAGTGTTTTATTAAGTAATTTTTAATCAAACAAAGGGTTTTCTCATCCATAATTTATCAATCCTTAAAAATCTGATATTATAATCACACCGTAAGAATTTTACAATGAGATATTTAAATCTAACACCATTATATCTTTGTCGGCTCCCAATGCCAAGTCAAAGGGGCATGGGGTTTTTGATTATTAAAGGGCAGCATAATAGAAAACACAGGTTTATACATAAATGCTAAAAAGGGGTTAGTTACTTATGAATGGAGCAGAAGTGGTAAAGAAGTTTGAAGAAGCCTTTGCCCGACACTTGGGCGTGAAGTATGCCGTGGCTGTTGCCAACGGCACGGCGGCCCTGCACGCGGCCCTATATGCGGCGGGGATCAGCCATAAGGATGAGGTGATTTTATCGCCTTTAGCCCATCCTCAGGTGGCCCATGCCGTTCGCTACTTGGACGGAGTGCCTATTTATACCGATATCGATCCCCGTACAGGCTGTCTGGATCCGGAGCAAATCCGTTGGAGAATTTCGGACAAGACCAAGGCGATTATAGCTAGTCATTATAGCGGTCGTCCCTGTGATTTGGAGGCCATGTCCAAAGTGCTGGAAGGCAGGGAGATTGTTCTGCTGGAGGACGCCTCTCAGACCCTGGGAGGCGTTTATAAAGGCAAAAAGATTGGCTCCATAAGCCCTTTGACGGTTTTTGATTTTTCCTACCCTCAGGGAGTCTATACGGAACTGGGGGGGGTGGTAACCACCCATTCTGAAGAGTATTACCGGTGGTTAACTTTATTTAGAGACACGGGGATGATGTTTAAACTGGAGGATCTAGTAAAAAAGGAGGGACCTTGGCATTTTGAGGCCCAGGAGATCGGTTACAATTACCGGATGACCAGTATGCAGGCTGATATGGGCATTTCCCAGCTTCAAAGGGCTGACGAGATGCAGGAGCGCCGCAGGGAAATTGCCCGGATATATTATGAAGCCCTGAAAGGGACGGAAGAATTGCTGCCGCCACCCTTGCCTGAGAATCATGAACCTGCCTGGTATTCCTTTCCTGTACTTTTGCAAGGAGAGAAAGTAATTGCCGCCAGAAGAAAGATTGTTGAGAAATTATTAGCGCAGGGCATTAAGGCGGATGTTCAATATTACCCGATTTATCTGCACCCCATTTATCTCTGGCAGGGGCATCCGGATGTATGTACCATCGAAGGGCCGCTTTGCCCTAGGGCGGAGGAGTATTATCAAAGGGTCATCAATTTGCCCATATGTCCGGATATGGATCGAAACAGGGTTAATAGAGCTGCAAATGCATTAAAAGAATTGATCGGTCTCATCGGTGGATGATAGAGAATAGGACTTAAGTCCTAAGGAATTTTAGACTATCGCCTCATGGAAAATACTGGACATTCTACCGACTTATAAGTTAAAATACAACAAAACAGGATATAATTTGACAAATTAGTTAAACTGAAATTTTTATAAATGAACAAAGCTAAATATAAAAACGTCTTTACCTACGTAGGAAAATAGGAGGTTTTTATCATATTACAAATCCATTAAATAACTGTAAAAAAATGCATAATATAGCAGGTATGAGCAGGGAAATGGGGAAAAATGTTGAATTTACCTTTTTAGACAATAAAAAACCAAGGATATGATGCAAAATATTAATTTTTAGTAATATTATCGTTTTCTTAGGCCAATAACTTTAATGGAAAAAGAAAAATATACCAAAGGAATGAGGTTATGAATCTTTTTGACAGTCCCATTATAAATGTTTTGCAGAAAGGTCTGGATGCCAGTGCTTTGCGGCAGAGGGTGATTGCCAATAATGTGGCCAATATTAATACCCCGGGATTTAAAAAATCCTACGTGAGCTTTGAAGATCAATTGAAAGCGGCAGTTCAGAGCACTGGAGGGTCTCCTCTAAAAGGAACCCATCCTTTGCATATTGCCACCTCGAACGTTATGGCAGATCCGCAGGTAAAACAAGTGAGGGATACCACCATGCGGTACGATGGCAATAATGTGGATATTGATGAAGAAATGGTCAATTTGTTTAGTACTGTAATTCAACAAGACATTTATGCCCAGGGATTGATGGATCGATTTAGCATTCTGGGCAATGTTATTTCAGGCAGGAGGTAAGTGAACGGTGGGATTATTTAATACCTTTGGCATTAGCGCCTCAGGCATGACTTCGGAACGGTTGCGCTTAGACCTGATTGCCAACAACATCGCCAATATGAATACCGCCAGCCGTCCCAATGACCCGGACAATCCGGTTTATCGCCGCCGGGTTCCCTTGTTCGCCGAACAACTCCGGCAGACTCTATCTCCCGGTGGTGTGGAATCTGCTGGTGCCGGTGTAAAAGTAAAAAGCATCGTTGAAGATCCCGCTCCACCCAGAATTGCTTACGAGCCTACCAATCCTCTGGCCGACGAAAAAGGAAATGTGGCCTACCCGAACATTAATATTGTCAATGAAATGGTGGATATGATTACAGCCAGCCGATCCTATGGGGCCAATGTAACCGCCCTGGAGGCAGCCAAAACCATGGCATTAAAAGCCCTTGAAATATCAAAGGGATAGGAGGTTTTGACAAATGAATATATTGCCGGTCCCCCTGCCGTTGCAGATACCGGAAAACAGCACTAAGGACCAGACACCGGCAGGATTGGGGTTTGGAGAGGCTTTAAAATCTGCGGTGGCCAACCTGAATGAATCACAAACTCAGTCAGACGAAATAATGCAAAAATTTATGGTGGGTGAAATTCAGGATATTCACCAGGTAACCATTGCCATGCTGGAAGCAAAACATACCGTACAGTTGGCTGTGGAAGTTAGAAATAAAGTAGTTGAGGCATACCAGGAAATCTCCCGGATGCAGCTATAATCCTCCTCTGAGGAGTGGTACTGTTGAATTATAAAGACCTGCTGGATAAACTAAAGCAGCGGTGGCAGGGAATCAGTTATAACAAAAAAGTCCTCATTATCCTGGTCAGTGCAATTATCCTGGCGGGTTTAATCTACCTGGTCCAAATCTTGACTCGTACCAACTATGCCATGTTGCTGGGAGATTTGGAAGCTAAGGATGCAGGAGAAATTGTTGCCCAGTTGGAAAGCGAAAAAATTCCATATAAGTTGACTAATCAAGGAAAGACTATTCTCGTTCCTGAAGAACAAGTAGATGACATTCGGATCAAATTGGCCAGCGACGGCCTCTTGACCGGTATGGGGCAAGGATACGAACTGTTCGATAAAAGTAAATTTGGAGCTACCGATTTTGAACAGCAAGTGAGTTATCAAAGGGCGCTGCAGGAAGAACTCCGCCGCACCATAACCAGTGTTGAAGGGGTTGAACAAGCCAGAGTGCATTTGGTTATTCCTCAAAAAAGTGTATTTATTGAGGACGAGGGTACGGCTTCCGCTTCAGTTGTCATTAAGCTGAAACCTAACGCTAAAATTCAACCGGAGCAAGTAAAAGGACTCAATGACTTAATTGTAGGAAGTGTTGAAGGTCTTAAGTCAGAAAATGTACATATTATTGACACAGAAGGCAATGTCTTAAATGACTTTTTAAAGGACCCTTCCGGAACGGCTGACGCTGGAGGTGCTTTTGGCGGCAGTGCAGTGGAACGCCAGCAGCAAATTCGCCGGGCTTACGAGAAGGAGTTGGAAAGTCGGGTCCAGCAAATGCTGGCCAAGGTGCTGGGACCGAATAAGGCTGTGGCCATGGTCTCGGCGGAACTGGATTTCAACCAGCAGCAGACCAACACTACGGAAGTGTTGCAGGGTCCCATTGTCAGTGAACGGCAAACCGAGGAAAGCGGAAGCGATTCCGGTGGCGGAGGAGTGCCGTCCGCTACCACGCAAATGCCCGGCCAGACTATTACCGGTGTGACCGGAACGGGCCAGAACGATTACCAAAAAACCGATGAAATTAGGAATTACCAACATGGCCAAAGGGTGTCGGCTGTAATACAGGCTCCGGGCCAAGTGGTGAGGCTATCTACAGCGGTGGTGCTGGATGAATCTGTAAAGAATCTGGATAGAACCCAATTAGAAGATATTATCTCTGCGGCCATTGGTTTTAATGAGCAGAGGGGTGATCAGATCACCGTATCCGCCATGACCTTTGACCGGAGCGATCTGGAACTGGCGCAAGAGCTGGAAAAAGAAACCCAGCAGCAAAATATAAATGATTTGTATATGATGGTTGGGGCTGCATCTGCCGGACTTCTGATTTTACTGCTGCTACTTGGATTATATCTGCGCCGCCGGAGAAGAAAAGCCCGATTGGCAGAGGTTGGGGAACCGGCTGGTATACCAATTACAGACATGGAACCGGAGGAAGAGGCGCCTGCTCCCAAATGGGAATTGCCGCCTGCCCGGGATAAACATAAGGAATTGAAAGAAATCGCGGAAGAACGTCCCGAGGACCTTGCTCAGGTACTCAAAGTATGGCTGAGGGAATAAGGGGAAATTACCATGCAATATGAGAAATTGAACGGAGAACAAAAGGCGGCGATATTGCTTATATCATCCCTAGGTGCAGATATTTCCTCCAGGATCTTAAAACGGGAATTTGCCGAGGATGAAGTGGAGAGAATTACCGCCTCCATTGCGGAAATGGATAAGGTTCCCAATGAAATTCAGGAACAGGTGGTAGAAGAGTTTGTCTATTTAATCCAAGCCAGAGATTATCTGGTGAATGGTGGTGTGAATTACGCCAAAGAGTTGCTGGAAAAGACTTATGGCTGGGAACGGGGGGCTGAAATTTTAGAGAGGATCAGCTCCACCATGCAGTCTGTTCCCTTCAGTTCTTTGCGTAAAACCGATCCAAGGCACATCTTAAGCTTCCTTCGGGAGGAACATCCGCAAACCATTGCCTTTGTTTTGTCTTACCTGAAACCGGACCAGGCCGCCATGATCCTGTCGGACCTGGATCCTCAGGTGCAGAGTGAGGTGGCCAGACGGGTGGCTATATTGGATCGTATCTCCCCGGATGTAGCCAAAGAGGTTGAAAAAGTTCTGGAGAAAAAACTTTCTTCCGTGGCCCAGCACGACGAAACCGTTGTGGGCGGTGTCCAATGTCTGGTGAATATTTTGAACCGGGTAGACCGGGCCACAGAGAAATTGATTTTCGAGCAGTTGGAGCGGGCTGACCCCAATTTAAGCGAGGAAGTCCGCCGGATGATGTTTATCTTCGAAGATATTGTCAAACTTCATGATATTTCCATTCAAAAAGTTCTGCGTGAAGTGGACAACAAAGATTTGGGTCTGGCCATGAAAGGGGCCAACCAGGAGGTTAATAACCGCATCTACAAAAACATGTCCAAGCGTGCCGCGGATATGTTAAAGGAAGAAATTACCTATATGGGTCCGGTTCGCTTAAAAGAGGTGGAAGAGGCGCAGCAGCGGATTGTAAATGTAATCCGCCGGCTGGAGGAAGCAGGAGAAATTGTCATTTCCCGTGGCGGGGAGGATGCAATTCTTGTATAAAATCATTAAAAGCGCTCCGGTTCAAGAGCAGGACCAAATATTATCATTAAGGGAGCTGTCCTGCTCTAAACCGGATGAAGAAGTGGAACCCGTTTCTCCGGAAGAAGTTCTCTCCCGGGCCAGTCAACAAGCCAATGAAATTATTAGTAAGGCCCAATTAGAGGCAGATGACATTCTTCGCCGCTCTTTAGCAGAAGCCGAGAAGCAGGCAGAACAAATTAAAGAGGAAGCCAGGCAGAGCGGCTGGCAGGAAGGCATTCACTCCGCCCAGACAGAAGCGGACCGTATTAGAGAAGAAGCCCGGGAGGTGCTGAATCAGGCTAAGGAAGCCTATCGCCAAATGCTGGACAAGCTGGAGATGGAAGTCGTTGATTTGGCGGTGGATATTGCCGAACGGGTGGTGATGGTCCAGCTTTCGGTGGAACCCCAGACTATCATGCAAATTGCCAGGGAAGCCCTGGAGGTTGTGAAAAATAGACCTCTGGTGACCATTTATGTAAATGATGCGGACCAGGCCATGGTTGAAAAGGGGCGCAGTCAGTTGCTTCAAGGATTGCCGGCTAAAGTTGAATTGAATATTTTAGTGGACAACGGAGTCCAGCCCGGCGGCTGCCGGGTGGAAACCGATCAAGGACAGGTGGATGCCACGCTGGAAACCCGCTGGCAAGAGGCTTTGAAGGCCCTGTATGGCCGGGAGGAGTGAGTTTATGGAGGTTAAGGTTGATATAAACCTTAATCCCTATAAGGATAGGGTGAACCGGGCCAGGGTCATCAAGCCCATTGGCAAGGTAACCAGGGTCATTGGCCTGATGATAGAGGTTCAGGGAATAAATGCCCGTATTGGGGAAGTCTGCGACATTGTTGTTCAGGGTGAAGCTGAACCGGTTCGGGCTGAGGTGGTAGGTTTCCGGGACCTTTATTCTTTGTTAATGCCGCTGGGAGAACTACGGGGCATTTACCCGGGGTGTGCGGTGGTGCCCAGTGGACACACGCTCACCGTCAAAATAGGTCGGCATTTGCTGGGCAAGGTATTGGACGGTTTGGGCAGGCCCATAGAAAACCATATCCTGAACGGTCAGGGGGAGGAGTATCCGGTGGACAACCGGCCGCCGAATCCCCTAGAACGAAAAAGGATTAATACCATTTTGCCTACCGGTGTAAGGGCCATTGACGGCCTGCTGACCTGCGGCAAAGGCCAGCGCATTGGGATTTTCGCCGGCAGCGGTGTGGGAAAAAGCACTCTGCTGGGCATGATTGCCCGGCACGGCAGCGCCGATGTCAACGTAATCGCCCTGGTTGGCGAGCGGGGTCGCGAAGTGCTGGAATTCTTAGAAGAAGATCTGGGACCTGAAGGAATGGCCCGATCTATTGTGGTGGCAGCCACTTCGGATCAACCGGCCCTGGTAAGGTTAAAGGGAGCCTTTGTGGCCACGGCGATCGCCGAGTATTTTCGGGACCAGGGGCTGGATGTCATGTTAATGATGGATTCCGTAACCCGGTTTGCCATGGCTCAGCGGGAGGTAGGACTGGCTGTGGGGGAACCTCCGGCCACCAAAGGATATACCCCTTCGGTTTTTGCACTGCTGCCCAAGCTGCTGGAACGTTCGGGCATGGGACGGCGGGGTTCGGTTACCGCCTTTTACACCGTGCTGGTGGATGGAGATGACTTGAATGAACCCATTGCAGACGCCGTGCGGGGGATTTTGGACGGACATATTGTATTGAGCCGCTCCCTGGCTTCCCGCAACCATTATCCTTCCATTGATATATTGCAAAGTGTCAGCCGGCTAATGCCGGATATTGCCTCGGAAGAGCACAAAAGCCAAGCCGGCGCTATTAAAGATTTATTGGCTACCTATTTGCAATCCGAGGATTTAATTAATATTGGGGCTTATGTCAAGGGTTCCAATGCCAAAATTGATCTGGCCATGTTGAAGTATGAAGAAATCGTGAACTTTTTAAAACAGTCTCCCACAGAGCACAGCGGTTATGAAGAAACTTTAAATGCTTTAGCCTCATTAGTGTCAGGAGGTAAGTAACCATGAAAAAGTTTCAGTTCCGTCTGGAACAGGTTCTTCAGCAGCGAGTGGCCAAGGAAGAACAAACTTTACTGGAACAGGTTAAGGCACAGCAGGAATGCCTGAACTGCCGGCAAAGTCTGGAGGAGACTCACTATAAGCTGGAAGAAGCCGTGCGTTTTTCCGAAAAGGTGGCTCAACCGGATGAACAGCTTCACTCGTTATTGTACCGGGAGCATTTGCAGTTGACCCTGGACCGGCAAAGCAAGATGCTGGACCGAGCCCAGGAAATACTGGAACTTCGCAGGGAGGCCACCGTAAAGGCCCGGCAGGAACGTATGGTTTTGGAGAAGTTGAAAGAAAAGCAATGGAATCAGTATAAGGAACAGGAAGCCTACCTGGAAAGCAAAGAGATTGATGAATTGGCTACCCTGGGTTATGCCAGGGCCCATCATTAATAAGTTCGACCATGGAAAGGAGGTGAAAAATTGCAAATAACCAAGTTAATTCAACCTCAGGCTCAAAATTCACAGAATGCAACCTCTGGGGAAGCAACTACAGACGGATTTAGCCAATTGTTAATGCTCATGCTGGCAGATGGTCTGCCTAAAGTAGGACAGAACCAGGGAGAAGACCTGCTTTTGGGCCAGGAGAACACAGAAGGGCAGCCGGAAGAAGTTGCTCTGCCGGAAATTTCCCTAGGGGATCAGGAACCGACCGAGGATAACGAGATGGTTTTGGCCCTGGCGGCTGAAGACGTAGGGATAGTTCTTCAACCCAAGGTGCCAGATAACATCATACCCTCTGCTGTAAATCCGGTGCAGGTTTCAGCTACCGTGCCTTCTGCTGAAGCAGCCTCCTTAGGCGATGCAACTTCTGACTCCCGATTGGCATCCGCCCCGACATCCCTTCAGAACGATGCCGCCGGACTGAATCAAGAAGTGCAGGATAACGTTGCTTTAGCCAACACTACTGTTCAACGAAATCCAGGCAACCAAAATAATACCCTTTCCTTTGCTGACGAGATTGCCTTACAGACGGAAGAACCCTCTGTGCCTAATACCGTACTTGCTTCTGCCGGCTCTGCCCAGGGAAATTCCTTGAACCAGGAACAAGGCCAATCCGGAGAACCCTTAACGGATAAGGAAATGACAGTTAGGCAGACAAGTGCAAAGGAAACCCCGGTTCATGCAGAGAAACCCCAAGGAGACCATCTGCTGGTGAAACAGGAGATGCCGATCAAAGGAGCGGAGATAGGCCATAAGGCCTTGGAAACACCGGTTTCCCAAATGCCCTCCCGATTAACGGAGATGGTAAAGAACTTAATGCTTCAGCAGGATCCGGGGCAAACCGTCCTTAAAATGAAGCTCCAGCCGGAGCACCTGGGGGAAGTAACGGTTCAACTGACCTGGAGCAAAGGGGAACTATCCGCCCACTTTATTGCAGCCACCGGAGCAGCCAAAGAAGCGCTGGAATCCTCCTTTCCCCAGTTAAAGCAATTGTTGGCCCAACAGGATGTTCGCCTCAGCGAGGCGGCGGTATTCATGGAGCAGCAAACCGGGCAGTGGGATCAAAATTCCCAGGGAGACGACAACCGTTGGCAAATGAAGGGCAACTTCAAAATGAAAGGCGGATATCCCCTACCCGGAGAGCCGTCGGAACCTGCAAGTTCTTCTCAAATAATTAATACGAATCCCGGCGTTAATATTGTAGTGTAATGGAGGTGCAATATGGCTGTTAATGCAACGGGCAGCAGTAATTCCGATTATTATTATGAAAACAGGCCGCAACGCCAGCCGGTCCAAAATCTGGACAAAGACGCTTTTTTGCAGTTGATGGTTCAACAGTTAAAATATCAGGATCCTACCAGCCCCATGGACACCAATCAGTTTGTGGAGCAAATGGCTACCTTTACCACCCTGGAACAATTAACCAATCTGAATACCAACTTTGAACGAATGTATTCCCTGCAAATGCTTAGCTACGGGTCTTCTTTAATTGGCAACAAAGTGACTTTATTGAATGGTGAGGAGACGATAGAAGGAACTGTGGAAAGGGTTACCATGGGGAGCGACGGAATAAAACTTGTCCTTGACAATGGGAAAACCTATTATTTAGAGCAGGTCATGGCAGTGGAAAGGGGAGAAGCCGATGGAAGCAAAGAGCCTGACACATCAACCGGCGATAACCTTAACCAGCAGGACGACGGCTCAAGCGGTACCACCTAGAAATACAGGCCTCAAAAACAGCAGGCTTTCCTTTGAGGAAATGCTGCAGCGGGAAGTTCATCAACAACCGCAGCCGGTAAAGTTATCTGCTCACGCGGAAAAAAGACTGGCGGAAAGAAATATCTCTTTAACGGAGGCTGACTTCAGTAAAATTAACAAAGCGGTACAGCAGGCCGCAACTAAAGGTTCCAGAGATTCGCTTTTAATCTATGGGGATCTGACGCTGGTGGCCAGTATCACCAACCGGACCGTGGTGACAGCCGTGGACCGCGGGAGCATGTCGGAACATGTTTTTACCAACATTGACAGTGCAGTATTTATAAAATAACCAGCCGGCCCGCAAGGAGGCTGCAGGCTGCCGAATGACGGAGGCAGCCAGTAATAAGGAGGATTTGCGAATGTTAAGATCGTTGTACTCCGGGATTTCCGGGTTAAAAAACCATCAGGCTCGCATGGATGTGGTGGGTAACAACATTTCAAATGTTAATACTACAGGCTATAAATCCGGCCGGGTAAACTTCCAGGATTCCCTGAGCCAGTACTACAGCAATAACCCGGCCATTGGCCAAAACCAGATTGGTACAGGTATGAAGGTGGCCAGTATTAATAATAATTTTACGCAGGGTCCTATGCAAAACACCGGTAGAACACTGGATTTAGCCATACAAGGGGATGCCTTTTTTGGAGTAGCCAATGAAAGCGGTGCCGGAGACCCGGATTATTATACCAGGGACGGAGTCTTTTTCCTCAGCCCAAACGGTGCTAACGGATATTATATTGTCAATTCAGACGGCAAATATCTAACCGGTGTGGATGGTGGGCCCATTACAATTACCGCATCTTCCGGATCAGTTGATATTACGACGCTGAGCATTAGTGAAACAGGAGAGATTGCGGGGAAGGATTCTGAGGGGAATGCTCTAACAGTAAGTCAACCTATTGCCTTATATAGCTTTAAGAACCCTGAAGGTTTAAAAAAAATGGGAGGCAATCTTTATCAGGCGACTGACACTTCCGGAGATAGCAATCCAGTTGATTTAACTGATGCAGACTATAAAGGAACAAACAGCATTGCCTCCGGCTATTTGGAAATGTCTAATGTAGATTTATCTCAGGAAATGGTGGATATGATGGTGACCCAGCGTGGTTTCCAGGCCAATGCCAGAACTATCACCGTTTCGGATACGCTGCTGGAAGAATTGGTAAACTTAAAGAGATAACTGATAACGTAAGTATTTAAATTTTACTGTAAAGGGTGAATCGATCGTGCCGGTACCACCGCAGGAAACAGCTCAAAAGGTGCAGCAACCTCGAAAATTATTTACGCCCAAAATCATCATTGCCATTCTGGTTCTGCTGCTGATGATTGTCGGGGTGGGAGTAGGGGGAGTCATTTACTTCAAAAGCACCAGTTCAGATCACAGGGAAGGACCTGACCCGGAGAAACTTGTAACAGTGAATATGGGCAGCCTTTTAGTGAATCTGGCTGATCCCGGTGGTAACAGCTTTATGCGAATCACCCCGGTTCTGGAATATGAGCAAAATAAAGAGAACAAAAAACTGGGCGAAGAAATAACCAAAAATAAAGTAGTTCTTCAGGATACCATGATCCGGGTCATCCGCAAGAAGAAAATGTCGGATGTACAGCCCCCGGAAAGCATCGACAAAATAGCCCAGGAACTCAAGACGGAAATTAATAAGAATCTCCATGAAGGAACCATTTACAGAATTTACTTTGCCGAATATCTCACTCAGTAAAGGTGATGCAAATGATGACGGAAAAAGAAATTGAAAGTTTTCTGAGTGAGCTGGAAGATGGCAGTGTTAAGAAGGAGGAGGCGGCCGTGAAAAAGGTCCGCTTCCCTCCTTTAGATTCCGCTCGTTCGGATCGGCCCATCAAAACCAGTTTGAACCACCTGGAAGATGTTCATGTGACCCTCAGCGCCGAGTTGGGAGAGAAAGAACTAAAGTTTCGTCAGGTGTTGAATCTGGATGTGGATTCGATTATCTCCCTGGATAAATCCGCCGGAGATACCATCAATATTTTTATTAATGGTAAAAAAACCGCCAAGGGAGAAATTATTGTTGTAAATGACAGTTTTGCTGTCAGGATTATTGAACTGAAACCACCAAAAAACATGGGCGTGAAATAAATGGATAAGGAAATCCTCTGGCTTTTTATCCGGGTACTGGTTCTCCTGCCTTTGATCCTGTTTCTGGCTTATATAACCATTAAATTCGGCTTGGCCCGCAACCGGGTGTTTTCCACCGGGAAAAGATATATGAGGACCGTGGAGAATTTACCCCTGGGTTCCAAAGGGGGACTGACCCTGGTGGAAATCGGGGGACGCTATTATTTATTTGCCCTGCAGGAGGGCAGGATTTCTCTGGTTAAAGAATTTGAATCGCTGCCGGAGCCGTTGTCCTTTGATACCGATGGAACTGCACCTGTTGCCGAGTTTTCAGATGTTTTGTCCCAAAAAATGAAGCATTTCTCACAACAATTATCACAACAGTACCGATCCGGCTGGCGCCGAAAGGGAAAAAGCGGGAGTGGGTGTCCGGAAAGTGACCAGAAAAGGGAAAAATAATTTATTCATTGTGGTTCTAGCCATTTTTTTGGTATTCTTATCAGCGAATGCTGCACTGGCAGAGCCGTTGATTCCGATACCCAATATTAATTTAAACGTTGAGACCGCCGATCAGCCCCAGCAGGTTGTGGACAGTGTCAAGCTGCTGATCTTTTTAACTTTGCTGTCACTGCTGCCGGCTTTCCTGATGATGCTGACTTCCTTTACCCGCATTGTGGTGGTGTTGTCCTTTTTGCGCAGCGCCCTTGGCACCCAGCAAACACCGCCCAATCAGGTGCTTATCGGGCTGGCGTTGTTTTTAACCATTTTTATTATGAATCCTGTCTACCGGGACATTAACCAAAATGCGGTTCAGCCTTATTTAGCCAATCAATTGACTTATGAACAGGCCGTGGACCAGGCGGCTCAACCTCTAAGGGACTTTATGGTGAGACAAACCAGAGAGAAGGACCTGGGATTGTTCCTCAGCGTGGCCAAGATGGAAAAGCCCCAGAATATTAATGCCGTTCCCATGTCCGTGATTGTTCCTGCCTTTATCATCAGTGAATTGAAAACGGCCTTTCAAATCGGTTTTATTTTATTTGTTCCTTTTCTGGTTATCGATATGGTGGTGGCCAGCACCCTGATGTCCATGGGGATGTTTATGCTGCCCCCGGTGATGGTTTCCCTGCCCTTTAAGCTGCTGTTGTTCGTCATGGTGGATGGCTGGTATCTGGTAGTAAAATCCCTGGTGGAAAGTTTCCGGTAGGAGGGCTTAAAGAGTGACGCAAACTTATGTACTTCATCTGGCCCGGGAAGCGTTAATGTTAGTGGTGATCCTTTCCCTGCCTGCCCTGGGGGTGGCCATGCTGGTGGGTCTGATTATCAGCATTCTGCAGGCAACCACCCAGATACAGGAGCAGACCCTTACTTTTGTGCCTAAAATGGTGGCAGTATTTGTAACTCTGATTATTGCCGCTTCCTGGCTTTTAAATATCGCCGTTAATTTTACTACCAGGCTTTATGAGCAGATCCCCAATCTGATCCGCTAGGGGTGCAGTTTGTTGCTGAATTTTGTACTGATCGCTACTTTTTTTCTGGTTTTTATACGGATGGTGTCCTTCATTGCCGTCTGCCCGCTCTTTTCCACAGTGGGCATTCCCCCGCTGACCAAGGCCGGGCTGGCTTTCATTCTGACGGTCCTGATTACGCCCATGGTACAGCCGGTGGACCCGTCCTTTCCCGGAGGCTTATGGGGATTTGCCCTGGTGGTGTTCAGTGAAGTGGGAGTTGGCCTGGCCCTGGGATTGGTTTGCACCTTTGTTTTTAATGTCATTCGAATTGCCGGACAACTGTTGGATTTTCAGATTGGTTTTGCTATGTCCGCTGTTATGGATCCCATGAGCGGTTCCATGAATACCCTGGTTTCACGATTTCTCTTTTTTTTGACCCTGGTTTTATTTTTAATTGTAGACGGCCATCATGGGTTGATCCGGGCTTTGGTTAAAAGTTATGAACTGGTTCCCCTGACCACGGCGGGGATCAACGGGGAAATTTCACTACTGGTGATCCGCATTTTCGCCGACTCCTTTGCCCTGGCTCTGCAGATTGCCGCCCCGGTTATTGCAGTACTGGTCATTACCGATCTGGCCATGGGGCTGGTTGGTAAAACAGCTCCCCAAATGAATATTTTTCAATTGGGGTTTCCCTTGAAAATCGCGGTGGGGGTTTCTTCTTTGGCCATTCTTTTACCGGCTCTGACCTCCGTCTTTAAATTGTTATTTGATACCCTGCAGCGTGACCTCCTATTACTGATGAAAGGATTAGCCTGATGCCAGAAGGTTCTCAGGAAAAAACCGAACAGGCGACGCCCAGGCGGTTGCAGGAAGCCAGGCGTAAAGGCCAGGTGCCTAAAAGCGCCGACCTGAACGGGGCGCTCCTGCTGCTGTCCGCCGCCATCCTTGCCTTACTTTCCAAAGACGCTCTAATTAACCAGACCCAGGCTTATTTTTATACATATTTTAACGGTCTGGTGGCGATTCGGTACAACGACAATCAATTAATCAATTTGTTAATCGACTTTACCTTACATGTTTTTATGATCTTTATACCGCTCTTTATTGCTTTGATGATCATTGCCCTGGGAGCGAACCTTGCACAGGTTGGTTTTTTATTCGCACCGGAAGCCATCAAGTTTAAACCGGAGCATCTCAATCCTATCAACGGGCTAAAAAGAATTTTTAGCGGGCGCTCCTTGTTTGAATTGGCCAAATCCATTTTTAAAATTCTAGTCATCGGGTATGTCATCTATGCAGCAGTTATGGGGGAGTTCGCCAATCTCATGGCCATCTTTCACTCTCCGCCCAAGACCCTGCTCAACCAAGTACTCGAGGTGGCCCTCAAGGTTATTTTATGGGGAGCCGCGGTTTACCTGGGCATTGCGGTTATCGACCTGTTATACCAGCGTTATGCCTTTCAAAAACAAATGCGCATGAGCAAACAGGAAGTAAAGGAAGAATACAAGCAAACCGAGGGGGATCCTCAAATTAAAGGCTGGCTGCGCAGGCGCCAGCGTCAATTGCTGATGAATCTGGTTCGTAAGGAAGTTCCCAAAGCCACCGTGGTGGTAACCAACCCCACTCACTATGCGGTGGCCCTCCTGTATGAAAAGGATATGGACGCCCCCAAGGTAGTGGCCAAGGGAACCGAGGAAGTAGCCAAACAAATTAGGAAAATAGCCCAGGAACATAACGTTCCTGTGATAGAAAAGCCTGAAGTGGCCAGGTTTTTATATGCCAACGTGGAAGTGGGACAGTCGATTCCCATGGAAATGTACCAGGCAGTGGCGGAGATTATCGCCATGGTCTACAGACTGAAGCAGCAGAAAGTTTAATTAAAGATAAATCCGGAGGTTAATACGTACGTGGCAGCACAGACGACAGTGGCAGGAAACCTAAAAAAATATAGTGATTTGCTGGTGGCAGGCCTTGTCATCGGGATTGTCCTGCTGATTATCATTCCTCTGCCCCCGGGGGCGCTGGATTTTTTCTTAACTCTCAGTATGGGCCTGGGCTTGGTTATCCTGCTGATCACCATGTTTACCACCGAACCCCTGCAGTTTTCCATTTTCCCATCGCTCTTACTTGTAACCACGCTGTTCAGACTTGCCCTCAACATTTCCTCCACTCGCTTAATTCTCGGGGAGGGAGCTGCCGGTAAGGTCATTGAAGCCTTCGGTCAGTTTGTTGTAGGCGGCAGCTATGTGGTAGGGGCGGTGGTTTTCATTATTATCACCGTCGTTCAGTTTGTGGTCATTACCAACGGCTCCGGCCGTGTGGCCGAAGTGGCGGCCCGCTTTACCCTGGACGCCATGCCCGGTAAGCAGATGAGTATTGACGCGGACTTAAATTCCGGCTTGATTACCGAAGACGAAGCCAGATATAAGCGGCAGCGGCTGCAAAAGGAAGCGGATTTTTTTGGCGCCATGGACGGTGCCAGCAAGTTTGTGCGCGGAGATGCCATTGCCGGTATTGTTATTATTTTAATTAATATTCTAGGGGGTTTTGTGATCGGCGTCCTCCAGATGGACATGACTATGGCCGAAGCCCTGCAGCGGTTTACCATTTTAACCATTGGGGACGGGCTGGTGGCCCAGATCCCCGCCCTGCTGATTTCCACCGCCACCGGTATTCTGGTAACCAGGGCCACCTCCGATGGGACCTTTGGCAGTGATGTATCCAAACAATTCTTAAATTTTCCCAAAGTGCTGCTGCTGGCGGGGATTATCTTGTTTGTTATTGGTTTAATTCCGGCCATGCCCAACCTGTTATTCCTCTCTATGGCCGCGGCTCTGTTATATTCCGCCTGGCTGCTCGAAAGAGAAAAGAAAAGGAAGGATTATCTGGAGCAGCAGGCTGCGGTCCTGCAATCCCAGCAGCATCAAAAACGGGAACCGGAAAACGTATTTAACTATTTCCAGGTGGATCCTTTGGAAATTGAGATTGGCTATAATTTAATTTCCCTTACCGATGAATCCCAGGGTGGCGACCTGCTTCAGCGGCTGGCTGCCGTCCGCCGCCAGTGCGCTTCGGAAATGGGTATTCTGGTACGGCCCATCCGGATCCGGGACAATATGCAACTGCAATATAACAGTTATGTGATTAAAATTAGAGGGGTTCAGGTGGCCGGCGGCGAATTGATGCCGGGGCATCATTTGGCCATGGATCCCATGGAACAAGACTTAAAGTTTAACGGCATTCCCACCACCGAACCTACCTTTAATTTGCCGGCCTGGTGGGTGGCCGGCGAAGACCGGGAGTTTGTTGAATTAAACGGCTTTACGGTGGTGGATTGCTCTACGGTTTTGGTAACCCACTTAACGGAAATCCTTAAACAGCACGCTCACGAATTAATGGGACGCCAGGAAGTCAAAGAACTGATTGACGTAGTTAAAGAGAAGAACTCCGCCGTGGTGGAGGAACTAATACCGGACATTCTCTCCCTGGGTGAGATTCAAAAAGTACTGCAAACCTTGCTGAAGGAAAAGGTTCCCATCCGCGATATGGTGACGATCCTGGAGGCTCTGGCGGATGGAGCAAGAATCAACAAGGACCTGGACTATTTAACGGAATGTGCCCGTCAAAACCTCTCCAGGACCATTTGCATGAGATATTCCGACGAAAACGGCAAGCTGTCCGTAATTACTTTGCACCCAAAACTGGAGCAGACCCTGCAGGATGCCATCCAGCAGACTCAGTTCGGAGCTTATCCCGTGCTGGAGCCTCAAACGGTGCGCAAGCTGTTGGATAGGTTAAACGCGGTGGTGGAGGATGTGACCATGCGGGGAGCCAATCCGGTCATCCTTTGTTCACCCCGGGTACGATTGCCTTTAAGAAGATTAATTGAAAGGTATCTGCCTAATTTAGCGGTACTATCCTTAAATGAAGTACCGGCTAATCTTGAAGTAGAAGCTGTTGGGACGGTGAGCCTGGATTGAAAATAAAAAAATACACCGTTGAGGATATGCAGCAAGCCATTTACCTGATTAAACAGGAGCTTGGGCCGGAGGCTGTAATTGTCAGCAGCCACAGGGTAAAGGGGCCGGGCTGGATGGGTTGGTTTAAAAAAATGGTGGAGGTTACGGCTGTTTTAGACGATGTGCCGCTACCAACGTCCAGAACCCTGCCTCAGCCCAGAATTCCGGAGCCGGTGCAGATTGAGGCTCCTAAAAGTGCCCCCGTGGCCTACCCGGAGAAATACGCCCTGGTTCGCAGCCAGCCGGCCAATGGCAATCATCCCGCAGGAGGTTTTACCAAAACCCTGCGGCAGGAGACCCGTTTTCAGCCGCTGCTGGATGAATCTTTGCTAAAGATTACCGAGGAAGATTTAAAATCTCAGCAGGTCCTCCTTAGGGAGAAAGAAACCTCCCTTGCGGCAGTGGACAAAGATAATGGCTGGATGGAAAAGCTGCTGGAAATGGATATTCAGGAGGGCTTAGCGGGGGAAATGCTGCAGACTGCCCTGCAGCGGGTTCCGGGAGATGCGCCCGATGATTACGTCCGGCTGGCTCTGGCCAACAGGACTGCGGAAATGCTGGATGCAGCCTACAGCCAAACAGAGGACGCCCGGGTTATGGTTTTTATCGGCCAGCCGGGTGTAGGCAAAACCACCACCATAACCAAGCTGGCCACCCGCTTACAGTTGTTGCAGAACAAGAAAATTGCCTTAATTACCATTTACAATTATCGCTACGGCGCCGCCGACTCGCTGAAGGTATTTGCCGAAACCAGCGAGCTGCCGGTGGAAGTGGTCATGACTCCGGCGGAACTGCGGCAGGCCCTGGAAAAGCACGGCGATAAAGATTATATATTGATTGACACGGTGGGACGAATATCCAAAAACACCGGACAAATATTGGAATTAAAGGGATTCCTGGAAATGGTTCCTGGAGACCCGGATGTATTTCTAGTGCTGTCGGCCAGTACCAAGGACAGGGATTTGTTCCGGACAATTAATGAATTTAAAATTACCAATTTCAATAAATTTATTTTTACCAAATTGGATGAGACAGAAACACTGGGTTCCCTGCTGAATGTTGTCAGCCGCACCGGATTGCCCATCATGTATTACGCCAATGGTCAAAACATACCGGATGATCTTTTCCGGGTTTACCCGAAGAAGTTAGCAAACTTGCTGTTCTGGAGTGCACAGGATGATGAGGGGTCAAGAACTTAACTTAAACGAAGCAGCTTGGAGAGACCGAAACTCCGGAGCCAGAGTCATTGCTGTGGCCAGCGGCAAGGGCGGTGTAGGGAAAACCAATCTGACCGTTAATCTGGCGGTGGAGTTAAGCCGTCGCGGCTACCGGGTGGCTGTATTTGACGCCGATCTGGGAATGGCCAATGTGGAAGTGCTGCTGGGCATTGTGCCTCAATATACCTTGTATGATTACCTTTACCAGGGCAAAAGAATGGATGAAATTCTAGCCTTTTCTCCCTTGAGCGTTCAGGTGATCTCGGGAGGGTCCGGCTTTGTGGAACTGGCCAATTTGGAACCGGAATTATCCGGCAGGTTGGGTCAGGGGCTGCAGGAACTGGACCGGATGTTTGATTTTATCCTGGTAGACAATGGGGCCGGCATATCCAAGACGGTTCTTGGTTTTTTGGCCGCTGCGGATGAAGTCATCATGGTGATTACGCCGGAACCAACCTCCTTGACCGATGGTTATGGGCTGATTAAAGTTCTTTCTAAATATCATGTGCATAACCGGATTATGGTTGTTATTAACCGAGCTTTGGATCAAAGGGAAGCCCAGAGCACCTTTCAGAGGCTGGAATATACGGCGGATAAGTTTTTGCAGGTTCAGTTGGTTAACCTGGGAACCATTCTGGAAGACAAATCCGTTGTGCAGGCTGTTAAAAGCCAAAAACCCTTTATTGTTGGCGCCTCCTCTTCAAGCGCAGCGCAAAGCTTAGCCGGAATTGCCGATTGTCTGGTTTCCGGTAAAAAAGGAGAGGAACCCCAGGGAGCCCAGGGCTTTTTTGGAAAATTAATCCGTTTATTTGGCAGGAGGAGCTGAGGTCGTGAGCGTTGAGCGATTAAAAATTGGACAAAAGGTTCTCATTACTCCTACACACGAGGACGAACAATATGTGAGTTCTGTTTATGATATGGATGACAGGACCATTTACATACCTATCCCTTTTAATGGCAATCGCCCCTTGGTTTTAAACCGGGGAGAGCAGATTACCGTAAAATATATGGGCGCTGAAACGGCCTACACCTTTGTTACCACTGCTGTGGGCCGGTTAGCCAGAGAAGACCTGTTGCCCATGTATATTTTTTCCGCACCCAAAGAAGCGGATATCACCCGCATTCAGCTCCGGGAGTTTGTTCGTGTTCCGGTTTTATTAGAGGTTTTCTATGCCGAACCGTCCTCCCCCAACGAAGAACCTGCTTATAAAAAGGCGACCACCGTGGATATTAGCGGAGGTGGAATGAAACTGGCTTTGAAGGAGCGACTCCTGAAAGGAGCCACCCTGCAAATATCTTTTAAGATCGCGGCTAAAAACAAAAATAAAGGCAAGGAACAGGAATTAAAATTATTAGTGAAAGTACTGCGGTGCGATCTGGTGGACCCGGATATGGGCACTTATCACGTGGGTCTAAAATTTTTAGATATCCGACCTCCGCAACAGGATCTAATCATGGCTTATATTTTTGAACGGATGGTTGAGAGAAAAAGGCGACAGTAACGGGAAGTGGGAAAATGTTAATGGAACAGGCTTGGGAAAAGTTTATAGCGACCCGTGATCCGTCCGCCAGGCACCAGTTGATTCTTCACCACCTGCCTCTGGTCAAGCACCTGGCTGGCCGGGTGGCGGTGAAACTCCCCGCCTTCATTCAAAAGGAGGATCTGGAGGGGTATGGGGTTATCGGTTTGATGGAGGCTTTAGACAAGTTTGATCATTCCATGGGCAATAATTTTGATTCTTACGCTTATCATCGTATCCGCGGCGCCATGCTGGATGAGGTCCGACGGCAGAACTGGCTGCCCCGGACGGCCTGGCAGAAACTACAACTGTATAAAAACACCCGGGAACGGCTGGAGGGAGAGTTGGGACAGGCTGTATCCGATGAACGGCTGGCCAAAGAGATGGGCATTAAGTTGGATGAACTGCATCAACTGGTCTTTGATGCCAATAAGATGTACCTTACCTCTCTGGATGAGGAGGTTTCCGGCAACGATGGCGGACTGACCCGTAAGCTGGACCTGGTGGAGGATATTAACAGCCCGGATCCCCTAAGCATTGTAGAGGAAAAGGAAAACCGCAGACTGCTGGTGGAAGCGGTGAGTATGCTGGGAGAAAGAGACCAATTGATTTTATCCCTATACTATAGCGATGGATTGACCCTGAAAGAAATCGGCCAGATACTGGAAGTTTCGGAATCCAGAGTCTGCCAGCTTCACAGTCAGGCCATGAAAAAATTAAGAAGGACCGTTACGGAAATGTTGATGAGTTAGTTGGAGGGATTAAAATGCTGAGAAGTTTGTATATTGCCACCAATAGTATGGATGTACAACAGGCCAAACTAAATACGGTCTCCAACAATTTGGCCAATATCGACACAACGGGATATAAAAAAAATGATGTCGAAATTGGTAATTTTCCAGAGGCATTGAAGCTGGCTTTGGAGGCCAAGGGACCTGCCGGAAAAAGGGAAATCATCGGGGAGGCTAACCTTGGAACCATGATTACCAAGGAAGTGGTTATCACTTCTCAGGGGCCACTGATGGAAACAGGGAGCAATACAGACTTTGGATTGCAGGGTAGAGGATTTTTCGCTGTTGAAGATCCGGATGGAGAGGTGCTGTATACCCGGGATGGTTCCTTTTACATTGATGCTGAGGGCAACTTACTGAATGGCGACGGTTATCCCGTACTGGGCGAAGGGGGTGCCATAACCATTGAGGATCCTCAACATTTCTTAATTAAGGAGGATGGGACCATTGTGGTCGGTGAGGGTGAAGATGCGGATGAAGTAGACAAGCTCCAGATAACGGAGTTTGAAGATACCTCTTTGTTAAAGAAGGTTGATGGCAATAATTACTTTATGGATCCTTTGGGAATAGGGGAACCAGCAACGGAAACCAGGGTCTCTCAAGGGAGTCTGGAAAAATCCAATGTTGATCTTGTTAAGGAAGTGGCAGATATGATCGCAACAGCGCGTATTTATGAATCCAGCCACAAACTGATTCAGGTCACGGATGAACTACTGGATAAATCTATCAATCAGGTTGGGAGGGTAAAATAGTTCATATCAGGATTTTTGAAAAGTGGGTGAAAATATGATTAAATCCCTATCAAACGGTGTTTCGGGCATGAGAGCCAGTCAACTTAAAATGGATGTAGTGGGCAACAATGTGGCAAATGTTCAAACCACTGCTTATAAAAGAAGCAAGCCCAATTTTGCGGAGGTTGTTCGTCAAGCACTGGGGGATCAGGGTATTCCTTCAACGGAAGACCCCCGGCCTCAGGAGGGTAGCGGTGTAAAATTAGTTTCTATTCAACGAGTGGATACACAGGGTATCCTTAATCCCACAGGTCGTTCATTGGACATTGCCATTGATGGGACAGGGTACTTTAAGGTTATTTCACCAGATGACGACAGAGAATACTACACCAGAGACGGTAACTTTTATATTAATAATGAAGGAATCATTATTAATTCCCTTGGATATGCCTTAGAACCGGAAATGACTTTGCCAGAGGATTATACTTCTTTCTCTATTGATGAAAAGGGATTAATTACGGCACAATTAAACGACGGAACAGAAGAGGAAATTGGTACCATTGAATTGTATAGTTTTCCAGCTCCCAACGCCCTTTTGGCAGAAGGAAACAACCTGTTTAGCGAGACAGAGGCTAGTGGGGAAGCGGTTTCCGGTGAGGCCGGGGAAGAAGGTTTTGGATTGATCAAACAGGGTTATTTGGAAAGCTCCAACGTAGATATAACACAAGAAATGGTTAGCATGATTGAGGCTCAAAGGGCGTATTCATTAAACGCAAGAACAGTGCAGACAGCCGACAGAATGTGGGAGCAAGCCAATAATCTGCGCAAATAATGTTTGTGTTCTAATATTTTATACAAGCCTATAAAGGGGGCAGAAATGGAACCGGCAAAGGGAAATGCGGAAATTCAGGTGGGAATTGCAGACTATAAAGTAACTATTGCTCCCCAAAAGCTGATAACCCTGGGATTGGGTTCTTGTGTAGGGGTGGTGCTTTATGATTCCGTGACCAAAGTGGGGGGCTTACTGCACATCATGCTTCCCGACAGTACTCAGTTTAACAATGTTACCAAGCCCGCCAAGTTTGCGGACACCGGTATACCACTGATGATTGATGAGATCAGGCGCATGGGGGGCAATCCTGCCCGCCTTACGGCCAAATTAGCCGGTGGGGCCCAAATGTTTTCAGGCCTGGATGAAAAATTTATCTTAAATATCGGCCAACGGAATTCCGCCATGGTACATAATGTCTTGAAAAAAATCGGTATTCGTGTCTTAGCCGAAGAGTTGGGTGGTAATCGGGGCAGAACCATGATTTTTGATACTTCCAACGGCCAGGTTACCATTCGAACCATCGGTTCTCCGCTGAAGGTGATATAATGACAGATTTTGACTTATTTAGAGAACGAATTTACCAAACCTTTGGTTTGGATTTAAGAAGCTATAAAGAAAATCAACTAAAAAGGCGTTTGGATAATTTATTAACCAGAAAAAGCTATCCCGATTACAAGGCATTTTTTAATTTTTTAAATACCAACCGAGATGCCTGGTTTGAATTCTTAGATTATCTTACCATTAATGTTTCCGAGTTTTTCCGAGATCCTAAAATGTTTCATGCTCTGGAGAAAAATATATTACCCGAGTTAATTCAGAAAAAAAGCAGCCTTAAAATCTGGAGTGCGGCTTGTTCCAATGGCTGTGAGCCTTATACGATTGCTATCATTTTAGAAGAGCTATGGCCGGGCAAAAAGCACCAGATCGATGCCACCGATCTTGACAAAACCATCTTACAGGCGGCTTCCCAGGGAAGTTACGGACCGGATGCCGTACGAAATGTTCCTAAAGATCGTTTAAACAAATATTTTTCCTTAGATAAAAATAAATATTATGTCTCTAAGCAAATCAAAGGAAAGGTTAGCTTTAAGCAACACAACCTTTTGTCCGATAACTATACCAGGGGCTATGATTTAATTGCTTGTAGGAATGTAACCATCTATTTTACCCGGGAAGCGCAGGATAAGGTCAACGCAAAGTTTGCCCAATCCCTCAATCCGGGAGGCTACCTGTTTATCGGAGGCAGTGAAACGATTTTTAATTATGCGGAACTGGGCTTCGACAAGGTATCCCCCTGTTTTTACCGAAAAAGGTAACTGGTTGACGAGTTGCTGAAAGGATGGGATGTAATGACAGATAACCAGGAATTGACTGCTGCCCATTTGGATGTGCTCAAAGAAATTGGCAACATTGGAATTGGCAATGCAGCCACTGCTCTGGCTGCCATGGTCAATAAAAGAATCGATATGGCAGTTCCCCAGAGCCGATTCCTTTCCCTGGAAAATATTATGGAGCTGGTGGGTGGCCTGGAAGAAGTGGTCTGCTGCGTAAATTTACGTTTAGAAGGGGATGTTCCGGGTCAGATTTTATTCCTTTTTAACCTGGAAAGCACCTTTACTTTGATAGATATGTTAATGGGCATGGAAAAGGGGACCACCCGGGAATTAGATGAGATGGGTGAGTCCGTGGTGAAAGAAATCGGCAATGTCCTGACGGGCTCCTTTCTCAGCGCCATCGGCTCCATGACCAATTTGAACATGATTCCGACAGTTCCTATGTTTGCCACGGATATGCTGGGTGCCGTGTTGAGTGCCTCACTGGTGGCCGGCGGCTATGTCCAGGAGCACATATTAATGATAGAGACTTTGCTGTTTGAGGATCATGAACAGATTAAAGGTCATTTTTTCCTGATTACTGAACATGGCTCATTAAATACCTTATTTAATTCTTTAGGTATTACAATTTAATTTTAGGGGGAAACAGAGGAAATGAGTAAACGAATTCTTATTACGGATGATGCCGCCTTTATGCGTATGATGATCAAAAATATACTGACCAAGAATGGTTATGAGGTGGTTGGAGAAGCAGAAAACGGGGCCGTGGCTGTACAAATGTATAAAGAATTTAAACCCGATTTGGTGACTATGGATATCACCATGCCTGAGATGGATGGCATCCAGGGAGTAAAGGCGATACGATCGGTGGATCCCAATGCCAATATTATTATGTGCAGCGCCATGGGTCAGCAGACCATGGTTATGGAAGCAATCCAGGCCGGGGCCAAGGATTTTATCGTGAAACCCTTTCAGCAGGATCGCATCCTGCAGGCCATAGAACGGGTACTTGCCAGGGGTTAATTTAGTTGCATAAACCCTGCATAAAGGAGGTGTAGGAGTTGTCCAAGGAAGTATTAAGTCAGGGAGAGATTGATTCACTGTTAGAAGCGTTATTATCCGGCTCAGTACCTGCCGATGAGTCAACCGGGTCAAGAGAAAATTTAAAATTTAAAAGATATGATTTTCGCCGGCCTAACAAATTCACCAAGGAACAGCTACGAACCCTCCAGGTGTTGCATGAGGGCTATGCCCGGCTGCTTTCAAACTTTTTGGCAGGTTATTTACGAGCTCCCATCAGCATTGAGGTAGCCTCCATTGGCCAGTTTACATATGAAGAATTTGTTAACTCGGTTCCCAGTCCAACGGTGATGACCATCTTCAGCCTGGCTCCTCTCAAGGGAATTGCCTTAATGGAAACCAACCTGCAATTTTTATTTCCCCTCATTGATCTGCAGTTTGGCGGGCCTGGGGAAATGCCTTTAAAAATCCGGGAATTAACGGATATAGAACTATCCGTGGCCAACCGTATTATTCGTAGACTTTTAGATCATTTATCTATTAGCTGGAAGGATATCGCGGCGGTAACTCCTAAAATTGAGTCCATCGATGCCAATCCCCATTTGCACCAGTTGATGTCTCCCAACGATATCGTGGCCGTAATCACCCTGTCTACAGAAGTGGGCAATGAAGTCAAAGGGTTAATTAATATATGCCTGCCTTATAATTTTCTTGATTCCATTCTCTCAAAGTTTTCTGCGGCGAACCAGTTCACCACTGATAACGAGCAAGAAGAACAGGATCTTAAGGCACTGGAATACTGGTTGGGTGAATCCGATGTGGAGATCAGTATCTTGATAGGACAAGCAACCATCACTGTAAAGGATTTCCTGCAGCTTCAAATAGGAGATGTACTTTCAACGAACAGGAGCTTTACCCAGGATATGGATATGCATATTGACGATGAATTAAAATACAAAGTGCAAGCAGGAACAGTCGGACAAGGTTTGGCTGTTCAGGTGACCTCACTGGCCGAGGAGGCGTGGGAAATTGTCTAAGCTATTAAATCAAGAAGAAATTGATGCTTTAATGAATTCGCAATCGGTAGGCAACACACCGGATCCGGAAGAAATAGAAACACCCCAAGGGGCTAGTATATCTGAGTCTCAGGATCGGACCGGTAATAGGCAAATTTTAACCAACGAGGAAATGGATGCTCTGGGTGAAATTGGTAATATTTCCATGGGATCTGCTTCTACCACCCTATCGGAGTTACTAAGCCAAAAGGTAAGCATCACCAGCCCTAAGGTTAAAATTTTAAGCAAACAGGAACTGTTTGATTCCTTTAAGGTTCCTTACATGGTTATTCAAGTAGACTTTGCTCAAGGTTTAAATGGCTATAACCTGTTAGTTATTCAACTAAAGGATGCTGCTGTTATGGCCAGCTTAATGATGGGCGGAGATGGTACCCCCATGTCCGAGGAAATTAGCGATATGGAAGTCAGTGCGGCCTCCGAGGCCATGAATATGATGATTGGCACAGCCTCTACCTCCCTGTCGCAAATTTTTAACCGTCCTATTAACATTTCGCCACCGGTGACCAACCTCTTAAAAAACCAGGGAGACCCTCTGGCTAACCCCCCTGAAAAAATTGAGGACATTATTGTGGTGGTATCCTTTAATTTAAAAATTGGCGACATGGTGGATACCGATATTATGCAAATTATGGGTGTTGAAACTGCTAAGGAAGAGGCGGATTTGCTTCTGGGCGATTTAATGGGTGCTCCTCAGGCGGAGCCTTCGGCGGAAGCTCCCTCTACAAATGCCGAGGATCTACCCAGTGCTGAAGAATTGGAGGACTTGGCCAATATGTTAGCTGCAAGTCAGGGTACTTCTGAGCCTGCGGCAGTTCCCTCTCCGGCTCAACCGGCAGAACCTGTGGCTGCTGCACCTGCTTTCCAGCAGAGCATACTAAGTGTGCCTTCCTTGGGGTCTCTTGAACAGAGGAACCTGGAACTGATTTTAGACATTCCGCTTAAAGTGAGCATCATTTTAGGCAGAACCCGGCGTCCCATTAAAGATGTACTCAAAATTGCTCCCGGTTCGGTGGTTGAATTAGACTCCCTGGCCGATGAACCGGTAGAAGTGCTGGTCAACGGAACACTGGTGGCCACCGGTGAAGTGGTGGTTGTTAACGAGAATTTTGGCGTGCGCATTACCAATATTATCAGTCCCATTGAAAGAATAAAACGCCTGGGCCATTAACCCGGGCGTTTTACTGTTGGCCGTGGATAAGATTAAAAATTAAATAAAAATAAATAGGGATATTCCCCTGCATCAACCGCCTCGATAGCCGCCGACAGATCCTTGGTATAAATGAGTCTATGGGGTTGTTTCTCTGTATCCAGTTCCAGCAATGGCTGGAGGATGAACTTGACCAGTATTTTTTGATCTCTTTCTTCAGGCGGGGAATCAGCAAATTCTGTCATCAAAGGACTGGTTTCTTTTAGAGAAATAATAAAGGAGCAATCCCCTCCGGAGTAAAGGGTGTAAACAGGCTTTCTCCGCCCGGTTTTACTTTGGCTAAGACGGTCCATGCGGGAACATAGCACATGCAAATTTTTTTCATGGTTGGTTAAAATATAATCTTCCTGGATAAAATCCTTTGCCAGTTTATCCAGCAAAGAAAGGGGATGTAGAGTTCCCTCACACTGTACCATGACGGCCTGATTCATCCGCAATCTGCCTCCAATCTTACTCGGGCTGTATTTTAGTCCAGCGGTTGCTGTCCCGCTGGCGATATTTTTCCATCATGTCCTGAAAGGCCTTGTCCAAATCGATATTCAGGGAGTTGGCAAAGCAACCGATGATAAACAAAATATCCGCCAGTTCCAGTGCCAGGTCGCCCTCCGGTTCCTCTTCTTTCTTTGGTTTCTGCCCGTACTGATGGTTTACCTCCCGGGCCAGCTCGCCCACCTCCTCGGTTAACCGGGCCAACATGGACAGGGGATGCCAGTAACCTTCCTCAAACTGGCTGATCCAACCGTGTACATCCCTTTGCATCTCTTTGAGGCTCACAAAATCCCTCCCGATTTAAAAATACAAGTCTATTATACATGGAAATCCCTATTATTGTTACCCCTGGTGGCTTTTTCATGTGCAACTGGAATAAAGTAGAACCCTGCACCGTATGATTTAAAAAGGAATTTAAGCCTGGGGGGATTTCTTGTGCTCACACCTAGATGGATCTTTTTAAATCGGCGTAAATGGGTGCCGGCCATTGGCATCACCGGGGGACTGATTATTTTATTTGTTTTGTTTAAAATATTTTTCTCCGGAGTGAGTCAGGCAGACAGTGAGAAAAACCTGGAAGCAGCTCTTAATAATACTTTTGCCAGTAAAAGTTTTCGGTTTATGGTAGAATCCAAACTGGTAGGTGAAAATGAATTTTACAGCAAGGTTGAAGGTGAACGGGTGATGCCGGATAAAGTCCATATTAAGGGAACGGTACTGAAAACTCCCGTTGAGTTTACCCAGACCGACGATAATACCTATATGAAGGACCCCTTTTCCGGGAAATGGCTTTCTTTAAAAGGAAACCAGTTGTCTAAGTCGGAACTGTTTATTACCGAGCTCAATCCCCTGGCTAATTTTAATTTTAAGGATATACCGGAGATCCAACTGATGGGAGAGGAGCGACTGGATGGAGAGGAATGCCTGGTCTACGAACTTAAACCCAATATTGTAAACATTTTTTTGGAGGAACAATTTGACCAATTTTTCTATACCCTATGGATAGACAAAGAGGAGCCTGTTATCCGGCAGGCCCGGATTAGGGCCGATCGGGCGGAAGGAAATGGCGGTGGCTTAGAAATATTAATTAAGTTTTGGGATTTTAATAAAAATCTTGATATTGCCGTTCCCGGAGACACTCTAAATTAATCAAAGAATTCAGCCCTCAGCCGTCTTTTGGAAGGCGGCATTTTTTTTGTTTTTCCAGGAAATCCTAAGGCAGGGAGTTATGGACACTATTGACGAAAAAACAATATTTTTGTTATGCTCAATGGGTGGGCAAATTCTGGCAAGGAGTGAAAACAATGCATCCCCATATGAAAGAAATCTTACTGGACGAGCAACAAATTAAAGAGCGGGTCCTTCAATTAGGGCAGCAGATTACCCGGGATTACCAGGGACAGAATATTTTAATGGTAGGGATTCTGAAGGGCGCAATGATCTTTTTAGCCGATCTGGTTCGCAACATTGATGTTCCGACCTCCTTTGATTTTATGGCAGTTTCCAGCTACGGAGCCGGGGCGGTGTCATCAGGAGCCGTTCGTATTTTAAAGGACCTTGACAAAAGCATCGACGGCAGGCACGTGATTATTGTTGAAGACATCGTGGATACCGGTTTGACGCTGCAATACCTGGTGGAGAACATGAAGGCCCGGGGCCCGGCCAGCCTAAAAATATGTACACTCCTTGATAAGCCAAGCCGCCGCAAGGTGGACGTTCCCGTTGATTACAACGGTTTTAGCATTCCCGATGAATTTGTGGTGGGTTACGGACTGGATTACAATGAGCGTTACCGTAATCTTCCCTATATTGCCGTGTTGAAACCAGAGATATACCGGAGTTAAGACTTTTCTTTGGTTATGTGAGGTTCAATTAGGCTTTTATGATCCTTTCATTGTTCCAACTTCGAGTATTAAATAAAGGAGGACAAGCCGATGTCTTTGGCTGAACAGGAACTGATCCTGGTCTTGGATTTTGGGGGCCAGTATACCCAACTAATTGCCCGGCGTATCCGGGATTTAAATGTTTATTGCGAAATCGAGCCTCATAATAGTTCCATCGAAAAGATAAAATCCAAAAATCCCAAAGGGATTGTTTTTTCCGGGGGGCCCTCCAGTGTTTACGGAGAAAATGCTCCCACCGTGGATCCCGCTGTTTATGATTTGGGAATCCCGGTACTGGGAATTTGTTATGGAATGCAGTTGATGACCCAACAGTTGCAGGGTAAAGTGGTTTCCGCCGAACAGCGGGAATATGGCCGGACCCGTCTCCGGGTTACGGATTGTGAGAACCTGCTAAAGGGGCTGGGTCCGGATGAAGAATGCTGGATGAGTCACGGGGACCGGGTAGAGGCGGTGCCTCCGGGCTTTAAGGTCATCGCCAGCACCGAACTGGCTCCGGTGGCAGCCATGGCCAATGAAGAACGGAAGCTCTTTGCCGTCCAGTTCCATCCGGAAGTGGTTCATACACCCAAGGGAACCGAGGTCCTCAAAAGCTTCCTGACGGATATCTGCGGCTGTTCCGGAAGCTGGAATATGGGTTCTTTCCTGGAAGAGTCCGTTAAGGACATCCGGCAGCGGGTAGGCAACCGTCAGGTTCTTTGCGCCTTAAGCGGCGGGGTTGATTCTTCCGTAGCTGCAGTGTTGGTCCACCGGGCGGTGGCGGACAATTTGACCTGCGTTTTCGTGGATCATGGTTTATTACGTAAAGACGAAGCCCGGCAGGTGGTGGATACTTTTCAGAACCAGTTTAACATCAAGCTGATTCATGTGGATGCATCGGAACGCTTTCTTGGTAAACTAAAAGGTGTAACGGACCCGGAGGAAAAAAGAAAAATCATCGGTAACGAATTTATTCGTGTTTTTGAAGAGGAAGCCGGAAAGCTGGGAGAAATTGATTTCCTGGTTCAGGGCACCCTTTACCCGGATGTTGTGGAAAGCGGCACGGCTACGGCCGCTGTGATTAAGTCCCATCATAATGTGGGGGGGCTGCCCGAGGACATGCATTTTGAACTGGTGGAACCCCTGCGCTGGTTGTTTAAAGACGAAGTCCGCCGGTTGGGTGAGGAATTGGGCCTGCCTTCGGATATTGTTTGGCGGCAGCCTTTCCCCGGGCCCGGTCTGGCTGTAAGAATTTTAGGGGAAATTACCCGGGAGAAGCTGGACATATTAAGGGAAGCGGATTTTGTTGTAACCGATGAAATCAAAAAAGCCGGACTAGACAGGGAAATCTGGCAGTATTTTGCGGTTTTGCCCAGCATGCGCAGTGTGGGAGTCATGGGCGACGGCCGTACCTACGCCTATGCGGTGGTGGTGCGGGCGGTGCACAGCCACGACGGCATGACGGCGGACTGGTATCGCATTCCCTATGAGGTGCTGGCCAAGATTTCCTCCCGTATGGTGAACGAAGTGAACGAGGTAAATCGTGTGGTCTACGACATCACCTCCAAGCCTCCTGGGACCATTGAGTGGGAATAAGCAGATCAAGGCCGGGAAACCAGATTTAATGCGGGTTCCCGGCTTTAATTTTGTTGAAATCGTTGAGCAGTGACAGGTAGGATGTTCCCCTTAAAAGGATCAATTTACAGAATGGGATCTTAGTCCTATCACTGTCATGACCAAAGTCTCTTTAATTTAATGACGTTTTTAGATATAAATTGTGAAAGATGTAATTTACTGGCATAGTATTCTGCAAGGGGGGAGGGCTATGCTGAATTTCAATGGAGCTTCCGATGTTTCTTTGGGTGCACAGATATTTGGTTATTCCATTTTAGTCATCATTCTTATACTGATCGTGCTATTTATTATTCAATTTGTGAGAAGTAAATAGATTTTGTTATATATATGAAGTTCATCCTGCTCTTAAATTGGTAGTGCCTCAGGCTACCAATTTATTATTTCTACTGACTGTTTAAAGGGTTACGAGGGATTCAGGGAGAATTTTTATTTCAGTCAGAAACAATTCATAAACCTACATTAAAATCAGAAGGGACATTTTATGCGCAAAATTAGTGTGGAAGGTAAAACCGTTAAAGAACTGGAAAAATATTTGATTGCCGGCAAAATCAATGGCAATAAAGATTTTAAGGACTTGTTTTCTCAGTGGAGGTTTTGGTTATTAGTCCTTTTGCTGGGGGTAATTATATATCTGGTCTATGCCCACTGGAATGTCCGGCAGGAATCAAAAATTCTGTACTCTGAACTCAGTCAACTTAAAGTAGAAAATACCACTCTTAAAGAAAGAATTGCCGCTGCAGAAATGGCTAGGGCCGGGGAACAAGCATCGCCACAGGCTCCGCAGACAGATCCCAGCCCATACATTTACCATACTATTCAAAAGGGGGACTCCTTTGCCGTAATATCCAACCGTTATTATCGAACCGAGGTTTTTGCTTCGGATTTAGCCAAATTTAACGGGATTCCCAAACAAACTCGGCTTCAGGTGGGTCAAATTATTCGAGTGCCTAAGGAGCCCGATCCGGCTTGGAAAAAATAATGCTGTATTATTTAAAAAAATCCATACAAAGAATCAATAATCCTGCTTCGTCGACCGAAATAGATAAAAGATGGTTGGTAGTGAGTTGAGGAACATCAAGATTGCGAGGTTGGATGTAAAATGCGTGTGGATGTCGTTCGTGTCTTCATCACACAGAAAAATCAGGAACCGGCCAGCCCCATCTATGTTAATGCTTCTCTGGATAAGCAAAGCGCCAAAATCAATTTGTGGAGAAGCCTGAACGATGCGCCGAAGGATGCAAACCCTCATATTGATTTTGAACTGGCCATGGGAGAGGCAAGCGCAAGGGGGGCCAGCCAGTTTGACCAGGCCGAATGGAGCCATTTTGTATGGGTGGTGGACTCTGTTTCGGAATTGGGCACAACCATGATTGGCAACATGTTGGACCGGTATGCCTAAGCAAAAAATAAAGCAGGGCGATTTAAGATTTGGCTCTCTCAAGTCAATCAATCGTCCTTTTTTGTTTACTTCATTTCTTCCAGACAGCGGGTCCGGTTCATCAGGAATTATCCGGTCTTTTCCCCTTTCTCCTTTATTTACTCTCAAGAACGTCGACGGGAAAAGTTAAAATTATGTAATTTTTGCATTAACCCGAGTATTTCTCGTTGACAACCAGGAAAGCCTTTGCTAGTATGTGAGTGTACAATTTAAATGGTTCCGTATATGCCTGGGAATTGGCCCGGGCGTTTCTACCGGGCGACCGTAATTGCCCGACTACGGGAGGGAAAGTGTACCTAGGGTTCCACAGCCCCCAGGGGTTGGTTCGGTCCAAGCGGTACAGGCGTTTTTACGCTACACCGACAGGGATAAAAGCCCAGGCGGTAGGTTTCACTCGCTACAGGATGAAACCTATCGTTCTGGGCTTTTTTGCGTTGTGTGGTTGTAAAACCCTGCCAATGCATGACACATTTTCAAGTGGCAATAATAACTAGGAATTGTGTTATGTGCTGCACTGGCCCAAAACTTCTAATCTTAAGGAGGCATCTACAGGTGCTGGAACAGTTTTTTAAGCTGAGGGAGAACAACACTACCGTAAGGACAGAGATCATTGCCGGTCTTACAACTTTTATGACCATGGCCTACATACTCTTCCTTAACCCCAACATTTTATCGGCGACCGGCATGGACAAGAACGCGGTTTTCTTTGCCACAGCGGCAGCCGCCGGGCTGGTGACCATTGCTATGGGTTTGTTTGTGAACTTTCCCATTGCCCTTGCTCCCGGTATGGGACTGAACGCTTTTTTTGCCGCCATTGCCGTGCAGGGCGTGGGAATGCCCTGGGAAGTGGCTTTGGGCGCAGTATTTATTTCCGGTATTATTTTTCTTATTCTGACTGTAACTCAGGTTCGTCAACTGCTGGTTGTGGCCGTGCCCAATTCTCTGAAGCGGGCCATTACCGTGGGGATTGGCCTGTTTATCACCATTATCGGGCTGAAGCTTTCTGAAATTACTATTATAAAGGTGGGACCGGTGCTTCCTCCTACACTGGAGGCATTGCAAGAATCTGGCGGCATCGCCACCCTGAAGAGCTTTGAATGGAACTCCTTTTTGGGTTCCTTCCAGAATCCCGGAGCTTTATTAGCCCTCATTGGCCTGGCCATTACGGCCATTTTGATGGCCAACCGGGTTAAAGGCTCTCTGTTGATTGGTATCCTGGCCTCTACCCTAATTGGCATTCCCATGGGGGTTACTGTGATACCCGAAAACTTTACCCCCTTTGCCCTGCCGGATTTCAGCAATTTATATGTAGGCAAGCTGGATATTGCCGGTGCTCTGGAAATGGGGATCTGGACCGTAGTCTTTACCTTTACTTTTGTGGAATTATTTGATACCTTTGGCACCTTGATGGGAACAGCCGACAAAGCCGGCCTGCTGGATAAAGAAGGCCGGTCGCCCAAGATCGGCAAGGCCATGCTGGTGGACGCCCTGGGGGTTTCCTTTGGGGCCTTTATGGGCACCAGCACGGTAACGGCCTATGTGGAAAGTACCGCCGGTATCGGCGAAGGGGGACGTACCGGTTTAACCGCCGTAACCACCGGGGTGTTATTTTTACTGGCTCTGGTTCTGGCGCCCCTGGCAACGCTGATTCCCAGCCCGGCTACCGCTCCGGCTTTAATCATTGTCGGCGTATTGATGGTTTCTGCGGTCCGGGAAATCGATTTTAACGACTTTACCGAAGGCTTTCCCGCCTTTATCACCTTTGCTTTAATGCCCTTTACCTACAGCATTGCCAACGGTATTGCCGCCGGTATTGTATTTTATACCGCATTAAAGGTTTTATCCGGCCGGGCCAAAGAGGTTCACTGGATGATGTACATCCTGTTCCTGCTGGTGGTTATTCGCTTTATTTTCCTGGCTGGTGAATAGTTGGAGGGAGGAAAGATCATGAAGCCTTTGGTTGGTATTGTATTGGGCAGCGATTCGGATCTGCCCTTGATGAAAGATGCGGTTAAAATGCTGGAAAAGCTCAATATTCCCTATGAGATCAGCATTTCTTCAGCCCACCGGGCCCCGGATAAAACGGCCGAGTATGCTAAAACGGCCGAAGGCCGGGGGCTTAAAGTGATTATTGCCGCTGCCGGACTGGCGGCTCACCTGCCGGGTGTTATTGCAGCTCATACCATTCTGCCTGTCATCGGGGTGCCGGTAAAATCCGGCGCCTTGGAAGGGGTGGACGCCCTTTACGCCATCGTACAAATGCCGCCGGGCATTCCGGTAGCTTCCGTGGCCATTAACGGGGCCAAAAATGCAGCCATCCTGGCCGCCCAGATCATTGCCACCGGCAGTCCGGAGGTAGTGGAAAAATTACACGGCTTAAAAGCACAACTGGCCGGAGAAGTTGAAGCCAAGGACAGCCGAATAAAAGAACTGGGCGTGGAGAACTACCTGGCCGGTAAATAAATCCTTTTTTATGAAACGGAGGATGATCCAATGATCGAACGTTATACCCTGCCGGAGATGAAGCAAATTTGGTCCGATGAGAACAAGTTTCAAAAATGGCTGGACGTAGAGATTGCTGCCTGCGAAGCCATGGCCGAGCTGGGGCAGATTCCCCGGCAGGCCCTGGAAAACATTAAGGCCGGGGCGGCCTTTACGGTGGAACGAATTTTAGAAATTGAAGAAGTGACCCGTCACGATGTCATCGCCTTTTTAACCTGTGTGGCCGAGCACGTTGGAGAAGATTCCAAGTATATTCATATGGGACTTACCTCCTCGGATGTGGTGGATACCGCCCAGTGTGTCCGCCTGAAAGAAGCCGGGGAACTGCTGTTGAGAAGGCTGGAGAAGCTGCGTCAGGTGCTGCTGGATAAAGCGGTGGAGCACCGGGAAACCCTGATGATCGGGCGTACCCACGGCATTCATGCGGAACCCATGACCTTTGGCCTGAAGATGCTCCTGTGGGTGGCGGAAACAGAACGGAACATGGAGCGCCTGCAAAGCGCCGTTAAAACCGTCAGCGTGGGCGCCATCTCCGGAGCGGTGGGAACCTACGCCAATATTGATCCTAAAATTGAAGCTTATGTCTGCCGCAAACTGGGCCTGAAACCGGCCCGGGTATCTACTCAAATCCTCCAGCGGGACCGCCATGCGGAATACCTGTGTACCCTGGCTGTCGTCGCTTCCTCTCTGGATAAATTCGCCACAGAAATTCGCAATTTGCAGCGTACAGATATTCTTGAAGCCGAGGAATATTTTAATAAAGGCCAAAAGGGTTCCTCCGCCATGCCCCATAAACGGAATCCCATCACAGCGGAAAATGTAAGCGGGCTGGCCCGGGTGGTTCGTGCCAATGCCATGGTGGCTCTGGAAAATGTGCCTCTCTGGCATGAACGGGATATATCCCACTCCTCCGCGGAACGGGTGGTCTTCCCCGACAGCACCACCGCCCTGGATTTTATGATCTACCGCTTTACCGGCATCATGGAAAAATTGCTGGTTTACCCGGAGAATATGAAACGGAACCTGGAAAAAACCCTGGGACTGGTCTTTTCCCAGCGTGTATTGCTGGCTCTGGTGGATAAAGGATTGACCCGTGAGCGTGCCTATGAGCTGGTTCAGCGAAACGCCATGGAAGCCTGGGCTTCAGGGAAAAAGTTCAAGGATTTGCTGGATGCCGATCAGGACATCCGGTCCCACTTAAGTTCCGAGGAACTGGAAGGTTTGTTTGATTACGGCTACCATTTAAAATACATGGATGATATTTACGCGCGCTTTGGTCTGTAAAGAGGAGGAGGATCAAAATGAAAAAACTGGAAATGATTTATGAAGGAAAAGCGAAAAAAGTATACCGTACCGACAGCCCGGATTATTTCTGGGTGGAGTACAAAGACGACGCCACCGCCTTTAACGGGCAGAAGAAAGGAACCATTGACAATAAGGGCGTCATTAACAACAAGGTTTCGGCGGTTTTCTTTAAATTACTGGAAAGCAAGGGCATTACCACCCATTTCGTAGAATTAATTAACGAACGGGAAATGGTGGTAAAGGCCCTGGAAATTATCAAGGTTGAAGTGGTGGTGCGCAATATCGCCGCCGGTTCCCTGTCCAAACGGGTGGGGCTCCCTGAAGGAACCGTGCTGCCGAAAACCGTGCTGGAGTATTACTATAAGGACGATGAACTGGGCGATCCCCTGATTAACGATTTCCACATTGCCGCCCTGGATCTGGCCACTCCGGAGCAAATGGAGTTTATTAAAAAGACCGCCTTTAAAGTAAACGATATTATGCGGGAATATCTGGCGCCGGTGAACATTGATCTGATCGACTTTAAACTGGAGTTCGGCCTGCACCAAGGCCAGGTGCTGCTGGGGGATGAAATTTCCCCGGATACCTGCCGTTTCTGGGACAAGACCACTGGAGAAAGACTGGATAAGGATCGTTTCCGCCGCGACCTTGGCGGAGTGGAGGGAGCCTACCAGGAAGTACTGCGCCGGCTGACCGGAGAATAGGTTCTAGCCTTTGGGGTAATTCTCAAGGGTTCTGTTGTTGGCCTCATAGGCACTGCTTTGGGGTCTAGTTGCTAGACTGATAAGTAGTGCTTTAGGGTCCAGTTGTTAGCTTCATAAGCACCGGGGTAGAGGTGTCTTCTACAGGACCCATAAGCAGTACCCCCTGAGTCTAACAACTGGACACATAAGGATGTCCCCCTAGTCAGGACCCCAAAGGAATACCCTTAAGTCTAAGAAACACTAAATATAAAAAAGGAGGGTTTCGGATGTATCAAGCCAAGATTTACGTAACCCTTAGGAAAAGTGTGCTGGATCCCCAGGGAAGCGTGGTACGCAAGTCACTGTACGCTCTGGGCTGGAAAAACGTTCCTGAAGTTCGTATTGGCCGTTACATGGTTGTGGATCTGGAAGTAGCCGATCGCAGCGAGGCTGAAAATCAGGTAAAGGACATGTGCGATAAATTGCTGGTGAACCCGGTGATTGAGGATTATACTTTTGAACTGGTGGAGGTGTAAAGGGTGAAATTTGGGGTGGTGGTTTTCCCCGGCTCCAATTGTGACGCCGATTGCCTTCACGCTGTCAAAACCGTAACCGGACAGCCGGCGGAATATATTTGGCATAAGTCCGGCAGTGTGGAAGGTTTTGATTGCATTATCCTGCCCGGGGGTTTTTCCTACGGGGACTACTTAAGGTGCGGGGCGGTGGCCCGGTTTTCTCCGGTGATGACTCCGGTGATCGAGTTCGCGAAAAAAGGCGGCCTGGTGATCGGTATTTGTAATGGTTTCCAGGTGCTAACCGAGGCAGGACTGCTGCCCGGAGCTCTGCACAGAAATAAAGAGCTGCAGTTTTTGTGTCATGATGTTTTTCTGCGGGTGGAGAATGCCTCCCTTCCCTTTACCTGTACGGCCAGGGAAGGAGAGGTAATCAAAGTTCCCATCGCTCACGGTGAGGGAAATTATTTTGCTGATGCCGAGACCTTGCAGCAGTTGGAAGAAAATAAACAGGTGGTTTTCCGCTACTGCGATGCCCAGGGAGAGGTAACACCGGAGGTCAATCCCAACGGTTCCGCCAATCACATTGCCGGCATCTGCAATCAACAGGGCAATGTTCTGGGCATGATGCCTCACCCGGAACGCTGTGCCGAAAAGGATTTGGGGAATACCGACGGCCAGTTGATTTTTAAATCCCTGCTGGATTTCTGGCAAAGGAGGTGCGGCTAGATGGACCCTAAAGTTTGGCGCGAAATGGGCCTCACCGAGGATGAATATGAAAAAATTAAACAAATACTGGGCCGGGAGCCCAACTATGTGGAAGTGGGTATTTTTGCGGTCATGTGGTCGGAGCACTGCAGTTATAAAACGTCCCGTCCGGCTTTAAAAACCCTGCCTACGGAAGGTACGGCCATTTTACAGGGACCCGGCGAAAATGCCGGTGTTGTGGATATTGGCGATGGACAGGCGGTGGTTTTTAAAATTGAGAGCCATAACCACCCTTCGGCCATTGAACCCTATCAAGGTGCCGCCACCGGCGTGGGAGGCATTTTGCGGGATATTTTCACCATGGGCGCCCGGCCGGTTGCCGTATTGGACAGTTTGCGCTTCGGCGAGCTGAACCATCCCCGGGTACGTTACCTGTTTGACGGCGTGGTATCCGGCATCAGCGGCTACGGCAACTGCATCGGCGTGCCCACGGTGGGCGGCGAGGTTTATTTTTCCGACAGTTATAAGGACAACTGCCTGGTCAATGTTATGTGTGTGGGTTTAATTGACCAGAAGGATATTAAAAGGGGCGTGGCTTCCGGTATCGGCAATCCGGTGATGGTAGTGGGCGCTAAAACCGGCCGGGACGGCATCCACGGGGCCACCTTTGCTTCCGAGGAATTATCCGCAGAAGCGGCGGAAAGACGCCCGGCGGTGCAGGTGGGAGATCCCTTTATGGAAAAGCTCTTGCTGGAGGCCTGCCTGGAGGTAATTAAAACCGGTTATGTGGTAGGCATCCAGGATATGGGAGCCGCGGGTCTCACCAGTTCCTCCTGCGAGATGGCCGGTCGGGCCGGTACCGGGCTGGAAATGGACCTGGCTTTGGTCCCCCGGCGGGAAGAGGGTATGACCCCCTACGAGTTAATGCTTTCCGAGTCCCAGGAACGGATGTTGTTGGTGGTAGAGAAGGGAACCGAAGAGAAGGTCAAGGAAATTTTCAGCAAGTGGGATTTGGATTCGGTGGTGGTTGGACAAGTCACCGACGACGGCATGCTTTGCCTGCGGGAAGGCCCGGAAGTGGTGGCCAGGATACCGGCCAAGGCCCTTACTGAGGAGGCCCCCGTTTATCACCGCCCCACCCAGACTCCAGCCTACCTGGAAGAGGTGCAGAATTACCCCCTGGATTCGTTGGTTATGCCCGATGATTACAATGAAGTGCTGTTGAAACTGCTGGCTTCCCCCAATATTGCCAGCAAGGAATACGCCTATCGTCAGTATGATCATATGGTGGGACTGAATACAGTGGTAAGACCCGGCTCCGATGCTGCGGTTCTCAGGGTAAAAGGCACCCGCAAAGGAATTGCCATGACCACCGACTGCAACGGACGCTACTGCTATCTGGATCCCCAAACCGGGGCCGCCATTGCGGTGGCTGAAGCAGCCCGCAACCTGGTCTGCAGCGGGGCCAAGCCTCTGGCGGTTACCAACTGCCTGAACTTTGGCAATCCGGAAAAACCCGAGGTAATGTGGTCCATCTGGCGCTGCGTGGAAGGCATGGCCGAAGCCTGCCGGACGCTGGAAACACCGGTCACCGGCGGTAACGTGAGCCTGTACAATGAAGCCAAAGGCCAGGCGGTTTATCCCACCCCCACCATCGGTATGATCGGGCTGGTGGAAGATTTGGATCAAGTCTGCACCCCGGATTTTAAACAAGAGGGAGACGCCATCTTCCTCATTGGGGAAAGCCTGCCGGAACTGGGCGGCAGCGAATATTTAAAGGTGCAGTTCAAACTGGAAACCGGAAAACCTCCTGAGCTTAATTTGGAGTTGGAAAAGAAGGTTCAGGATTTTGTCTTGCAGGAAATTCAGGGAGGTCTCATTAAGTCCGCCCACGACTGCTCCGAAGGAGGACTGGCCGTGGCCCTGGCCGAGAGCTGCATTTCCGGCGGCTTGGGCGCGGAAATTACGCTGGTCCGCAGATTCCGGGGCGATGCTCTGCTTTTTGGGGAAACTCAGTCCCGGATTATCATCACCATTGATGCCAACCGGGGCGTGGAATTGGTTAAAAAGCTGGTGGACGCAGGGGTGCCCTACTCGCAACTGGGAAAAACCGGCGGCGATGCCCTGGTGATCAATGTGGTAAATCCCGGCTGCACCGGCTGCGGAGGAAATCTGGTAAACTTGCCCGTTGCACGTTTGGATGAAGTATGGCGGGGGGCGATACCATGCTTAATGAAGTAAGTTCCTTTGTACTGCCCGATAAGCCGGTGGAGGAATGCGGTGTATTTGGTATTTACACACCGGGGCTGGAAGTGGCCAAAGTAACCTATTACGGTTTATACGCCCTGCAGCACCGGGGCCAGGAGAGCGCCGGCATTGCCGTGGCCGATGGCCGTCAGGTGCAGTTGCATAAAGGCATGGGGCTGGTGCCGGAGGTCTTCACCGGCAACAGTCTGGATCAATTGACCGGTCATGCGGCCATCGGCCATGTGCGCTACTCCACCACCGGCTCCAGCCAGCCCCTGAATGCTCAGCCGCTGGTTTTCCGTTATGCCAAAGGCATGATGGGACTGGCCCACAACGGCAATCTTACCAATATTACGGAACTGAGGGCCCAGTTATGCGCCACCGGTTCAGTTTTCCAATCCTCCACCGACAGCGAGGTGCTGGTTAATTTAATTGCCCGCTACAATGCCAACAGCCTGGAAGAAGCCCTGATGAAATGCATGATCGACGTAAAAGGGGCCTACTCCCTGGTGATTATCAGCGAGGACTGTGTTTATGCGGCCCGGGACCCCCACGGCTTCAGACCCCTCTGCCTGGGGCAGTTGGGTGAGGGCTATGTGGTGGCCTCGGAATCCTGTGCCCTGACAACGGTGGGCGCCACCTTTGTGAGAGATGTGGCGCCCGGGGAAATCCTGCGCCTGGACCGCAAGGGAGTGACCTCCACTCAAGGGTTCCGGGCTCAAAATCCGGCCCATTGTATTTTTGAATATATTTATTTTGCCCGGCCCGACAGCACCATGGACAGCTTCAACGTGAACCGGGTTCGCCGGGAGATGGGCCGCCAGTTGGCCCGGGAGTACCCGGTGGAGGCGGATATTGTGATTCCCGTGCCGGACTCCGGTACCGCCGCGGCCCGGGGTTACGCCGAAGAGTCCGGTATCCCCTTTGAAGAGGGATTGATGAAAAACCGTTATATCGGCCGCACCTTTATTCAGCCCACCCAGCAGTTGCGGGAAATTGCCGTTCGCCTGAAGCTGAACCCGGTGCGGGAAGTACTGGAAGGAAAACGGGTGGTGATGGTGGACGATTCCATTGTCCGGGGTACCACCAGCCAGAAAATTGTAGCCATGCTGCGGGCTGCGGGAGCCAAGGAAGTTCACCTGTGCGTCAGTTCACCGCCGGTGATGCGTTCCTGTTATTACGGCATTGATACCTCCGATGAAAAGGAATTGATTGCCGCCAAGCAGCCTTTGGAAGAAATCTGCAAAGCCATTAATGCCGACGGGCTTCATTATTTAAGCCTGGAGGGTCTGCTGGAGATTTTTAGTTCCAAGGGGGGGCATTTCTGCACCGCCTGCTTTGACGGCAGGTATCCGGTGGAAATTCCCAAACCCAGGGAAGCGGGAAAATTTAGTCTGGAATAAGGAGTGTACCCATGTCTGAGCATAAAAGCCAACCTTTAACCTATGCCGGCGCCGGGGTGGATATCCAGGCCGGCAACCGGGCGGTGGGTCTGATGAAGGAAGCGGTTCGCAGTACTTTTCGTCCGGGCGTGCTGACCGATATCGGCGGCTTCGGAGGATTGTTCGCCCTGGATACCGCCAAGTACCGGGAACCGGTTTTGATATCCGGCACCGACGGAGTGGGTACGAAGTTAAGGGTGGCCCATTTAACCGGCGTCCATCACAGCATTGGCATCGACGCGGTGGCCATGTGTGTGAACGATATTTTGGTACAGGGAGCGGAACCCCTGTTCTTCCTGGATTATCTGGCGGTGGGCAAACTGGTGCCGGAGCGGGTGGCGGAGATCGTGAAGGGGGTGGCCGAGGGCTGCCGCCAGGCCGGCTGCGCCCTGATTGGCGGTGAGACGGCCGAAATGCCCGGCTTTTACGGCGAAGAGGAATACGACATTGCCGGCTTTGCCGTTGGCGTGGTGGACCGCAGCCGGATCATCAGCGGTTCCGGCATTCAGGCCGGAGATGTTGTGATCGGCCTGCCCTCCTCCGGCCTGCACAGCAACGGCTATTCCCTGGCCCGCAAGGCTCTGCTGGAGGTGGCCGGCTACCGGATGGAGGATCATCTGCCGGAGCTTGACCGCACCCTGGGGGAAGAGATGCTGATGCCCACACGGATTTATGTCAAACCGGTACTTTCCCTGATGGAAAAATACAACCTGAAGGGGTTGGCCCATATTACCGGCGGGGGTCTCACGGAAAATATCCCCCGGGTACTTCCCGAAGGCGTCAAAGTGGTGCTGGACCGCTCGGCCTGGCCGGTTCTCCCGGTGTTCAAGCTGATTCAAAGGATCGGGCGGGTGGCGGAGGAGGAAATGCTGCGCACCTTTAACATGGGCATTGGCATGGTGATGATGGTTTCGCCGCAGCAGGCTGAGGAACTAGTACGGGAATTGGCTGCCCAGGGAGAAACCGCTTATATTATCGGCAGGGTGGAAGCGGGCCAAAAGGCAGTGGAATATACCGGCCGGTAAGGAGGTTGTATATGGAAAAGTTGCGTCTGGGAGTTTTGGCCTCCGGGCGGGGTTCCAATTTACAGGCCATCATGGATGCCTGCCGGGCCAATAAAATTCCGGCGGAGGTTGCGGTGGTCATCAGTGATAAAGCCGGAGCTTACGCTTTGCAACGGGCCGAATCCGCCGGTATCCCGGCCCATTTTTTGGACTACGCCTCCTTTGACGGCAAAGGGGCTTACGAGCAGGCGGCGGTGACCATCTTGAAAGAGAGCGGGGTTCAACTGGTTTGCCTGGCCGGGTATATGCGTCTGGTGGGTGAAACCCTGCTGCGGACCTATGCCAATCATATTATCAATATTCATCCGGCCCTGCTGCCGTCCTTTCCCGGCCTCCACGGCCAGCGGGACGCGCTCAATTACGGGGTGAAGGTATCCGGCTGCACGGTCCATTTTGTGGATGAAGGAATGGATACCGGTCCCATCATTCTGCAGGCGGCGGTTCCGGTGGAGGAAGAGGATACGGAAGAAACCCTGGCCGCCCGGATATTGGAACAGGAACACAAGCTCTATCCGGAAGCCATCAAACTCTTTGCCCAGGGACGGCTTCGGGTGCAGGGAAGAAAAGTGATGATTCAAAGGCTTGCAAACCCACTTTAAAGGTTGAAATAAAAGAAAGGCGTGGTGTGTGTGAAGGTAAAACGCGCTTTAATCAGTGTTTCCGATAAAAGGGGACTGGTGGAATTTGCCCGGGGTTTGGCGGACCTGGGAGTGGAACTGGTTTCCACCGGAGGGACGGCAAAAGCTCTGCGTGAGGCCGGTGTGCCGGTGATTTACATTTCAGAGGTTACGGGCTTTCCGGAAATTTTAGGAGGCCGGGTTAAAACCCTGCATCCCAATGTCCACGGCGGCATCCTGGCCCTGCGCAGTGAAGAGCATTTAAACCAGTTAAAAGAACATCAGATTACCCCCATTGATCTGGTGGTGGTGAACCTCTACCCCTTCCGCCAGACCATCGCCAAACCGGAGGTTACCCTGGAGGAGGCCATTGAAAACATTGATATCGGCGGGCCCACCATGGTAAGGGCGGCGGCTAAAAACCACGCCTACGTGGGAATTGTGGTGAATCCCGACCGTTACGGTCCGGTGCTGGAAACCCTGCGCCAGCAAGGGGAACTGCCCGGAGCCCTGCGGCTGGAACTGGCCCGGGAAGCCTTTGCCCATACGGCTGCCTACGATACGGCCATTGCCGGTTATCTTAACGGGGTTGTGGGGGGAGCGGAAGGATTCCAGCCCCTGTTTAGCTTGACCCTGGAAAAGGCTCAGGATCTGCGCTACGGTGAAAACCCGCACCAGCAGGCGGCTTTTTACAGGGACCCGGCCATTACCGGCCCCTGCATTGCCAATGCCCGGCAGTTGCACGGCAAGGAGCTTTCCTATAATAATATTCTGGACGCCAACAGCGCCCTGGAATTGGTCCGGGAGTTTTCCCGGCCGGTGGCGGTCATTATCAAACACAATAATCCCTGCGGCACAGCTACCGGGGAAAGCCTGACCGCTGCTTACAAAAAGGCCCTGGCAGCAGACCCGGTTTCCGCCTTTGGCGGCATTGTGGCTGTCAACCGGGAAGTGGATGAGGGGACTGCGGCGGAAATGGCCCAAATCTTCCTGGAGGCTATTGTGGCACCGGATTTCACAGCCGGAGCCCTGGAGATCCTGACTAAGAAAGCTAATTTAAGGCTGCTTAAGACCGGCGATCTGACCGGTCAGACCCTGGATAAGCTGGAGGTGCGCAAGGTCAACGGCGGGCTGCTGGTGCAGCAGGCCGACCGGGTTGTGGCCAATCCCGAAGAATGCAAGGTCGTTACCGAACGGCAGCCCTCGGCAGAGGAGATGGAGGAACTGCTGTTGGCCATGACGGTGGTCAAACATGTGAAGTCCAATGCCATTGTACTGAGCAAAGAGGGCCAGATTATCGGGGTTGGAGCGGGGCAAATGAACCGGGTGGGCTCCGCCCGGATCGCCTTTGAGCAGGCCGGAGAAAAGGCCAGAGGCGCGGTGTTGGCCTCGGATGCCTTCTTTCCTTTCCGGGATACGGTGGATGAAGCGGCTAAGGCCGGCATTAAGGCCATTATTCAACCGGGGGGTTCCATCCGGGACGAGGAGTCCATTCAGGCCTGCAACCAGCATGGCATAGCCATGGTCTTTACCGGCATCCGGCATTTTAAACACTAGTGGACTGTAAGACGAAAACGGTATTTACAATGAAATAAAAAACGAATAGAACGCGGATTGCACGGATTTTCGCGGATTTACACGGATTTTTTGGTCCTTCTTTTATATCGGCAAGCAGCATTAAGTTTGCATAAAAAACAGACTTTGTTCAGAGAAATTATATATCCGCGTAAAGCCGTAGCATCCGTTAAATCCGTGTTCTATATCTTATGGAGGAGCGTCCATGAAAGTACTTGTGGTCGGCGGTGGCGGGCGGGAACATGCCATCGTGTGGAAACTGAAGCAAAGTCCCCGGGTGGCACAAATTTATTGCGCGCCGGGAAATGCGGGCATCGGGCAGATGGCTGAATGTGTCAATATCCAGGCCGGAGATGTTTACGGTCTACTGAACTTTGCCCGGGAGAAAAGCATTGACCTTACGGTGGTGGGGCCGGAAATACCGCTTACCAACGGGATTGTGGATATTTTTGAAAAGGAAGGTTTGAAAATTTTTGGGCCTTCCCGGGCTGCCGCCGAGATTGAAGGCAGCAAAGCCCTGGCCAAGGAGATCATGGCCAAATATCATATTCCCACCGCCCGTTACGCCACCTTTGACCATGCGGAGGAGGCCAGAGCCTATGTACAGAAGCACGGCGCTCCTTGCGTGGTGAAGGCCGACGGTCTGGCGGCGGGCAAAGGGGTAATTGTCGCCATGGATGATGAAACGGCCCTGGCGGCGGTAGATATTATCATGGCCCAGCGGGCCTTTGGACAGGCCGGCGACCGGGTTGTGATCGAAGAATTTCTGCAGGGCGAGGAAGTCAGCGTGCTGGCCTTTATTGAAGGGGATACCATTATTCCCCTGGTGGCCTCCCAGGATCATAAGCGGGTGGGGGATAACGACACCGGTCCCAATACCGGGGGAATGGGAGCCTATGCCCCGGCGCCCCTGTACACCCCGGAACTGGCGGAACGGGTTGAACGGGAAATTTTACGCCCCACGGTGCAGGCTCTGGCTGCCGAAGGGCGAACCTACCGGGGCGTTTTGTACGCCGGGCTGATGGTAACCGCCGACGGACCCAAAGTACTGGAATTTAACGCCCGCTTCGGGGATCCTGAAACCCAGCCGGTCCTCAGTCTGCTGGAGACCGACCTGGTGGACATCATGGAATCCATCCTGGAGGGAAAACTGGCACAACAGCCTGTTGCCTGGAAGGACGGAGCGGCGGTTTGCGTGGTGATGGCTGCGGGCGGCTACCCCGGCAAATATGGAAAGGGACAGGAAATTACCGGACTGGCCGAGGTGCCCCCGGAAGTTCAGGTATTCCACGCAGGTACGGCACTGCGGGGGGGCAGAATTGTTTGCGACGGCGGGCGTGTGCTGGGCGTAACCGGCGTGGGCAGGAATATTCCCGAGGCTATTGACCGGGCCTATCAGGGAGTCCGGAGCATTGTCTTTGAGGGCGCTCATTACAGAACGGACATCGGCCGCAAGGCTCTGTCCAAAATATAGAGATATTTTCAATGGCCATCCGTTTCAACCGGGTGGCCATTTTCTATTTTAAAATAATACATACTTAAAGGATTTTAACCTTTTAACATCGAAAAGTACAAAAACAGATGAGGAAGGCTTTTCCTGGTCATAATAAAATACAAGGGAGGGATTTCCTTGGAGTATAGCGGAAAATTAAAGGATACACTGAATGACCGCCTTTTTGAAGCCATTCTGACATTAAAGAATATTGACGAATGCTACAAATTTTTTGAGGATATTTGCACCGTGTCCGAATTACGGTCCCTGGCCCAGCGGCTGGAAGTAGCCAAAATGCTGGAGGCCAACCGGACCTACGGGGAAATTGCAGGTAAAACCGGCGCCAGCACCGCTACCATCAGCCGGGTCAAGCGCTGCCTTAATTACGGCGCCGACGGCTATAAGCTGGCCTTGTCCAGGCTGCCGGACCCCAGTCCGGTCCCAACAGTACATCAGGATTAGTCGAGGTGAAGATATGACATCCAGTCGAATGGGCAGGCTGGCGCCGGGCGTAAAGGACCTTTTGCCCCCGGAAGCCTGCCGTATGCGTCAGTTGAAAGAAGAGTTTATCCGGTTGGTGCGGTTATGGGGTTATAAGGAGGTTGCCACCCCCACCTTCGAATATTTTGAAAACCTGGCTTCGGAAGAACTGGAAGAAGAGAAGTTTTTTAAGTTTTTGGACCGGCAAGGGCATTTAATGGTACTCCGGCCGGACATGACCCGGCCCATGGCCCGGTTGGTGGCCACCAGAATGAAGGGGGTAACACCCCCCTTGCGTTTGTGTTACCTGGCCAATGTCTTTAGTTATGAGCAGCCCCAGGTAGGACGCCAGCGGGAGTTCTGCCAGGCCGGGGTGGAATTAATGGGCTATTCCTCCCCGGAAGCGGATGCCGAAGCCGTTGCCCTGGTCATTGCCTATCTGGTAAAGACCGGCCTCACCGATTTCCAGATCAGTATCGGCAATGTGGGAATTTTTCACGGTCTAGTGGAACAATTGGGCCTTTCCAGGGAAGAAGCCCAGGAGCTGAAAGAAGCCCTGGGCAATAAGGACTTTGTCCGGGTGGAAGAGGTTTTATCCAAAAACTCCGCCACCCCTGCGGAAGCCAGGCGGGCTTTGGACTTGATTGAACTGCGGGGTGGACCGGAAATTCTGGACCAGGCGGTGGAGTTGGCCCAGGGAGGGCTTGCTACCGGTGCCCTGGAGAATCTCAGGGAACTCTACGCAGTGCTTAAAAAATATGGAGTGGAAGGTTTTGTAACCCTGGACCTGGGCCTGCTCCGGGGATTGGATTATTATACCGGGCTGGTTTTTGAAGGTTATTCCGTAGCCATGGGTTTTCCCATTTGTGGCGGAGGCCGCTATAATCAACTGCTGGCTCATTTTGGACATCCCCTGCCGGCTACCGGTTTTGCCGTAAACCTGGAACGGGTGCTGGTATCTTTGGATCGCCTGAAAGGCCCTCCGGGAGAACCGGAGCCCGACGTGCTGGTGGCCTGGGAAGAGGAAGGATTGGCCGGAGCCCTGGGGACAGCCAGGGAATTAAGAGCAAAGGGCTGCCGGGTGGTAACCGCCCTTGCCGGATATACCCCGGGAAAAGCCATGGCTGAAGGAAAAAGCCTGGGCGCGGCCAAAGTCATCTACTTTAAAAGCGACGGCACCTGTGAAGAATTCAAAATATAGACCGAAGAACTCGCCGGAGGTTCCGGCGTTCTTTATTATGGTCAGACGTCATAAAAAACTATTGACAGCAGCAAGATGCTATTTTAACATATTATTATATTACTAATTTAATTAACTAAAGGAGGGACCGCCTTGGTTGCGGCCAGAGATATTTTAACAGTGGCTTTGCCCAAAGGGACCCTTTATGGTCCTTCCGTCAAACTCCTGGGTTGTGCCGGATTGGCAACCGGCTTTCTGGAAAATCCCGGACGTCAGTTGCTGCTTTACTCGGAAAAGGATGCGGTGCGCTTTATCATTTGCCGTCCTACGGACATCCCCACCTATGTGGAATACGGCGCGGCGGATATCGGTTTGGCGGGCAAGGATACCATTGTGGAACAAAATAAAGACGTCTATGAACTGTTGGATTTAAAATACGGCGGCTGCCGGTTTGTGGTGGCGGTGCCTGAGGGGAAAGAGCAGCCCCTGCAGTATTGGAACCAAACCCGGGTTGCCACCAAGTTTCCGCGCATTGCCGAGGAATTCTTCCGGCAGCAGGGAATGCAGATGGAAATTATTAAACTGCATGGCAATATTGAACTGGCTCCCATTGTGGGACTGGCGGAAATGATTGTGGATCTGGTTTCCACCGGCCGTACCCTGAGGGAGAATAAACTGGTGCCGGTGGCGGATGTTCTGCGATCCACCTCCCGTTTAATTGCCAACCGGGTGAGTCACCGTTTGAAAAACGAGCGCATTAATCCCCTGGTTGAACGGATTCGCCAGGTAGTAGAGGAAGGGGGCCTGGAAAAGTGATAAAAATTATAGAGGTATCCGATAGCGAAGGACTAAAGGCCTTATTGAAAGGACGTTCCGGGGGTCAGGAAGGAATTGCTTCCAGAGTGGCGGCCATTATGCAGGAAGTCCGGGAGCGGGGCGATATAGCCTTGTGCGGCTTTACCCGGCGTTTTGACGGCGCCAGCTTAACTCCGGAACAGCTTCGGGTAACCGATGAAGAAATAGATCAGGCTTATAGTATGGTGGATCAGGAGGTTCTGACTTCCTTAAAACTGGCCCGGGACCGTATTCGGAAGTATCATCAAAAACAACTGACCCGTTCCTGGTTTGACACCGAACCCAACGGCACCCTGCTGGGACAGTTGATTACACCCTTGGACCGGGTAGGTGTTTATGTTCCCGGAGGCACCGCCTCCTACCCCTCCTCGGTTTTGATGAACGCCGTGCCGGCCAAGGTGGCGGGAGTTTCCCAGGTGGTAATGGTGACTCCGCCCGGGGCCGACGGAAAATTAAATCCCTATACCCTGGTGGCCGCCAGAGAGGCCGGGGTGGACGAAATTTATAAAGCAGGGGGGGCCCAGGCCATTGCAGCCCTGGCTTACGGTACGGAGACCATCGCACCGGTGGATAAAATTACCGGTCCGGGCAACATTTTTGTAACCCTGGCCAAGCGCATGGTGTACGGCCAGGTAGACATTGACATGCTGGCCGGGCCCAGTGAGGTTCTGGTGGTGGCGGATGCTTCGGCCAACCCGGAATATGCGGCAGCCGATATGCTTTCCCAGGCGGAGCATGATGTCCTGGCTTCGGCAGTATTATTGACCCACCACCGGGAGCTGGCGGAATGGGTGCGGCAGGAACTGGAAAAACAGGTGGCCCTGCTGCCTAGGCAGGACTTGGCCAGAGAAGCCCTGGCCAACCACAGTGCCCTGGTGATTACCGGCAGCCTGGAGGAATCCCTGGAACTGGCCAATGCCTTTGCGCCGGAACACTTGGAACTTCTGGTGGAAGAACCCTTCCGGTGGCTGAGCAGGATCCGGCATGCCGGCGCGGTTTTTCTGGGAGCCCATTCGCCGGAACCGGTGGGGGACTATCTGGCAGGACCCAATCATGTGCTTCCCACCGGCGGCACGGCCCGCTTTTATTCTCCTTTAAACGTAGACACCTTTATGAAAAAATCCAGCATCATTTCTTTTTCCAAAGAAAACTTAGAGCTTCTTGGACCGGATATTATCAGGCTGGCAGAGGTGGAAGGGCTGCAGGCCCATGCCAATGCCGTCAGAGTGAGGCTAAAAAGCCAGTCAAGGGAATAAGCCTATCGGCCGAAAAAGGTTAAAACAACCTGCTTAAAGGATGTGAGTGCAGTGCGAGAACCCTTTAGCCTGAAAAATCTGGTCCGGGCGGGATTAGATAAACTGGTGCCTTACGAAGCGCACTTATACCCGGATGTGATCAAACTGGATGCCAACGAAAATCCCTACCCTTTTCCAGAGGAAGTGGCCCGGGAAATTGGGCAGTTGGCCTCCGGAGACCTGCTGAGCCGCTACCCGGATAGCGGAGCTGTAAAACTGCGGCAGGCCATCGCCGGTTACGCCGGTGTTCAGCCGGAACAAGTGATGGTGGGCAACGGTTCCGATGAACTAATTTTAAATATTTTACTGACCTTTGGTACCGGGGGAAGGGTGCTGATCACCAATCCCACCTTCTCTATGTATAAGATTCACGCCCTGGTGGCGGGAGCCAGACCCATACCGGTTCCCCGCCGGGCCGATTTCTTTGTTGACGTGCCGGCTCTGGTGACCTATGCTCGGCAGCCGGAGTCCAAAGTGGTTTTTATTTGTTCGCCCAACAACCCTACCGGCAATGCCACCCGGCTGGGAGAGATTGAAAGCGTTCTTCATCAGGTCAACTGCCTGGTGGTGGTAGACCAGGCTTACCTGGAGTTCGGCGGGGAAGATTGCGTTCCTTTGTTAAACCAATATCCGAATCTGCTGATTCTCCGTACCTTCTCCAAAGCTTTTTCCCTGGCGGGCTTAAGGGTGGGCTATCTGTTGGCCAACCCGGATGTGCTCCGGCAGATGCAGAAAGTGAAGCAGCCCTATAACCTGAATGCCTTTTCTCAGGCGGCGGCAGCCGCCGTTCTGGAACACCGGGATATTTTCCGGGGGCAGATTGGGGCAATACTGGAACAGCGGGAAGTGCTCCGCCGGGGATTGGAGGCCATCGAAGGCGTAACGCCTTATCCATCGGCGGCCAACTATCTTTTGTTTCATACCAATTATGCCAGCAAAATGGTTTACCAGGCACTGCTGGACCGGGGCATCCTGATTCGCAGACTGGGCGGTCCGGAGCTTCCCGGTTATTTAAGGGTATCGGTGGGAACCCCGGAGCAAAACAAGCAGTTTCTGAGTGTACTGACCGAAGTGATGGAACTGCTGGGGAGGGAGTAACGTGCAATTGCAGCGGCAAGCCCAAATGGAACGGAAGACCGGCGAAACAGAGATTCAACTGTCCCTGTCCCTAGACGGTTCCGGGACTTATCAAATCGCCAGCGGTGTGGGATTTTTAGACCATATGCTGTGTTTATTGGCCAGGCATGGAGCCCTGGACCTGCAGTTATCGGCTCGAGGGGATCTTCATATTGATGATCACCATACGGTGGAGGATATCGGGATCACCCTGGGATTGGCTCTCCGGCAGGCCCTGGGCGATAAGGCGGGAATCCAGCGCTACGGCAATGCCCTGGTGCCCATGGACGAGGCTCTGGTGCTGGTGGCGCTGGATATCAGCGGTCGCGGCCACCTGGAACTGGATTTAACTCTGCCTGCGGCTAAAGTGGGAACCTTTGACACCGAACTGGTGGAAGAATTCTTAAGAGCCCTGGCCATCAATAGCGGAATCACCCTGCATGCCCGCATGCTCAACGGTCGCAATACCCATCACATTATTGAGGCGGTCTTCAAAGGACTGGGCCGGGCCCTGCGCCAGGCCGTGGCTGCGGATGAACGTTTGCCGGGCGTACCGTCCACCAAGGGGGTATTGGTATGATCACCATTATCGACTACGGTATGGGAAATTTGCGCAGTGTGCAAAAGGGTTTTGCCCAGGTGGGCTGTCCGGCGGAGATTGTCCGGGACCCGGACCGGGTGGAAACCGCTGCGGCAGTGGTGCTGCCGGGAGTGGGCGCCTTTGCCGATGCCATGGAAAATCTACAGCAGGCCGGCATGATGGAGGCGATCCGGCGGGTGATTGCTGCGGGCAAACCCTTTCTGGGCATTTGCCTGGGACAGCAGCTTTTATTTGAATCCAGTGAAGAATTTGGCAGCACCCGGGGGCTGGGAATCTTTCCCGGGTCCGTTAAAAGGTTCCCGGCGGGAGAACTGAAGGTGCCCCATATGGGCTGGAATCAGGCGGAAATCCTCCAACCCAGCCCGCTGCTGGAAGGGATTCCGGACCAAGCGGCCTTTTATTTTGTTCATTCCTATTACGTTGCTCCGGCAGACCCGGAGCTGACCCTGGCCCGGACGGAATACGGCTTGAAATTTGCCTCCATCGTGGGCAGAGACCGGGTTTTCGGCATTCAGTTCCATCCGGAAAAAAGCAGTTTTCTGGGGTTAAAAATCCTTGAGAACTTTGGAAAGCAGGTGAAGATATGATTATTTTCCCTGCCATCGACCTGAAGGAAGGGCAGTGTGTCCGTTTGCTGGAAGGCCGGATGGACAGCGCCACCGTTTATTCCCGGGATCCGGGCGGCACCGCCCGGAACTGGCAGGAACAGGGCGCCTCCTTTATTCATGTGGTGGATCTGGACGGAGCCTTTGCCGGCAAACCCCGCAACCGGGAGGCCATCCGGCAGATACTGGAGGCCGTGGAGGTTCCGGTTCAGGTAGGGGGCGGCATCCGGGACCTGGAAACCATGGAAGAGCTGTTCTCTATGGGCGTTAACCGGGTGATTCTGGGCAGCGCAGCCATCCTGAAGCCGGAACTGGTGGCGGAGGCCGGCCGCCGGTATGGTGCCAAGGTGCTGGTGGGTATTGACGCCCGGGATGGCCGGGTGGCCATTCAAGGCTGGGGTGAGACCGTGTCCAAAACCGCTTTGCAACTGGCCCGGGAGGTTAAGGAGCTTGGCGTGCAAAGAATTGTCTTTACCGATATCCGGCGGGACGGCAGGCTGTCGGGACCCAACCTGGGAGCTACCGGGGAACTGGCCCGGGACAGCGGTTTAAAGGTGATTGCTTCCGGAGGCGTTTCCTCCCTGGAGGACATCCGGGCGGTGAAGGCACTGGAAAAGGACGGCGTGGAGGGCGCCATTGTGGGCAAGGCCCTCTATACCGGTGCGGTGAAGCTTCCGGAGGCTCTGGCCCTGGCCCGGGGGGGGGTTTAAAGATGCTGATGAAAAGAATTATTCCCTGCCTGGATGTAACCGGCGGCAGGGTGGTGAAAGGCACCAACTTTGTAAACCTGAGAGACGCCGGAGACCCGGTGGAGCTGGCCGCCCTGTACGACCGGGAAGGGGCCGACGAAGTGATCTTTCTGGATATCACCGCTTCCTCCGACGGGCGGGCCACCATGCTGGATGTGGTTCGGCGGACCGCGGAGGAGGTTTTCATTCCCTTTACAGTGGGCGGCGGGATTCGGACCGTAGAGGATATGCGGCTGATGCTGCAGGCCGGGGCGGACAAGATCGGCATTAATACCGCGGCCATTAAAAATCCCCGGGTGATCTCCGAAGGGGCACTGAAGTTCGGCAGCCAGTGCGTGGTGGTGGCCATTGACGCCCGGCAGACCGGCCCGCGGAAATGGGAGGTCTACATCCACGGGGGCCGTACCCCCACCGGCATGGACGCGGTGGAATGGGCGGCGAAGGCCGAGGAACTGGGAGCCGGGGAAATCTTGCTCACCAGCATGGACCGGGACGGCACCAAGGAGGGCTTTGATCTTGCCCTGACCCGGACCATCGCCCAAGCGGTTAAAATCCCGGTCATCGCCTCCGGAGGAGTGGGGACTTTGGAACACATGGCCCAGGGACTCACCGAGGGCATGGCCGATGCAGCCCTGGCGGCTTCCATTTTTCACTTCGGTGAATATTCCGTCCGGCAGGCCAAGGAGTACCTCCGGGAGCGGGGCGTGCCGGTGCGTTTATAATTTAGAGGTGAGACAAAATGATATTTAAGGTGGACGACTTAAAATATAATGAGGCCGGGTTAATCCCCGCCATTGTTCAGGAGGTCCGCAGCCGGGAAGTGCTGATGATGGCCTGGATGAACCAAGAGGCGGTGGAAAAAACCCTGGCCACCGGAGAAACCTGGTTTTACAGCCGGAGCCGGCAAGCAATGTGGAAAAAGGGCGAAACCTCCGGCCATGTGCAGAGGGTAAAAGGGCTGTATTACGATTGTGATGCCGATACCCTGCTGGTGCTGGCGGAACAGGAGGGAGGAGCGGCCTGCCATGAGGGCTATACCTCCTGCTTCCATAACCGGGTGAATCCGGACCGTTCGGTTAGCATTGAGGGAGAAAAGAAGTTTGAGCCGGCTCAGGTGTATGGCGGGCAGGAAGCCCGGACCTCCGCAGACCCGGAAATCATCAATGATCTATTCCGGGTCATATTGAGCCGTAAGGCGGAACGGCCGGAAGGGGCCTATACCACCTACCTTTTTGATCAGGGCGTCGATAAGATCTGCAAAAAAGTAGGGGAAGAATGCGCCGAAGTCATCATCGGGGCCAAAAATAACAGCAAAGAAGAACTGACCTACGAGGCTGCGGATTTAATGTACCACCTGCTGGTGCTGCTGGCAAACCAGGGAATATCCCCGGAGGAGATTTACCGGGAGTTGGCCAAACGAAGGAAATAAAGAATTGGGGAGGTGATAGACCCTTCCCAATTCTTTATTTTTGAAGGATATGTGCTTGATAAACAAGTATAAATTTCCCCCGCCATATGATACAATCAGGAAAATGGTGGCAAAGCAAAGGGCTATAAAAACCCATTGGATCCGAAAGGAGTGGAACCGTGAGCGAGGGCTTATTGCAGGAAATTCTTCAGGAGCTTAAGGGAATGAGAACGGAACTGACGGATGTAAAGAGTGAAATGGTGAATGTAAAAAATGAGATGACGGTCGTAAAAAGTGAAATGGCAGACATGAGAAGTGAAATGACGGGTATGAAAACTGAAATGACAAACGTGAAAAGCGAACTGGGTTCCCTGAATCAGCGTGTTGGCAGCCTTGAAGCCGGTCAGCAGAAACTGGCCATGAAGATTGAAAATGAAGTGATTGATAAAATCCGGGCCTTGTTTGACGACCGGGAAATGCAAAACCACCGGCTTGACCGTATTGACGTCAAATTGGAGAATATTATCGTAGATCTTAGCTATCTGGTAACCAAGGTCTCCCGATTGGAAAAAGTGGCTAAATAAAAGTTGCGGCATAAAAGATAGAACCCGTCTCTTTAAGGGAATTTGGAAGAATGGGACCAGGATTATTCCTGCACATTCTTTTTTTCTTTCTAAAAGAAAATCCGCTAAGAAAATGCAAAGATTAAAGCACAAATCTAGAACCTCCAACATCAAGATATGATATAATGAACAGTGTTTTTCTACTTTTAACATTACTTGCCATATGGAGGAAATGATGGATATTCTGGCGAACCTGAATCCCGCCCAGGCCGAGGCGGTAAAACATACGGAGGGTCCATTGCTGGTGCTGGCCGGCGCCGGTTCGGGCAAGACCCGGGTGCTTACCTGCCGGGTGGCCCGGATATTGCAGCAGGGGGTTCCCCCTTATAACATTTTGGCCATTACCTTTACCAACAAGGCGGCGGCGGAAATGAGAAACCGGGTGGAGCAACTGGTGCCCGAGGCCGCCAGGAACCTGTGGGTTACCACCTTCCACAGCGCCTGCCTGCGCATTTTGCGGCGGGAAATCAAGGCATTGGGTTATGATTCGAACTTTTCTATTTACGATGATGCGGACCAGCAGACCGTGATCAAAGAGTGCCTGAAGGAACTGGAGATTGATGAAAAGCGATTCCAGCCCAGGGGCATGCTTTCCGCCATTTCCGGAGCAAAGAATAAATTGCTGGATCCGAACCAATATGAACGTCAGGCCTATGAATATTTTGAGCAGGTGGTCGCCCGGGTCTACCGGTTGTATCAGGAAAAGCTGTTTAAAAATAATGCGGTGGACTTTGACGATTTGCTCGTGCTGACGGTGAGGCTGTTCCGGGAACATCCTCATGTCCTGGGGTACTACCAAACCCGGTTTAAATACATTCTGGTGGATGAGTACCAGGATACCAACCATACCCAGTATGTCCTGGTGAATATGCTGGCTGAACGGCACCGCAATCTTTGCGTGGTGGGGGATCCCAACCAGTCCATTTATAAATGGCGGGGGGCGGATATTAACAATATTCTCAGTTTTGAACGGGACTACCCCGAAGCCATGGTGGTAAAGCTGGAGCAAAATTACCGCTCCACCGGCAATATCCTGGAAGCGGCCAACGCCGTGATTAAAAACAACCTGGAAGCCAAGGAAATGCAGTTATGGACGGCCAAGGGAGCGGGAACCCGGATCCAAGTGTTCCGGGCGGAAAGTGAGCGCTTTGAGGCTCACTATATTGCCGACCGGGTCAAAGAACTGCGCCTTTCCGGGGATAGAAAATACCGGGAGATGGCGGTGCTTTACCGCACTCACGCCCAGTCAAGGGTATTTGAAGAAGTTTTTCTGCGTCTGGGAATTCCCTACACCATCTTCGGGGGGCAGAAATTCTATGAGCGGAAAGAAATTAAAGACTTGCTCTCTTATCTGCGGGTCATTGTCAACCCGGTGGACGGTCAGAGTTTAAGCCGTATTATTAACGTACCCAAAAGGGGCATAGGGGCTTCCTCCCTGGAAAAAATAACGGTTTATGCCGCGGAAAGGGATCTCAGCCTGTTGGCTGCCTTGGATCAGGCGGAGGAAATACCGGGTCTGCCCGGAAAAGCCCGTAAACAGTGCGCCCTGCTGGCAGAACTGTTGTCCCAGTTTAGGCAGCAGGCCCAGTTTCTTTCAGTAACCGAAATGGTCCGGGAGGTTTTGGATAAAACCGGCTATAAGGCGGAGCTGGAGGCCGAGGACACTGTGGAGTCCCGCACCCGTTTGGAGAACTTGCAGGAATTTATGTCCGTAACCCAGGAATATGACCGGCAGCAGGGAGAGGAAGAAGGGGGCTTGGAAGACTTCCTTTCGACCATTTCCCTGGTGACCGACATGGACCGCCACGATCCCCAGTCGGACCAACTGGTTTTAATGACCCTGCACAGCGCCAAGGGACTGGAATACCCGGTGGTATTCCTGACCGGCATGGAAGAGGGGGTTTTCCCCCACAGCCGGGCTCTTTACGACCAGGAGGAGCTGGAGGAGGAACGAAGGCTGGCCTATGTGGGCATTACCCGGGCTGAAGAACAGCTTTATTTAACCCACTGTTGGGAAAGAACCCTTTTCGGCCGCACCAACCTCAATCCCAAATCCCGTTTTCTAGAAGAAATCCCGGTGGAATTAACGGTGGGCCAGTCGGTGGCCAAAAAGACGGCCGGGCTTGGCAGCGCTGCGGGTAAAGGAACCGCTTCTCCGGCTGCCGGGGAAGTAAAATCCTATCTTCTGGGAGATAAGGTACGGCATCAGAAGTGGGGAGAAGGGGTTGTGGTCAAGGTGAAGGGGGAGGGGCCCTCTGCGGAATTATCCGTGGCCTTTCCCTCCCAGGGCATAAAAGTCCTGATCGCCGAATATGCGCCACTAGAAAAGCTATAAACCGGGAACACTAAAGGCGGAGGAAAAATATGGAACGCTTGCTTGCCGTGGTGGTTTTAACCGCCATTATCCATTTAATCAACACCCTCATTTATGCCGTGCGTCCTGCCGGGGTAATAACCCGCCGGCTGGCCACCGCCTATTCGCTGTTTAACGTTATTTTTCTGGTGGCCCAGACAGCCAATATGCTCCAGGCCCCTTTGCTGGGATCCATCATCGATCTGGCCGTCGGCCGGGGTGTTGAAGCTGCCGGTTCCGGGGTGAATCTGCTGAATACGCCGGTTTACCAGCAGGAACTGCTGATTCTGGACTACCAGTTCCGTACCATTATACTGGGGGCTACCGTGGGCACCCTTATCGGGGCCCTTTTTATCCCCATGTTTATTACCTTTTTTGTTAAAGGAATTGATGTGTTCGGTGAGGTCAAATCCATTCCCAAAATGCTGGGCATGATGATCTTTTCACCAGGCAAAATGGCCCGGATGGCCAAATCCGCGGTGAGAATTCCCAACCGGCAATTTTTTAAACAGGTCCTTTCAGAAAAAGTGACCATTCCCAAAAAGTTTTTGATACTGAATATTTTTATTACCGGTATTTTTACCACTTCGGTGCTTTCCTCCCTGTACGCCTGCGCCTTGTATCCCGAATTCCGGACCACCGCCTCCATGCTCTCGGGCATTATCAACGGCATAGCCACCATCTTGTTTGCCACGGTGGTGGATCCCACGGCAGCGGGCCTTACGGACCAGGCCCTGCGGGGAGAGCGTCCCGAGGCGGACATCAAACAAATGTCCTTTTATCTGGCTCTGACCCGGTTTCTGGGCACCATCCTGGCACAACTTTTCTTTGTGCCGGCGGCCTGGATCATCAAATATGTGGCGGAAATGATCGCCCGCGGAGGAATTTAATCCTGCTTATACTCCTCAAATTTAGGAGGTCATAAATATGTCCGATGGAACCCAGCGGATAAAAAACCGGCTGGAGGAACTGCGCCGGGAAATCAATCAGCACAACTATCAATATTATGTATTGGACCAGCCCACCATTACCGATGACCAGTATGACCGGCTGATGCAGGAGTTGCTGCGGCTGGAAGCGGAAAATCCGGAATGGGTGACCTCCGATTCTCCCAGCCAGCGGGTGGGAGGACAGGTTCAAAAGGGATTTGCTTCGGTTCCTCACAGAATTCCCATGCTAAGCCTGGGCAATGCCTTTGGCGAGCAGGACTTGAAAGAATTCGACCGCCGGGTTCGTTCGGGTCTGGACGGCGAGGAAGTGGAGTATGTGGTGGAACTCAAGATTGACGGGCTGGCCATTTCTCTGTGGTATGAAAAGGGAATTTTTATCCGGGGCACTACCCGGGGAGACGGCGAGTTTGGAGAAGATATTACCGCCAACCTGCGTACCGTTAAGGCCATACCCCTGCGCTTAAAGGAAGACATTCCCTTTTTGGAGGTGCGGGGGGAGGCTTTTATGCCCAAAGATTCCTTTGTTAAGTTAAATGAAATGAGAGAAGAGGCCGGAGAGGCCTTGTTTGCCAACCCCCGGAACGCGGCGGCGGGCAGCCTGCGGCAGTTGGACACCCGGATCACAGCCTCACGGAATCTGAGCGCTTTCATGTATGCCATCGGTTACCTGGAAGGGCCGGATCCCGGCAGCCATGCCCGGGGACTGGCCTGGCTGAGGGAACTGGGCTTCCGGGTAAATTCCCAGCATAAAGTCTGCGAAGATATGGAGGAAGTTCTGGAGTACTGCCGCCGCTGGCAGGAAAAGCGCTTTGATCTGCCCTACGCCATTGACGGCCTGGTGATCAAGGTCAATTCTCTGCAGCAGCAGCAGCGCCTGGGAGCCACCTTAAAGAGTCCCCGCTGGGCCATTGCCTATAAATTTCCCGCAGAGCAGGCAGTCAGCACCATACGGGACATTACCGTCCGGGTAGGACGCACCGGGGTTCTGACGCCCAGCGCCATTCTGGAGCCGGTGCAGTTGGCGGGAACCACTGTCAGCAAGGCCACCCTGCATAACGAGGACATTGTCCGGCAAAAGGATATCCGTATCGGGGACAAAGCCCTGATCCAAAAAGCCGGGGACATTATTCCCGAGGTGGTCCGGGTCTATCCGGAGGAGCGAACCGGAGAGGAAAAGCCCTTTGTCATGCCCACCACCTGTCCGGAATGCCATGCCCCGGTGGTGCGAATGGAGGGGGAAGCGGCCTGTCGCTGCAGCAACCGGAACTGTCCGGCCATTTCCCGGGAGGGGGTTATCCACTTTGTTTCCCGGGGCGCCATGGACATCCTGGGCTTGGGAGAAAGCATTGTCACCCAGCTCATCCGGGAGGGGCTGGTCCGGGACCCGGCGGACCTTTACCGCCTGCAATATGAGGACTTAATCTGTCTGGAACGCATGGGCGCCCGTTCTTCCCAGAACCTTTTGGAAGCCGTTGAAGCCAGCAAAAAAAATACCCTGGCCCAACTGCTCTTCGGCCTGGGCATCCGGCACGTGGGTGACCGGGCGGCCAAAATACTGGCCCGCCGGTTTGGGTCCATGAAAGCTTTAATGGAAGCAACTCTTGAGGAGTTAACGGAGATTCCGGAAATCGGGGTAAAAATTGCCGGCAGTATTGTGGATTACTTTTCCAAAGCCGAGAACTTGGATTTAATTCAAAGGCTGGCTGCTGCCGGAGTGAACATGGAAGGGGAAAAAGAGCACCGGGATGCCGGAGAACTGCCCTTATCCGGCAAAACCTTTGTGGTGACCGGCACTCTGGAAGGATTTAGCCGCCAAGAGGCCCAAAAAGCCATCGAAGAACGGGGCGGCAAGGTATCCGGCAGTGTCAGCAAAAAAACCGATTACGTGGTTGTGGGAGAAAATCCCGGTTCTAAGCAGGAAAAGGCCCTGCAACTGGGTGTTGTCCTTTTGAATGAAGCGGATTTTGTGGCCCTGTTAAATCGGTTCTCTTCCTGATGGAATGTGGCAACCAACTTATGAAGACCCCCCAATAATAGAATGCGGATTTAACGGATTATGCGGATTTGCGCGGATTTTATTTAGAATTAAAAATCCGTAAGAATCAATGGAAATCCGTAAATCCGTGTTCTATTATTTTAGGAAAAAAACAGGTTGTGCGATAGGAATCATTCTGGGGTTCTTTTTGTATGGGCCTCATTTTTCTTAAAGGATTGAAAAGGGTGTCCGATAAATAAAAAGGAAATCATTGCTTGGGAAAGAATTCCTATTGTATAGGATGTTCATATGTAGGGAGGGCTGTAGAGCATGCGAATCATGAAATCTTTGCTGGTAATCACGTTACTGCTTTTAGTTCTGACCGGGCGGGCGGAGGCTGCCGGACGGTTTGACCCATACGGTGAACTGAAATGGATGCAGGAGAAATCCGGCAAGCTGTCGGCGGATCCGACCCTGACGGATAACGGTTTATTGTACTGCCCGGTAGGCAACAAAATTTTATGCTATGATGTAAACCGGGGCGTCAAGCTGTGGGAAAGAAAAGCGGATGTGGGGGGTAAAATCACGGAACCTTTGCTGGTGCAGGAACAAACCATTTATGCCACCGGCACCGAAGGGATTCAACAAATGAAACCCAACGGGAGTTTAACCTGGGTTTACCGGGTTTACCCCAAACCTAAAGGAACCAAAAGCAGCGGCGTGGTTTCCACCGGGCCCGGTGAACTGATTTATTTTGGAGTGGCCGACGGGATTTACGCTTTGGAGCCAAAGAAAAACTATCAGTGGCGTTACTCCGACGAGGATAACGTGGCGGCCTGCCTGGGGAACGACCGGTATGTCTATGTGAGCCTCAAGGATGCCGCCGGCACCTACAGTTTAAGCGCCCTGGACCCGGAAGGCGACCGGGTTTGGCACCAGGGGTGGGGCAAACTTAAAAACATTCGCCTGACTTTTGCCCCGGACGGCAATCTGCTGGTGGTCACCAACCCTGCCAGCTTGGGGGACAGGGACTATGGAAGGGTTCGCTGCCTGAACCCGGAAACCGGTAAGGAAATCTGGAATTACTCGGTGAAGGCCGACGACATTACGGCAGTCAGTTTTTCAACGGAAGGAAAGATATTCTTCACTGCCAACAGCCGTTTGTTTTGCCTGGATGATCAAACCGGCTTATTGGACTGGAATTTGCCCCTGCTGAACGTGTCTTCGGGAGCCGCCGTTGACGATAGCAAAAAGAGGATTTACGCCGGAAGCACCGATGGAAGAATCTTTTGCGTCAGCTTTGCAGGAAGAGTCATTTGGGACAAAGAGGTGGACAAAACCGTCAGCCAGGAAATGCATAAGGACGGGGGTTTTATGGTGGATACCGGGAAAGACGACAAAGATTCTTTCTCCAGGGCGCCCATCCTGTTGAAAAACGGCGAGCTTTTAATTTACTCCGACAAGGGAACGATCTTTAAATTTGTGGATATTCATAAGGAGGGATAAGATGCAATTTTCCTTTAAAAGGCTGCTCCTGCCTGTCCTGGTCCTGACTTTTTTCCTTCCGTCCTGCTGGGCCTACGGCGCGCCCGCCACCGGAGCCGCTGTGGATTTTACCGATCTCTCCGGCCACTGGGCCAAACAATCCATTGAAAAAATCTATGCCATTGGCTATGTTACAGGTTTTCCGGACAACACCTACCGTCCCGATCAGCCGGTCAACTGTCTGGAAGCCCTTACCATGGTTTTGGACGGAGCCAATTACGGGGAACAGATCGCCAAGATGAAAAAGCAAAAAAATGCTTCCCCCAGCCTGTATCCGGTACCCTGGGGTCAGGATTACCTGGATTTTGCGGTGCAGCAAAAGTTTCTTCCGGAAGGCATGTTAAAAAACTTTCAATATGACCGCCCCATTACCCGGGCAGAACTGGCTTCTGTGCTGGCCAGAGCTTTTTATTTCACCGCTTCCGGAAGCCAAGGGACCTTTACGGATACGCAAAATATACCGGAAGATAATCGGACGGACGTGCAGGCGGTCAGTAAAAACGGCTTAATGTCGGGCTATAACGACGGCAGTTTCCGTCCTGCCGGGCGTGTTTCCCGGGGCGAAATGGCCGCCATTCTGGCCAAGCTTTATGATCAGGGCTGGATTCACCTAGACCCCAAACGCAAGCTCACCGGTTGGGTCTCCAAGGTTACAGCGGCTAAAAACGGACTGGAAATCGAATTGAATTCCTTGAACGGAATCCAGAAGGTTAACGCCAATGCCAACTGCAAGGGGTACTGGCAGGGAACGGCTATGGATCTGCAGCAAGCGGTCAACTACCGGGTGGAAATTCTTCTGGATACCAAGAAAAAAGCAGCCTATGTGGAATTTTTGGAACGCAGGAATTTTACACCGGCCCAACAAGAGGTGTACGTCAGCTATCTTCGCCTGGCTGAAGGTGAACCGGTCATCATGACAGTAAAGAACTCCATTAGTCAGGAAGTGGATTACCCCGTGGCCTGGGATGCCGAGGTTACCGATGATAAATCTAAAAGCAAAACTAAAAAGGATCTGCTGAAAAAATTAAAGGAAAACCAGTATCTTAAATTGGGACTAACTCCCGGAGGGACAGTAAAGTCCGTAAACATTCTGGATACTAAGACGATCACCGGTGAGATTAGTTCTCTAGATAGAAAACTCCAACTGGTAGGAAAAAGAAGCAGCAGTAAATATGTACCGGATCAATTCTACGGTTGGAGTTCGGGAAGATTGATTGATAAGGATGGAGACGAAATCAGCGATATTGATGTAGGCGATAAGGTGAAAATCACCTATATCGGAGAACCTTTTTACGAAAGGGTGCTGGAGATACAAAAGCTATAATGGGAGGACATGCCAACCGGCATGTCCTTTTAAGTAACAACTATCTTTCTCCTCCACAACCGCAACCCCCGCCGGAAGAGGACCCTTGGCCGTGACCATGTCCGTGTCCTTGAGCTGCGATCACTTCAATTTCAATGCCCACATCCCGGGGCAGGCGGGATACCTCTACCAGGGAGCGGGCCGGGGCGGGGCAGGGAAAATATTCTCCGTAAACTTCATTAATTTTTTCAAAATCCTGCATGTCTTTCACAAAAACCGTGGCCTTCACCACCTGCTCCATGCCGATCCCGGCGGCCCCCAGAATGGCCTTGACATTCTCCAGGCACTGACGGGCTTGAGCCTGAATGTTCCCGGTAACAATTTTTCCGGTGGCCGGGTCAATGGGAATTTGCCCCGAGGTAAAAAGCAAAGGGCCAAAACTGATGGCCTGGGAATAGGGACCGATGGCTGCAGGGGCCTGGTCGGTGCTGATGAATTTTTTTACATGCATGAGGTAACCTCCCTTTAAGACTAGAAAAATCCTATTTTTAGAATACCCGCAATGGGATGGAAAAATCAATTCCTTTAAGAAAAATGTTGAATAGGTGGTTAACTTGCACGGTCTTAGAAAACTCTGGTATAATATTGTCAGTTTTTGAATAAAGGCAGGTGTACCGGTTGATTAGCAAGCAAGATGTGGAACACGTGGCCCTTTTAGGCCGTTTGGAACTCACCGAAGAAGAAAAAGAGTTGTATACCCAACAGTTGAATAAAATACTGGATGCGGCCAAAGCCCTGCAGGAACTGGATACGGAAAATGTGCCCCCTACCGCCCATGTACTGTCCCTGCAAAATGTTTTCAGGGAAGACCGGGTTGGTGAGCACATAGATCCTGAGAAGGCGTTGAGCAACGCGCCGGACCGGGATGAGAACTTCTTTAAAGTCCCGAAAATCGTTTAGTCCGCCTGTTGAATACTGCTTATAAGTCCTGTTGCTAGACTCCAAGGTATTGCTTTTGGGTCTAGTTGCTCGTTTTAGGGGTATTCTTCTTGGGTGCAGCTATTAAAGATTTTACATCGACTGGACCCCGGAGAATGCCCAAGAGTCTAACAACTGGACACAAAAGGAATACGGATAAGGTAACAACGAGACCCCAGAGGAATACCACTAAGACTAACAGGAGGGAAAGGTTTTGGATCTCTGCCAGTTAACTGCCCACGAGCTTCATGATAAGCTGCAGAAAAAAGAAATATCCGCCGTTGAAATTGCCTCATCGGTGTTTAAACGGGTGGATCAGGTTGAAGAAAAAGTAAAATCCTATCTGACCATTACCCGGGACCAGGCCATAGAAAAGGCGGAAGAAGTAGACCGCAAAATTGCCTCCGGGGAAAAGATCGGCCCCCTAGAGGGGATTCCCGTAGCCATCAAAGATAATATGTGCACTGAAGGGGTCCGCACCACCTGCGCCTCCAAAATATTGTACAATTTTGTTCCCCCCTACACCGCCACGGTGGTGGAAAAGGTTCACCGTGCCGGTATGGTAATGGCAGGCAAGACCAACATGGATGAGTTTGCCATGGGTTCCTCCACGGAAAATTCCGGATTTCAACTGACCCGTAACCCCTGGGACCTGGAGCGGGTTCCCGGCGGTTCCAGCGGCGGGTCCGCCTCCGCCGTGGCCGCAGGGGAAGCCATTATCTCCCTGGGCTCAGATACCGGTGGTTCCATCCGGCAGCCGGCTTCCTTTTGCGGTGTGGTTGGTTTAAAGCCCACCTACGGCGCCGTTTCCCGTTACGGCTTGGTGGCTTTTGCCTCTTCTCTGGATCAGATTGGTCCCTTTACCCGGGATGTAACGGATATGGCCCAGATGCTCAATGTGATTTGCGGCCACGATCCCATGGACAGCACCTCGGCCAATGTACAGCAGTCGGACTATACCCAATTTCTGGTTAACGATATTAAAGGACTGAAAATCGGCGTGCCCCGGGAATATATGGCCGACGGCATTGACCCCGGGGTAAAGGAACGCATGAAGGAGGCCATGGGCAAACTAACGGAGTTGGGCGCCTGGGTGGAAGAAACCAGCATGCCCCACACCGATTACGCCATGCCGGCCTACTACCTGATTGCCACCGCCGAGGCCAGTTCCAACCTGGCCCGTTATGACGGGGTTCGTTATGGTCTGCGGGTGGAGGATGCCGAGGATGTGGTGGACATGTTCATGCGCAGCCGCAGCCAGGGTTTTGGCACCGAAGTAAAGCGCCGGATTATGCTGGGGACCTACTCTTTGTCGGCGGGCTACTACGATGCCTATTACCTGAAAGCCCTCAAAGTACGCACCCTGATTAAGAGAGATTTTGACCGGGCCTTTGAAAAATACGATCTGCTGTTAAGTCCCGCCTCTCCCAGTACGGCCTTTAAAATTGGCGAGATGGTGAACGATCCCATCCAAATGTATTTACAGGACATTTGCACCATTCCTGTAAACCTGGCCGGCATTCCTGCCGTCTCCATCCCCTGCGGGCTGGTGAACAACCTGCCGGTGGGCCTGCAGTTCATGGGCCGGGCCTTTGATGAAGGAACGCTGCTTAGGGCAGCCTACACCCTGGAGCAAAATACCGGCTGGACCCGGATAGCACCGGAATTATAAGGGGGGTGACGCGGATGACACAATATGAAACCATTATCGGAATTGAAGTTCACGTAGAATTAAAAACCAATACAAAAATATTCTGCAACTCTACCACCGAGTTCGGAGGAGATCCCAATACCCATGTATGTCCCGTCTGCCTGGGACTTCCCGGAACCCTGCCGGTGTTGAATAAAAAGGTGGTGGAATATGCGGTGCGGGCCGGACTGGCCTTAAATTGCAGCATTGCCAACTTTTCTAAGTTTGACCGTAAAAATTACTACTATCCCGATCTGACAAAAAACTACCAGATCTCCCAGTATGATTTGCCCATTGCCGAGCAGGGCTATTTGGATATTGAGGTCGACGGTCAGGAGAAACGCATTGGGATTACCCGGCTGCACATGGAAGAGGATGCGGGAAAACTGGTGCACCAGGGAAACATTATGACCACTCCTTATTCCCTGGTGGATTATAACCGTGCCGGGGTACCCTTAATTGAAATTGTGTCGGAACCGGACATGAGATCGCCGGAGGAAGCCCGGGCCTATGCTGAAAAACTGAGGGCCGTCATCCAGTACACCGGAGTTTCCGACTGCCGCATGGAAGAGGGCAGCCTGCGTTGTGACGCCAACATTTCTGTCCGCCCGGTGGGACAAAAGGAGCTGGGTACCAAAAGCGAGATTAAAAACATGAACTCTTTCCGCGCCCTGCAGAGGGCCCTGGCCTACGAAGTGGAGCGCCAAATCGGTGTTCTGGAATCCGGCGGCCAGGTGGTTCAGGAAACCCGGACCTGGGACGAAGCCAGGGGCATCACCTTATCTATGCGCAGCAAGGAACAGGCCCACGATTACCGCTATTTTCCGGACCCGGATCTGGTGCCCTTGGTGCTGGATCCCCAATGGATCGATTTTATCCGGCAATCCCTGCCGGAGCTGCCGGACCAGCGCCGGGCCCGTTATGTACAGGAGTTTGGTCTGCCTGTCTACGATGCCGGCATTCTGACCTTAACCAAAGAAATGTCCGATTTCTTTGAGCAAACCATCCAGCAGTACGATAACCCCAAAGCGGTCAGCAACTGGATGATGGGTGAAATGTCCCGTCTGCTGAATGCCGGGGGTATGGAAATCGTCCAGTGCAAAATTAAGCCGGCCCAATTGGCCAGCCTGCTTAAGTTAATCGATAAGGGAACCATTAGCGGAAAAATTGCCAAAACCGTTTTTGAAGAAATGTTTGCCTCCGGCAAGGACCCCGAGGCCGTTGTCCAGGAAAAGGGTCTGGTACAGATTTCCGATGAGGGAGCCATTGCGGCGGTAGTGGACGAGGTCATTGCCGCTAATCCCAAATCGGTGGAGGATTTCCGGGCGGGCAAGGAAAAGGCCATTGGCTTTCTGGTGGGGCAGGTGATGCGAGCCACCAAAGGTAAGGCCAACCCCGAACTGGTGAACAAGCTGCTCAAAGAAAAGCTCCAATAGCCATGAGAATAAGCTGAGACTTTATCAGGAGAATATTTCCATCTCATTGAGTGGAAATGTTCTCCTTTGAGTTTTTAAACAGCTCTTTCTCCATGTCATGAGTCAAAAGGCTTTAAAAAGATATGACGAAGATTTTGTTTTAATAATAAGACATCGAAGAAACAAGTGTCCAAATAAGATGATGAACAATATTTGCTCAATATTGATTTTGAGATATAACGAGATATGTAGAGATAATTAACAAAATTAAGACTATAATCAAGTATACAGTATAAGGGCGGTTTATCCATGTAATCGAGCAGCAGAATGTGATAACATATAGAAGTATAGGTATTTGAACAAGGAGGTTCGGTTATGGAGAAGAGAAAAATATGGATTGTGGATACAACCCTGCGTGATGGCGAACAAACCGCCGGCGTCGTGTTTGCCAACCGCGAGAAGGTTCGTATTGCAAGCTTTTTAGATGAAATGGGTGTCGATCAAATAGAAGCGGGCGTTCCTGTTATGGGTGGGGACGAACAGGAAGCCATTAAGCAAATATGCCAGTTGGGTTTAAAAGCCAGCGTCATGGGCTGGAACCGGCCTGTTTTAAAGGATATCGAGGCTTCCCTGAAATGTGGTGTGGATGCCGTGGCGATATCCATTTCTACTTCGGATATTCACATTAAGCACAAGTTAAAAACCAGCCGCGAATGGGTGGTTGAGCACATGGTCCGGGCAACGGAATTTGCCAAAAAAGAAGGCATGTACATTTCCGTTAACGCCGAGGATGCCTCCAGAAGTGACATGAACTTTTTAATTGAGTTTGCCAAGGCGGCCAAGCAGGCCGGGGCGGACCGCTTGCGCTATTGCGATACCGTGGGAATTCTGGAACCCTTCACTACCTATGAGCGAATTAAGGCATTAAAAGAAGCGGTGGATCTTGAAGTTGAAATGCATACCCACAACGATTTCGGCATGGCCACCGCCAATGCTCTGGCCGGTGTCCGGGCAGGGGCCAACTGGGTAGGCGTGACCATTATGGGGCTGGGCGAACGGGCCGGAAACTCTCCTCTGGAAGAAGTAGTTATGGCCCTCAAGCACCTCTATGATATTGACCTGAGCTTTAAGACCGAGATCTTTCGTGAAGTGGCGGAGTATGTATCCAGGGCCTCCGGCCGGGAACTGCATTGCAGCAAAGCCATTGTGGGCTCCAATATGTTTGCCCATGAATCCGGTATTCATGCGGATGGCGCCATTAAAAACCCCAAAACTTATGAAGCCTTCCAGCCCGAAGAAGTAGGCTTGGAACGCCAGATCGTCATTGGCAAGCATTCCGGAACCGCTTCCCTGCGGATGAAGTTTGCCGAATATGGCATTGATTTAGCCAAGGAGGAGGCTGAAGAACTGCTGCCCAAGATTCGTTCCGCGGCCGTGTCCCTGAAACGGTCCCTATTTGACAAGGAACTCGTTTACATCTATGAAGACCATTTTGGAAAGAGGGATTAAGTTGGGGAAGACCATCATCGAAAAAATACTCTCTGCCCATAGCGGGCAGGAATGCACGGCCGGCGACATTGTGGTGGCCCAGGTTGATTTCGTTATGGGTCAGGACGGCACCTCGCCCCTGGCCATACGGGCCTTTGAAAATATGGATGGTAAGGAACTCTTTAATCCGGACAAGGTGGCCCTGGTGATTGACCACAGTTCCCCCAGCCCTTTGGAAGGAGTCTCCGCCCTGCATAAGCTTATGCGGGAATTTGCCAAAAGCAAAGGCTGCCGGATGTATGACATCGGAGAGGGTGTTTGTCACCAGTTAATTCCTGAAAGTGGTAAAGTAGGACCCGGGAGCCTGGTTATCGGGGCCGACAGCCATACCTGCACCTACGGTGCCCTGAACGCTTTCTCCACCGGGGTAGGTTCAACAGACCTGGCCGGAGGGTTAATTTCCGGGAAAATGTGGTTCAAAGTTCCGGAAACAGTTAAATTTGTTTGCAACGGGACCCTGCCCAAAGGAATCTATGCCAAGGATCTGATTCTTTATTTAATGGGGCAGGTTACCGCGGACGGCTGCACCTATATGGCCGCGGAATATACCGGCGAAGCCATCACTGATTTATCCATGGAAGGCCGTTTTACCGTGTCCAACATGGCCATTGAAATGGGTGCTAAAGCCGGTCTGATGGAAGCGGACCACAAAACCTTTGAGTGGCTAAAGCAGCATACCGACCGCCAATTCCAGGCGGTTGCCAGCGATCCGGACGCGCGTTATCAGCGGGTTCTGGAATTCGATGTTTCCCAACTGGAACCCCAGGTAGCCAAACCCCACCGGGTGGACAACGTGTCTCCCATTTCTGAAGTCCTGGGAACACCGGTGCAGCAGGCGGTGATCGGCACCTGTACTAACGGCCGTTTGGAAGACCTGCGCATCGCCGCTTCCATCCTGGAAGGTAAAAAAATTCATTCTGATGTAAGGCTGATTGTAGCCCCGGCCTCCCGGAAGATTTATCTGGACGCCATGAACGAGGGCACCCTTCAGAAATTGGTAGAGGCCGGAGCGGCCGTCGTAACTCCCGGCTGCGGGCCCTGTGTGGGTACCCATAACGGGGTTCCCTCGGACGGCGAAAAAGTTATTTCAACGGCCAACCGTAACTTTAAAGGACGGATGGGCAACAGCAATGCCGAGATTTATCTGGCTTCACCGGCTACGGTGGCTGCATCGGCACTAACCGGAGTCATAACCGACCCCAGACAATTTGTAAAGTAGGTGAAGCCAATGAAATATCAAGGGAAATGCCATAAATTTGGCAACGATGTGAATACCGACTACATTATTTCAGGGAAATATAAATTTAAAACCCTGGACATGAACGAACTGGCCAAACACGTGATGGAAGATCTGGACCCTGATTTTTACAGCAAAGTAACCCCCGGGGACTTCATTGTTGCGGGCAGCAATTTCGGCTGCGGTTCCTCCAGGGAGCAGGCGCCCTTAGCTATTAAACACGCCAATATCGGCGCTGTTCTGGCCAAATCCTTTGCCCGTATATTTTACCGGAATGCCATCAACACCGGCCTGCCGGTCATCGAATGCGATACCGACCTGATTGACGCCGGGGACCTGCTGGATATTGACTTGGCCGGCGGCGTCATCATTAACAAAACCAAGGATATTAAAATTACCGTTAAGCCATTGCCTAAAGTAATGATTACCATTTTAAACGACGGCGGACTGGCTCCCCATTTCCGTAAACACGGTGGTTTTAACTTTGACCAGGGGGTTTAGCCAATGGCCCATACCATTACATTGATTCCCGGAGACGGCATTGGCCCGGAAATTACCGAGGCCGCCCGACGGGTGATTGAAGCCGCCGGGGTTCCCATCACTTGGGAAACCGTGGAGGCAGGGGAAGCGGTCATTGAGAAATACGGCAAACCCCTACCGGATTCCGTTTTGGAATCCATCCGTAAAAATAAAGTGGCTCTCAAGGGACCTATTACCACTCCAGTGGGGAAGGGTTTCCGCAGCGTCAATGTCACCCTGCGGCAGGAACTGGACCTCTATGCCAACCTGCGTCCGGCCCGCAATCTGCCCGGAATTAAAAGCCGCTACCAGGATACGGATTTATTGATTGTGCGGGAAAACACCGAGGACCTGTACGCCGGGGTGGAGCACCGGGTGGGCCGGGACGCCGCTGAAAGCATTAAAATTATCACCCGGGAGGCCTCCCGGCGCATTGCCCGCTTTGCTTTTGACATAGCCCAAAAGCAGGGCCGCAGCAAGGTGACGGCAGTGCATAAGGCCAATATTATGAAGCTGTCGGACGGTCTGTTTCTGGAAAGCGTCCGGACGGTGGCGGAAGAATATCCCCAGATAACTTACGAGGAGATCATTGTGGACGCCATGTGTATGAAACTGGTGCAGGAACCGGAGCAGTACGACGTACTGGTGCTGCCCAATCTGTATGGCGATATCGTCTCGGATCTCTGTGCCGGCCTGGTAGGAGGTCTAGGTGTTGCGCCCGGGGCCAACATTGGTCTGGAATGTGCCGTATTCGAAGCGGTTCACGGCAGCGCCCCCCAGTTGGCGGGCCTAAATCAGGCCAATCCACTGGCCATTATTTTATCCGGCGTCATGATGCTGAAGCATTTGCAAGAATACAAGGCTGCTGCAAAGATAGAAGAAGCTTTGATCAAGGTTCTGGAGGAAGGAAAACACCGGACCTTTGATTTAGGCGGAAAAACCACCACCAGCGAGATGGCAACTGCCATTATTGATAAAATGTGAGATAAGAATAGGCATGTTTTGATTTATTTTATGCTGAAGTCTAACGGACTTCAGCTTTTTTGTTGCTTTTCTCGAAATTTGTGTTTTGTTGGTACATTTTTAGCATCGGGAGTTTGTACAAAAATTTATAAAAAGTAAAACCCTATTGTCCACTAAGCTAAAAAATGGTAAACTTGCATAAAGTAATGATAATGATTATCAATATTAATTTTGCATGATTTATATAAGAGTTATCTAGTAGAGACGGTTTAGGTTATTCATCTATGGATATATGGAGAATCACGGGGGGCGGGGTGACATGGTGACGGAAAAGGGAAGGAAGTTTAACGGAAGAATCGGTGGGGCTGCTTATGATCGATGGGTTTCACTTATGCTTATGAGTCAGACCTATTATCAAAAAGCCATCGGAGATCTTCAGCTTCCGCCGGGGTCTAGGGTGCTGGAATTGGGTTGCGGGACGGGATCCTTAAGTATTGCCCTTGCTGAAAGGGCAGATCGTTCTTCTGTGTTCTATGGCGTTGATATAGCGGAAGATCAACTGAGTTATGCCCGGGTCAAGACCCAGGAAGTCCCGTGCACTTTTCAGTTTATCAATTGTTCCATGGATGAGCTTATTTTTGAGGATCAATACTTTGATGCGGTGATCACTTCCCTGGCCCTGCATGAAACACCGCCCGCCGTGAGGCGGGGTGCGATTCTGGAGACTGCCCGTGTCTTAAAACCGGAAGGGCAGTTTATTCTTGTGGACTGGAGCAAGCCGCGTTTTGGGCTAATGAGTGCCCTTTGGCTTCCGTTCCTGTTTATGGGAGCGTGGCGGGATAATTGGTACAATGAGTATCGCTTGCTGTGCGAAGCCGGTGGCTTGGTTCTGGTGGAGGACGAATATATCAATTCATTAATCCGACGGCAGCGGTTTATCAGAATTTGAGGCAGTTCTCCCTTTTATATGGAACGAATCCAACAAGGATTGTCATTTACATCATTTTTTGTTCATGGTATTATTTGGGTATCAAATGGTTATCTCTTCGATGAAAGGAATTACCCATGAACAATGAAGAAAAGATTTTACAGATCCTAACTCAAATGCAAGCTGACGTCTCTGGCTTAAAACAAGGGCAAGAGGAAATTAAAACCGATATTTCTGGATTAAAACAGAGTCAAGAAGAAATCAGAGTCGATATCTCTGGTTTGAAACAGAGTCAAGAAGAAATCAGAGTCGATATCTCTGGTTTGAAACAGAGTCAAGAAGAAATCAGAGTCGATATCTCTGGTTTGAAACAGAGTCAAGAAGAAATCAGAGCCGATATCTCTGGTTTGAACCAAAGTCAAGCGAAACTGGAACAAGGACAAGAGGAAATTAAAGCAGACATTCGGTTTATCAAGATGACATTAAACGAATTTGCTAAAGATATTGGCATGCTGGACAATCGCACGGAGAGTTTGAAAAAGGTTAAATAGTCTATCCAAAGAAATGCGAAAAAGGAAAAGGAATTCACCTCATGTCCTTTTAATGTCCTGGTTTTTGAGCAGCAATAAGATAAAATGATATTAGTAAAAATATCAACCGCCCCAGTGGCGGTTTTTTACTTCAAATGAACAAGTAAGGCAACTCGGCGGTGAATAAATAATCTTTTTGTTTTTCAAATGAAAGGAGGTGATAGAGACCGCTGGTATCAGGTAGAGCGAGAAGAATTTTTGCAGTTTAAGGAGGTCATGGTAGTAAGATACGGCAGGGGGAGGTTTTATGCTCAATAAAATTGTAGATGCCATTGGGTTCAAACTAGGCCAGGCATTTGGTGATGAATTTACCATTTACAGCGATACGGAGGAACAAGGAGTGACAGCGCCTTGTTTTTTTATTGCTGTTTTAAGCCCTAGCCAACAACCGGTTATCGGAAGGAGATATTTTAAAAAGCATCCCTTTGACATTCATTATTACCCTCAAGGACCGGACAAGCAAAGGGAAATCAATGATGTAGCCGACAGCTTAAAGGAAGTGCTGGCATACATCACGACGGATGGCCATCTGCTGGCCGGAACCAAAATGCACCATCAGGTGCTTGACGGAATATTGCATTTCTATGTGGAGTACAACCTGTTTGTTCTGAAACAAATGGAACCGGATGAAACAATGGGAGAATTAACAATCCATGGTACGGTGAAAGGGTGATTTGATGATAGATCTAAAAATGACTGCCAACAAAGAGCTGGAAAAAAAGACGTTTACCAAGAAACAAATATTGCTCTGCCAGAAGTACACCGACAGAAAGGATTTAGTTCGTGTACTGTTGGAGGATGACACTCTCTACAGCTTGGAGCAAGTGGATGCATTGTTAAAAAAATTTATGGAAGGTAAGGTGAACTAACTATGGCACTAGGTGGCGGGACTTTCCTAACCCAAAACAAAGTATTACCCGGAACCTATATCAACTTCGTCAGCGCTTCCAGAGCGTCGGCAACGCTGAGCGACAGGGGTTACGCGGCAATGGCCCTGGAACTGGACTGGGGGGTTGATGGTGAGATATTCACCGTGGAAGCAGGGGATTTTCAAAAGGAATCCCTAAAAATTTTTGGCTATGATTATAGCAGCGACAAGCTAAAAGGTTTGCGGGATTTATTTAAAAATATTCGTACCGGCCACTTTTACCGGCTGAACTCCGGGGAAAAGGCATCCTGCGTTTACGCTACCGCCAAGTACAGCGGCACCCGGGGCAATGACCTTAAAATCATTATTCAGACCAATGTGGATGACCCCTCCCAATACGATGTCATTACCATGCTGGATACAACCCAGGTTGAGGTTCAGACCGTTGCGGCTGTCACGGAGTTAGTGGACAATGATTTTGTGCTTTGGAATGATTCGGCAGAACTGGCGCCAACGGCGGCAACACCGCTGACCGGGGGCAGCAATGCCGCTGAGGTAACCGGCGCAGAATACCAGACTTTTCTGGATAAAATCGAATCTTATACTTTTAACACCCTTGGCTGCTTATCTACAACTGCTACCGTGATAAATCTCTATCAGCAGTTTACTAAGCGCATGCGGGATGAAGTGGGCGTAAAGTTCCAGACCGTTGTTTATCGAGGGGCGGCTGATGATGAAGGCGTGATCAGCCTGCAGAACAAAGTGACGGACCATGCCAACCCGGCCTCTTTGGTTTACTGGGTGACCGGCATTGCCGCAGGATGCGAAGTCAACAAGAGCAATACCAACAAGGTATATGACGGGGAATTTGCGGTGGATGTGAATTACAAACAAAGTGAGCTGGAGGCAGGCATCAAGACCGGCAAATTTATGCTGCACAAAGTGGGCGACAAGATCCGGGTGCTGGAAGATATTAATACCTTTATATCCGTTACCCCGGATAAAAACAACGACTTCAGCAGCAATCAAACCGTGCGGGTGCTGGACCAAATTGCCAATGACATTGCGGTATTGTTCAACACAAAGTACCTTGGCAACGTACCCAATAATCAGGCCGGAAGAATTTCTTTTTGGAATGATGTGGTTAGCTACCATAAGGAACTGGAAAGGATTCAGGCCATTGAGGATTTTGTCCCTGAAGACATCCTTGTTGAGAAGGGGAATGATAAAAAATCCGTGGTGGTTACCAATACCGTAACACCGGTCAATGCCATGACCAAACTTTATATGACCGTGGTTGTCCAATAACAAAGGAGGGTTACACATGCAAATGATGCACGCCAAAGACTCGGTCAGCGCATCGCTGGCGGAATGCTTTGTGACCATCGAAGGCAACAGATACAATTTTATGCAGGCCATCAATCTGGAGGCCAGCATTGAAAAAACCAAGAGCGAAGTACCTATTTTGGGTAAAACCGGCAAAGGCAATAAAACCACCGGCTGGAAGGGAACCGGGTCCGCAACCTTTCATTACAATACCGCTATTTTCCGGGAGCTTTTATACCGGTATAAAAACACCGGAGAAGATTTTTATTTTGATATTCAGGTAACCAATGAAGACCCCACTTCCAGTGTGGGCAGGCAGACCATTATCCTAAAAGACTGCAATGCCAATGGGGGTATACTCACCAAGTTTGACGCCGATGCGGAGTATCTGGATGAAACCATGGATTTCACCTTTGAAGATTGGGAAATGCCTGAAAAATTTAAAATGATTGCAGGTATGAAATAAAAGGTAAAGGGGATTGCAATGAGTAAATTAAGCGCTTTCTTAAGGCAAAATGCCGTCCAGTCCGGCAACATGAAATATATTGCCTCCCAAAGATTTCTGGATGAAAATAAAAAGCCCATCGAATGGGAAATCTGCAGTATTACCTCAGAGGAAGACGAAGCCATCCGAAAAGCCTGCACCCGAAAAGTTCCGGTGCCGGGCAAAAGAAACATCTATACCCCGGAAACCGACTATAACCAATACCTTGGCAGGCTGGCGGCCCAATGCACAGTGTTTCCAAATTTAAATGACGCGGAATTGCAGAACAGCTACGGTGTCATGGGGGCGGATACCCTTTTAAAAGCCATGCTTAAACCCGGTGAATACGCCGATTATCTAACTAAAATCCAGGAGATCAACGGTTTTGAAGTTACCATGGAAGAGATGGTGGATGAAGCAAAAAACTAATCCAGGAGGGCGATTATGAAGCCAATATGGCCTACTATTGCCTTCATAAGTTGCGCCTGCTGCCAAGTCAATATCTGGCTTTGGACAGACAGGAAAAAGCCTTTATTATTGCAGCCGTGCAAATCAAAACCGAAAAAGAAAAGAAAGAGGCGGAAAAAGCCGGAAGAACAAGGAAGCGATAAGGGGATGCTTTTTAACATCCCCTTTCTTCTATAAAGGTGGTGAAAAAATGGCTACAATGAGAACGGCCATGCAAATGACAGCCGGCATGTCACAGATGCTGAGAGCGGTGAACCAATCCGTAAATAAGACTATACGCTGCTTTGAGTCGCTGCAATCCGTCGTGCGCACGGCGATGGATTCCGATAATATCCAAAGAGTGAGAGTGGATGTGACCGGAACAACAGCGGCATTTAATGAGCTGGGAGATGGGATCGGACAAGCAAAGGAAGCCCAAAGACTGCTAAACGAAGAGATTCAAAATGGTAGAAACGCCGCAGAGAGTTTACTGCAGAAATTTGCGCAAGCGGGAACCGTCCTTGGGGCAATGGCAGGCATGAAGAGGGCTATAAACTCCTCCCACCCGATGCTTCAAACAGGGGCAAGTCCTTTTATGAGTCATTCCCTGCCAACGATGGAACCAGCGGCAACTGCATTGGATACGCAGATGAAAGAGGCCTTGGCCAACAATGCGGAACTGGCTGTTTTTGCCGGACAAATAAACACAATAGTAGATATGGCAGGTGAGTTAAGGTCCAATGTACAAAATATAGCCGGGTTTTTAGAAAAAATAGCTGGAATCAATGTATCCAAGCCCTTTTCTGAAATAGCAGGTGCAGCGGCAGGTTTTGCTGCGGATCACTGGCAAATCATTGAACCGGTTATATGGGGAGTTGTTGGGGCGGTAGCGGCATATAATCTGGTTGCTCAGATTACCAACGGAATACTGGCGGGACAGGCCTTTATGAAGGGCATTGCAACCTTGGCGTCAAAGGCCCATGAAGCGGCCCTTAAAATGGAGGCGGGAGCAACTTTTTTGGCCATGGTAGAACAATACGGATTAAATGCCGCGTTGCTGGCCTGCCCAATTACCTGGATTATACTGGGGATTATCGCCTTGGTGGCCATTCTTTATGCCGTGGTTGCGGCAGTAAATCAATTTGCCGGCACAAGTATTTCCGCAACAGGCATTATTGCTGGAGTATTTGCAGCTTTAGGCTCCATTCTTTACAATATAATTGCCTATATCTGGAATGGATGGGCTGCTTTTATTGAGTTCTTTGCCAATGTTTTTACCGAACCGGTCTACAGCGTTCAAAGGTTATTTTTTAATTTAGCCAACAATGTGTTGACGCTTTTAAGTAAAATCGCCGAGGCTATGGACAAAGTATTTGGATCCAACCTGGCCGGATCAATCACCTCCCTGCAGGGAAAAATGAAGAGCTGGATTGGCGAGATGCCGGAGGGCTATAAGACCGTCCCGCGTATGGAAATGAGGTCTGTTGTGGATGATTTTAGCGCCGGCTATGATTGGGGGAAGGGCATGTCGGATAGGTTTAATTTAGATGCCATTACAGGTGGCGGGGGGCTAAACAATGACAATTTACCGGAAAATATAGCCGCTACTGCCGTCAACACCGCGGCCATGAAGAATTCCATGGAAGTGGGCGAAGAAGACCTAAAATACATGCGCGACCTGGCGGAGCAAGAAGTCATCAACCGCTTTACCACAGCGGAAATCAAGGTAGATATGGTCAATAACAATACCATTAACAGTTCCATGGATATGGACGGCGTGGTTACCTATTTGACCGAAAAGGTGCAGGAAACCATGGAAATTGCGGCTGAGGGGGTGCATAGCTAATGTATTCCTTTTACCTGGATAATATGCAACTGCCCATTACCCCCTCTAAACTGCAAATAAAGACACCCAGCCAAAATAAAACCATGAACCTGATCAATGACGGCGAAATTAACATTCTTAAGCTACCCGGTCTGAAGGAGATTAGCTTTGAAGCCATTATACCCCGGGTGCAATACCCCTTTGGGGCAAAACTTCAATCGGCCAATCTCTTTTTAAATAAGCTCTGGGAATTAAAAAACAAAAAACAATATTTTTCCTTTACCGTTTCCCGGTTAACGCCTGGCGGTAAAGCCCTCTTTATGGATGACATCAGCCTGCTGGTATCATTGGAAAGCTACAGCATGATTGAGGACGCTCAAAACGGCCTGGATTTGCTCGTAGGCATTGAACTGAAAGAGTATAAAAAATTTACCCCGAAGATTGCCACCTTCACGGAAACAGACGGTGGAGAAGTGCTGGTGACAACCGAAAACACCAGGGAAAGCCGGAAAGAACCGGCCAAAACCTACACCGTTCAATCCGGAGACACCCTGTGGGCGATTTGTAAAAAAGAGCTTGGGGATGGCGGGAAATATGTGGAAATCGCTAAACTAAACCAAATCAGCAATCCAAACCTGATTTATCCGGGGCAGGTGGTCGAGCTTGGCTAATGTAGGGCTAACCATCCAAAATGGCAATATAGAATACGCCCCGCTCATAGAAGAAGGCATCAACTGGGAGACAGCAAGAAAAGGCATGCCGGGGAAACTTACCTTTACGGTACTGAAAGAAGGACTCATCGATTTTCAAGAGGGAAATCTAGTCCGGCTGAGGGTGAATGGGGCCGATATTTTCCAAGGGTTTGTATTTGCCAAGAAGCGGGATAAAAGCAATACCATCCAGGTCACGGCCTATGATCAGCTAAGATATTTGAAGAACAAAGACACCTACCAGTATACCGATACGGCCAGCGGTCTGATCAAGAGATTGGCCGCCGACTTTAGGCTGCAGGTGGGAACCATTGAAGATACCGGGTACACCATTGTTAACAGAATTGAAGAGAATAAAACCCTTTTTGACATCATCCAAAACGCCCTGGACTTAACCCTGCAAAACAAAAAGAAAATCTACGTGCTGTATGACGACTTTGGCAAATTGACTTTAAAAAATATGGAATCCATGAAGCTTGATCTTTTAATCGATCAAGAAACCGGTGAAAATTTCAGCTACCAATCCTCCATTGACGGCGAGACTTACAACAGGATTAAGCTTTCTTATGATAATGGGCAAACCGGTAGGCGGGATATTTATATTGCCGAGCACGGAGAAAATATAAATCGCTGGGGAATGCTGCAGTACTTTGAAAATATCCGGGAGACCACCAACGCCAAGGCTAAAGCCAATGCCTTACTGGAGTTATATAACCGTAAAACCAGAACCCTGAGCATTGCCAACGCTTTGGGAGATGCGCGGGTTAGAGGAGGAACCGGTGTCGGCATCATTTTAAATCTTGGGGATCAATTGGTTCAAAACTACATGCTGGTAGAAAAGGTAAAGCACGTTTTTTACGAAAATGAACACCGGATGGATTTGACCCTAAGGGGAGGGGATTTTATTGCCTAGCATCGTAGAGCTCATGAAAAAAGCGGCCGTTGAGGCAGTCAACGAAACAAAACCAACGGGTGTTGTCTTTGGGACAGTGGTTGGAGTAACGCCGTTAAAAATTAATGTTGAGCAGAAGCTGACTCTGGAAGCGGCCCATTTGCTGTTGACGGATAATGTCAGGGACTACACGGTGGAAATGACCGTAGAACATTTCACTGAAGCGGACGATGACCTCAAAACCTCTCACAGTCACCCGGACGCGGGGGTAGCGTCTTTTGACAGCACACACCGGCACGCCTATCGGGGCAGAAAGAAATATACCGTACACAACGGGCTGAAAACAGGGGAAGAAGTCATTTTGCTGCAGTTGCCCGGTGGGCAGAAATACATTGTACTGGATCGGCTGGTGATGAGATGATTCCAAAGATTGCAGATGATTTAAGGCAGGACTTTAAAATCCTGGAACAACCAACCAGAACGTACCGGTTCAATATCCAGAACCAGACCATTGCCGGGTTTACCGACGGACTGGAAGCCATGAAACAAGCTATCTATAAGATCTTAAACACCGAACGCTACGAGTATTTAATCTACTCCTGGCGCTACGGCATTGAAATAACCGATTTATTTGGTGAAGCCCCGGCCTATATTTACCCGGAATTAAAAAGACGAATCAGTGAAGCATTAACCCAGGATGATCGCATCCAAAGTGTGGATGCTTTTTCTTTTGCGGTTGACAGAGGAACCGTACGGGTTACCTTTACGGTTCATACGCTGTTTGGGGATGTGGAAGCGGAAAAGGTGGTGAGAATGTAATGTATGAAAGCATGACCTATGAAAGCATTTTGCAAAGAATGCTGGGTAGGGTGCCCGGCAATGTGGATAAACGTGAGGGCAGCATCCTTTACGATGCCTTAGCCCCTGCAGCGGCAGAATTGACGCAAATGTATATTGAACTGGATGTAATCCTAAATGAAACCTTTGCCGATACAGCGGGCCGGCAATATTTAATTAAACGGGCAGCGGAGCGGGGAATCATACCCAGCGCTGCAACCAAAGCCATATTAAAGGCGGAATTTAATATCGACGTGCCCATCGGGTCAAGATTCAGCATGGACCATCTGAACTATACCGCCACAGAAAAAATCACCGACGGTGAATATAAAGTGCAATGTGAAAGCACCGGCAGTGAAGGGAACCGGCATTTCGGCACGCTGATACCCATTGACTATATTGACGGATTAAGCCGTGCCGAACTGACGGAGCTGCTAATCCCGGGAGAAGATGAAGAAGAGACCGAGCATTTACGGGCTAGATATTATAACAGCCTCATGTCCCAGGCTTTTGGCGGCAACATTACAGACTATAAGGAAAAGGTGAACGCCATCGCCGGTATTGGCGGGGTAAAAGTCTACCCGGTTTGGGACGGCGGCGGCACCGTTAAACTGGTGCTGATCACTTCCGCCTATCAACAGCCAAGCCAGGAGCTAATTGATACCGTGCAGGCCGTCATTGACCCGCTGCCCAATCAGGGGCAGGGTTATGGCATTGTACCCATTGGACATAAGGTAACGGTGGTTGGTGCAGCAGCGGAAGCGGTTAAGATCCAAACGCAGATTACCTGCAACCAGGGCTGGTCCTGGGAGGATGTTCAACCCTACGCCGAGGCGGTCATAGACGATTACTTTTTAGAACTGGCCAAAACCTGGGCGGATAACAACAACCTGGTAGTCAGAATCAGCCAATTGGAAACCCGGCTGCTCGGTTTAGCCGGTATCCTGGATATTGCCCGGACCCGCATCAACGACCTGGAAGAAAACCTGATTTTAAAGGCAGACAGCATACCCGTAAGGGGTGAGTTGATTGTCTAGAGAAATTAACCTGTTAAACTACCTGCCCAATATCTTAAAAGAGGTCTGGCAGTTTAAAGCGCTGGCCGAGGCGGAAAACCCCGAATGCATTGCTTTATGGGATGCGCTGGCAAAGGCCATGGATGACCAGTTTGTCCATGATGCTACCGAAAACGGCGTTCAGAGATGGGAAAGCATCTTAAAGATTGTTCCCAAAGGAGCGGATACACTGGAAGTGCGGCGGTTTCGAATTCTAGCCCGCTTAAACGAACAAATCCCCTATACTTACGGAACCCTGGCGCACCAGTTGAAAACCCTGTGTGGGGCGGATGGCTACACCATGGAATTGAAAAACGATCAATACACCCTGATTGTCCGGGTGGAACTGACGGTTAAGGGTAAATTTAGTGAAGTGGGTGAGCTGCTAAATAGGGTGGTGCCGGCGAATCTGGTAATTGATCTCAGCCTCAGGTACAACCAGCACCTGACCCTGGCACCCTATACTCATGAACAATTACAAGCCTATACCCATGACCAATTAAGAAACGAGGTGGTTAGCTAATGATTGATAAAACAGCAAATTATAATCTTAGAAAACCGGGCCAGGAAGATTTTTATAACGTGGAAGACTTTAATGCCAACGCCGATATTATAGACGTCCAACTAAAGGCTCTCAACGACAAAACCGAAGCCCAAGCCGGCAGCATAATGGCCCATACAGCTGCCGAGATGCCGCATATTATGACCGATGGTAGTGTGAGGTATCAATACGGCTTTAAGCCGGTCACGGTTAACGGAAGCAAAACCATCGCAATTGTATATGAGGTGATATAAATGGTAAACCAAATTAATTTAGCGGATAAAGCCACCCTAGACAGTGTGAATAGCAAAGTGGACACCACAGTAAGCAGTCGTGCAAGTCAAACAACTGTGGATGCAGCTAATACAAACATCAACACAGTCAACACAAAATTAGGCGCATCAACAGACGCAGCCAACAGTGGTGGTACGACATTATTTAGCTTGATTAAGTATGCAGTCAATATGTTTACATCCTATTGGACACCGATAAGGGCTGGAAATTTGGATAGATTGGACACGGCAATAAGCAGCAGGGCAACCCCTGCGGATGTTACTAGTGCAAGGGATAGTATAAACATAAATATGAATGCAAAACATAGCGAAACTAGATCAATAATTTTAAATCAATTAAACGATGCGCATGGCTGCAAACATTTTACATCAAATGGAAATTTTACAGTACCATCAGGTGTAACTAGTATATTTGTTACCGCTTGTGCCGCCGGCGCTAATGGGTTTGCTGGCTCAAATACTCCTGGTTTCGACCGTGGTGGTGGTGGTGGCGGTGCCGCCAGCGGTTATGGTTGTGGCGGTGGAGGCGGTGGTGGGCCTTTTGGCGGTGGTGGTTCTGGTGGTTCTGGTTGGTGTGGTGGTGGTGCCGGTGGTGGCAGTGGGCCTAGTGGTTATGCTAGTGGTGGTGGTGCCGGTGGGGCCGGTGGGGCATATGTAATTAATAAACAATATACAGTAGTCCCTGGCGAAGTATTAACTATAACAGTAGGTTATGGCAATACTACTATATACGGTACTCAAAGTGGAACTTTGCAAACGTTGATTAAAGGGACGGGAACCTCTTTTAAATCAAATTTGGATAAGTTAATAGTATCTCCTGGTGGTGGCGGTGGCGGCGGTGGTTCTGGCAGTAATAGTAGCGGTGGTGCTGGCGGTGGCCCTGGCGGTGCTACTATTCATAATGGTGGTAACTGTGGTGAACCGGGTAAACCTGGTTCACCCGGTGAAAGTAGTATTTTTGGTGCCGGTGGAGTTGGTGGAGCTGCTGGTTTTGGTGGTGGTGGTGGCAGTGGTGGGCCGGGGATTGTAATAATAGAGTGGTAGGAGATGAAGAATTATGTCAACTTATATCCAAGTGATAAATAATTTTGTAAATCTGATAGGTGGAGCAAAAGAGGGTTTGCCATTACCAAAAGAGTTTCTAGATCAAAATCACAATATAAAAAATTTAGAAGCAAATAATTATATCGAATTACCTCAAATTAATGATTATTATGATGATATAAAAGACGAATTTATACCATATCAAGAGTGGTTAAAGACGCACCCGCCATCTGAACCAGAAATACCCGACCAAGATGTTATCCAAGCCGAAATGCTACTAAATCAGGTTAAAATATTAGCTGCTTTAAACCGGCAAGATGAGTTTAATGCATTAATGTTACTGCAAACTGTAGGAGGTGCGAGAGATGTATAAATTTGTTAAACGATACTATGATATGGGTATTTACACCCAGGATAATGTCAAAACGTTTGTAATCGCCAACAAGTTAACAGCAGAAGAATACGAACAAATAACAGGTGAGGCATACGCCAAGTAGGTTATTTTTATGTCCCGATGATGCCCCGGTAGTCAACCGACCACCGGGGCCATTCTATATTGACACACACAGGACGATCCTTTCTTGTTTTCTTGATTGCTTGAATTGAAATTTATTTTTCTGTGCTATTTCATTTTCAACTTTTTACTTCTACAGTTTCGAGCGTATTTTAAACAACATTCATGAAATTTTATAGGGGATGAATAGGCGTAGAATTCCCATTTACATCATTTTTTTGGATGAAACTCCCCAAAGCAAAAATATTTTCCTCCAATAAAGAACGAATCATCTTCAGATACTAAGATTGAAAGTATGGACTAATGAGGGAGGAAAATTTATGTCTAACAGAACCAATTTCGGTGAACACACCATGGGTGCTTACCGTTTAAAAGACATGCACGACGCCCAATTTCCGGGCGGGGTGGTGGTGGACCCCACACCCATTACCGCCGGCGAGGAAGTGGTGGTCTTTTATAACGGTCTTCTGGCCCAAAGCGGAGCGGATCAGGTGTATCTGCACTGCGGCTTTGGGGATGCCCAAAATTGGAGAGCAGTTAAGGACGCCCGGATGGCCAAGACAGGATTTGGCTTTGTGAAAGTGCTGGAAATGCCGGATACCCATACCCAGTTCAACCTGTGCTTCCGTGACAGCGCCCAAAATTGGGACAACAACAACGGGATCAACTGGAGCTTCCAGGTTCACGACGGGACTATCAACGGCCATTAAAAAGATAAAAAGATCCCTGCCGGGTCACTTTGCACCCCGGTAGGGATCTTTTTTTGTATTTAATTAAGAATAGAACATGGATTTAATGGATGACAAATTTGCGTAGATTTTAAATAAAGATTAAAAAATTCGTGAAAATCAGTGGAAATCCGTAAAATCCGTGTTCTATTATTTTTTTACAAAAGAAGGGCTGCTGCAAAACGAACCATTCTGTGTTCTTTTTGCAGCAGCCCCTGCCGGAGTTTGAATTTTAAAACCGAACGGATATAATCAATGGGTTGTCCTTTTAATCTTGATAATTCAATCACCGGATATCATCGTAGGACATGACTAAAATTTTAGGAGTCTTTCTTTTTTCCTGCTCCTCCATACCGGTATTTTGTTCCACAGTTTCTTGGTTTTCGGATGGGAGAGAATCTTTTTTCAGCATTAGTAGCCCTCCGTTCAATTTTTTCTAGTATTCCTGGCGAGGGAATCTTTATTCGCCTTTAAATCGGGAGCGGTAAACCGGATCTCATTTTATAAATGATATCCGGTTCTTTTTCAGTAATATTGAAGCTAAAAATGGTAAATACTAGCTTGGCGATGGAAAAGTTGCGTTTGGAGGGTGCGTGAATTGAAGGTACTTGTTTTTTCTTGGGAGTATCCCCCCTTGAGTGTGGGGGGATTGGCTCAACATGTCTATGATCTTACCGCCGCCATGGCCAAACAGGGGGACGAACTGCATGTGATTACCCGGGGCAACCCGGACCTGCCGGAATACGAGAAGGTGCAGGGAGTGCATATTCACCGGGTTCACCCTTTCCGGGTGTCCTCAACGGATTTTGTAACCTGGGTAATGCAGTTGAACATGGCTATGATCGAGCGAGCCATCACGGTGATTGAAAAAATGACTCCGGTGGATGTGGTCCATGCCCATGACTGGCTGGCCACTTATGCCGCCAAGGTATGCAAACATGCCTATCAACTGCCCTTAATTTCCACCATTCATGCCACCGAGTGGGGCCGGCATAACGGGCTGCACAATGATGTACAGCGGCATATCAGCGATATTGAATGGTGGTTAACCTATGAATCCTGGCGGGTGATTTGCTGCAGCAACTATATGTACGGGGAACTGCGGCATGTTTTCCAACTGCCCGAAGACAAAATCCGCATTATTCCCAACGGGGTTGATCCGGAGAATTTTAAACCCAAAGGGACAAAGAACATTCGCCGGGAAAATTACGCTGCGCCCGGTGAAAAAATTGTTTATTACGTTGGCCGCCTGGTGCCGGAAAAGGGGGTACAGGTTTTATTGGAGGCGGTACCCAAGATTCTGCGCTACCACCCCAACACCAAGTTGGTGGTGGCCGGCAAGGGACCCTTTGAGGGGGAATTAAGGCAGCAGGCCGGACGGCTGGGCATCAGCAATAATGTTTATTTTACCGGATATGTCAATGACACTGCCCGCAACGATTTATACCGGTATGCGGACGTGGCGGTTTTCCCCAGCTTATACGAACCCTTCGGCATTGTGGCCCTGGAGGCCATGGCCGCGGGAACCCCGGTAGTTGTTTCCGATAACGGGGGCTTGGGGGAGATTGTTCATCACGGGGTAAACGGAATGAAGGCCTATACCGGAAATCCCAATTCCCTGGCGGACTGTATTCTGCACTGCTTAATGGACCCTGCGGCAGCCCGGGCAATGAAGGAAAGAGCCTCGGAAGAGGTGGTCACAAGATACAATTGGAGCCGTATCGCCGACGAAACCAGAAAGGTTTACCGGGAAGTCATTGAAGCCAATCGGAATGCAGTCTGGCAGAGAAGGCAGGACCCGTGTTTGCTGGGCAAGGTAAGCCATTGAAATGAACCAAGGTAAAATCCGTGGGGATCGATGAGCGATAGAACTCCCGGAAAAAGTTCATACTAAAAGAAGAACCAGCCGTGGAGGAGTGATGGACGTGAAGGCAATTATCATGGCAGGGGGAGAAGGCACCCGGCTGCGGCCTCTGACCTGCGGGCTGCCCAAACCCATGATGCCGGTGGTAAACAGGCCCATGATGGAACATATTGTGCATTTGTTGAAGAAGCACCAGATTACCGACATCGGCGTTACTTTGCAGTATCTTCCGGAGCATATCCGGGATTACTTCGGGAACGGATCGGAATTCGATGTTCATATGCGTTATTACCTGGAGGAGGTTCCCTTAGGCACTGCCGGCAGTGTGAAGAACGCCCAGGACTTTTTAGATGAAACCTTTGTGGTCATCAGCGGTGACGCCTTGACCGATCTGAATTTGACCCGGGCTATGGAATTTCACCGGCAAAAGGGAGCCATGGCCACCCTGGTCTTAACCCCGGTGGATTGTCCCCTGGAGTTCGGCGTGGTCATCACCGACCGGGAAGGACGGATCACACAGTTTTTGGAAAAGCCAGGTTGGGGAGAAGTATTCAGCGATACCGTCAATACAGGTATTTATATCCTGGAACCGGAGGTCCTGAATTACTTTGAGCCGGGTAAAAAATTTGATTTCAGCAAGGATTTGTTTCCCCTTTTGTTAAGGGATAAACAGCCTCTTTTTGGCGTCAGCCTGTCGGGATATTGGTGCGACATCGGCAATTTGCAGCAGTATGTCCAGGCGCACCAGGACTGCCTAACGGGCCGGGTGGATGTAAGGATACCCGGCACCCAGGCCGCGCCGGGCATTTGGGTTGGCGAAAACACCCTGATCGACGAAAGGGCAAAAATTAATGGTCCGGTCTTGATTGGCGATAACTGCCAAATTGGAGCGGAGGTGCTGCTGGATGCCTATTCCGTTATCGGAAAAGGCTGCCTCATCCAGGATCAGACCACCGTCAAGCGCAGTGTTTTGTGGGATAATGTGTATACCGGTTCCCGGTCCGCCGTCCGGGGGGCGGTGATTGGCAGCCGGGTAAAAATCCACGCCAATGTGTCCATCTACGAGGGCTCTGTGGTGGGCAGCGATTCCACCATCCGGGAAAGGGCGTTGCTAAAACCGGATGTAAAGCTGTGGCCCGGAAAAGTGGTAGGCATTGGCGCCACCGTAGAAAGCAGTATGGTATGGGGTACCGCCAAGGCCAAGAATTTATTTGGCATTGAGGGAATTACGGGACTGACCAACCTGGACATTACGCCGGACTTTGCCTCTAAGATTGGAGCGGCCTGCGGGGCCAGCCTGGGCCTGGGGTCTAAAATTGGGATTTCCTGTGACAGTTTTGCCGCCTCCGGGATGATTAAAGAAGCCCTGGCCTGCGGTCTGCAGTCCGCCGGGGCGGAAGTTCTGGATTTCGGCAGCGGCATTACCCCCATGCACCGCTTTGCCGTAAAGGCTTTTAACTGTCAGGGAGGAATTCATGTCCGGCTGTCTTCCCGTCACCGGGATAAAATCAATCTACTCTTTACCAATGGGCAGGGGGGTAATATTTCCCGGGATCAGGAGCGCAAGATTGAAAGCACCCTGGACCGGGAGGACGCCAGACGGGTGGAGGCCCGGCAGATTGTGCCTGTTACCAGGGTGAAGGGAGTGGCGGAGGCCTACATCTCCCATTTGATCGAAGATATCAATGTTGAAGCCCTCCGGGGCGCCCGTCCCCGTTTGAAAATGCTCTATAACCCGGCTAATCTGGATCCCTTTGTGGCCAGAACCATGGAAGCCCTGGGCATCGAAACAGAAAATTTAGAGAACCAGCAGAAGAGAACGGGTTATCAGGATTGGCAGTCCTACTGCACCGATTTGTCTGAATTGATCTCTTCAGTAAAGGGGAAGGGTTTTGCCGCCGGAGCGGTGCTGGACCCCAATGGAGATCAGTTAATCGTGGTGGACGACCAGGGCAATGTGATCGGTGAGGACCGCTTGACTGCGCTGCTGTCCCTGATCCTTTTAAAGGATCAGGCGGGCCCGGTGATTGTCCCGGTAACCGCTTCCAAAACCATTGATGAACTGGCCGGAAGGTATCGGGGCACCGTGGTGCGCACCAAGACTTCCCGGCAGGATTTTCTGGACAAGATCCTGGCCCAGAACGCCCGGGAGGATGGACGGTTATCCAAATATCTAATGAATTTTGACGCCCTGGCCGCCCTTTTAAGAATTTTGGAGTACTGCGCCCGGGAAGGAATAACCCTGCAGCAGTTAATTGCCGAAATTCCCGATTTTTATATGGATAAAAAGGAGGTTCAAGTGCCCTGGGAAGCCAAGGGCAGGGTGATTCGCCGGCTGATCGAAGAACAGGGAGAGAAAATGGATCTGTTGGACGGAGTCAAGGTTTACCACCCGGAGGGCTGGGCTTTGGTCCTGCCGGACCCGGAGGAACCGGTCTGCCGCATTTTCAGTGAGGGGGCTTCCATGGAAGCCGCCGAGGAATTAACCACCTTTTATACTCATAAAATTCACGAAATAACAGGGGCCTACGGAAGTTAGGCCCTTTTTTAAAATAAAGGGATGTGCAAAAAAGGAGATTTTTCCTTACTGTCGAAAGATGCATGTAAGTTAGCTAGAGAGGGGGTTTGTATCTGGTTGAAAGAAATGTATCATGAAGATCCCTATCTGTTACAATTTAATTCCAATGTCACCGGAATCATCTCGGAAAAGGGCAGAGTGGGCGTTTTAACGGAAAACACTGTCTTTTATCCCGAGGGAGGCGGGCAACCTGCGGACCGGGGCACCCTGGTCTGCGCCCGCCGGACCTATGAAGTAGTCCAGGTGGAACAAAGGCCCGAGGGGATTGTGCACTGGATTGCCGGGTTAGCGGGACCATCCAAAGGCACCCGTTTATTGATGACCGTGGATGCTGAAAGAAGACGGGACCATATGCAGCAGCACCATGGACAGCATATTCTCTCCGCGGTTTTAGAACAACAGTATGGCTGGGAGACCATCGGTTTTCATTTGGGAGAGGAAACCAACAGCATTGATTTAACCGTAAGAGAGCTGCCCCTGGAAAGTATGCAGCAGGCGGAAGCGGAAGCCAATCGGATTGTACTGGAAAATCTACCTGTTCAGAGTGAATTTTACTCCCGGGAGCAGCTTCCACCGGAGTTGCTCCGGAAACTTCCGCCCAATCAGGAAGAAGTGCGGCTGGTGGTGATCCCCGGCGTGGATGAAAATGCCTGCTGCGGCACACACCCGCGCTTTACCGGAGAAGCAGGACCCATCAAGCTGCTTAAAACGGAAAGTGTCCGGGGTCATACACGGCTTTATTTTATCTGCGGGCTGAGGACGGTGCACTGGATGTGGCAGACAGCAAGGTCCTTAAAAGAGTTGGAAGAGACCGTGGGTGCTGTTGGAACAGAGGCTGTCACCCGGCTGCAGAAACGGGAGGCGGAGTTTAAAAAGCTGCAAAAAGAGCATAAAGAGTTATTGCCCTTTAAATACCAGGCCATAGCCCAGGGATTAAAAGAAAAGTCCTTTTCCATCCAAGGCACCTCTTTTCTAGTAGAGCTTTTTCCCCAGGCGGACATGGATTTCCTCCGCGGCTTGGCGGCGGCCTGGTGCCGGGAACCCAAACGGACGGCGCTGCTGGCCGGGGGCGACGGTCCCTATGCGGTGGTATTTGGCTGTAGCCCCGAAGGGGTCCTTGCGGCAGATCAACTGGCGGAATTCCTATGGCCCCTTCTGCAGGGCCAAGGCGGCGGCAATGCCGGTATGGTTCAGGGCAGAGCCCGGGAGTGGCCTCAGGAGAAGATCATCAATCAAATGAAACAGCACTTTTCCCCATAGACATCACAGATGAAATAACGCCTCCCGTCGGAGGCGTTATTTCATCTGTGGAAACTCCAGTTGTCTTAAGGCTTCATACAAAACAACCGCAGCGGAGTTGGAAAGATTTAGGGATCGTACGGACTCCAGCATGGGAATGCGCAGGCAGTACTCCGGGTTTTGGGCCAGCAAGGCCTTGGGGAGTCCGGCTGTCTCCTTACCAAAAACCAGAAAATCATCCTCTTGATATTCTACCTGGTGATAGGACTTGGCGGCCTTGGTGCTGAGATACCAGAAGCGGCCGTCGGGGTATTGCCGCCTCAAAGCGGAAAAATCCTCGTGATAGTGTAAATCAAGCTGATGCCAGTAATCCAGACCGGCCCGCTTCAGGTAGCGGTCATCGGTTGAAAATCCCAGGGGCTTAACTAAATGCAGGCTGGCTCCGGTTACGGAACAGGTTCGGGCGATATTCCCTGTGTTGGCAGGAATTTCGGGCTCTACTAAAACGATGTGCATTAGGAATTTCCCTCCCCAGATCTCTTTGCCGAAGGGCAAAGATCATTGACACAGCAGTCCGGACACTTTGGTTTACGGGCGTCGCAGACCCGTCTGCCGTGATAGATCAATTGGTGATGGGCCCTTTGCCACTGTTCCGGGGGAATTAAGGCGCAAAGGTCCAGCTCGGTTTGCTCCGGGCTTTTTCCCGAAGAGAGGCCCAGCCGGTGAGCCAACCGGTGAACATGGGTATCCACCGGAAAGGTGGCCTGTCCAAAGACCACGCCTAAAACAACATTGGCCGTTTTACGACCCACTCCGGGCAAAAGCATTAAACTTTCCCGGTCCTGGGGAACCTCGCCGCCGTATTGTTCAACCAGAATGCGACTGGTCTCCACCAAATGCTTGCTTTTATTTCTAAAAAGGCCGCAGCCCTTGATGTCATTGGCTAACTGGTCCGCTGTCAAAAGGGCAAATTCCTGGGGTGTGCGATATTTTTTAAAGAGCTTTTCGGTAATTTTATTCACCTGCTGATCGGTGCTTTGGGCGGACAAAATGACGGCCACCAGCAGTTCAAAGGGCGTGGAATAACTTAAAGCCGTGACTGCATCCGGGTAGGCTTCCTCCAGGCGGGAAAAGATCTGGCCGGCCCGGCGCACAGCAGCGGAAGAAGGCTGGGGGTTTTTACGCTTCATTTTGCAACAACCTTGCATGGTCCACTTTAATGCAGCGGTCCTGGATATAAGGGATGCCTGACTCCGCAGCTAGGCGGCCCGCCTCTTCATTGGCAATCCCCAACTGCAGCCAGATGGCCTTGGGTTTAAGGGGCAAAGCCTGCCGCACCACCTCCGGGGTATCCTCACTTTTGCGGAAGACATTGACCATATCCACCGGTTCCGGAATTTCCGCCAGGGTGGGATAGACTCTCTCTCCCAGCACTTCCTTGATGCGCGGATGAACGGGAATAATGCGATAGCCCTGTTCCTGGAGATACTGGGCTACTTTAAAGCTGTCCCGGTGAGGTTTATCGGACAGCCCCACAATGGCGATGGTACGGCATTGTTCTAATAACGCTTTGATGTTTTCTTCACTGGCAACAGGATACATGGTTGGCCTCCTTATCTTCATAATCCTTATTGACCACGGATTTTCAATCGTGCTAAAGTTATAAAGCATGGCAAAATATTTCAACGGGGGTGGAAGCATGGGTACCGTGCTGTTGGCCGTCCTGCTGGGTATACTGGTGGGCCACTTTAAAATTTTACCCTGTAAACCTCAATTTGTCAGCCGGTTTACCACAGCCTGTCTTTTTATTATGCTGGTGGCCATGGGGGCCCAGTTAGGCCTTAACCAAGAACTGATGAACAATCTCCACCGGTTGGGCGGGCAGGCGCTGGTATTGGCCCTGGGCAGTATTCTTGGCAGTGTTCTCCTGGTGCGGCTGGCTGAAAACTATATGAGTCAACAGCTCCGGAAGAGCAGGGAACAAGCCCAAAAGCCCTCCTCCGGGGTTTAACTTTTATGGCTGAAAACATTTTTGGTTGGGTTTATTCTATTTAGAAACGGGTGATTCTCAGTGACCTGGATGATCTTGGGCGCTGTAGCTGTCGGCATTGCCGCGGGCTATTGGCTGCTGCCGGAGGTGATGGGGCCGTATTTAAATCCCATTACCACCACTTCCCTCTATCTTTTGCTTTTTGGCATCGGCATTGATCTGGGCCGCCAGCGGGAGGTTTGGGGCAAACTCTGGTCCATGGGCTGGAAAGTGCTGCTGCTGCCGGTACTGGTAGCCCTGGGCAGTTTAGCCGGGGCTGCGGTATCCGGCTTGATTTTGGGGCTGCCCTTCAACGAGTCCACCGCCATTGGAGCCGGATTTGGCTGGTACAGCCTGTCGGGCGTATTGATTGCGGAGATCTATCATGTTGAAACCGGCGCCCTGGCTTTTATGACCAATGTGGCCAGAGAATTGCTGACCTTTCTTTCCGTACCCCTGGTGGCCCGTTATATAGGCCGGTTTTCCGCCGTGGCTCCGGGAGGCGCCACCACCATGGACACCACCCTGCCCCTGATTACCAAGGCTACCGATGCGGATATGGCGGTGATCGCCTTTATTAACGGGTCGGTTTTATCCACCCTAGTTCCTCTGCTGGTGCCCTTTTTCATTCATTTAAAGTTTTAGCCGGAAACCTCAAGATCTCATTGAAGGAAATCCTTCTACGATATTACCATATTTTTCGACCCTTGTTCCAGACTCAGGGAGACAAATTTGCCCAGTAGACCATTAAAAGCCGGGAACCGTTGACCAACCCATGGGCGATAATGCCCGGCAGTAAAGAACCCGTGAGCTGATACAGTCCGGCCAAACCCGCTCCTACTACGGCAATTTGCAGAAACCAGACCCCGCTGAAGTGAACCAGGGCGAAGAACAGCGCACTAACCAGCACCCCCGGAAGAATGCCCCATTGACGGGCAAAGGCGGCATAGGCCATGCCCCGGTAATAGGCTTCCTCGGTCAAAGGCACCAAAAGGCTGCCAATGAGTAAAGGGGCCATCAGGGCAGAAAGAGTGCCGGCTCCGGCCGCCGCCTTCACCAGTGGATTGGTGCCTGCGTCCGCTGCCAAAAAAGCCACTAGAGCCCTTTGGGTTCCCTCTGCCAGACCGAAAAGGACCACGCCTCCCGCCAGGCCGTAAAGGACCTGCCGGCCCAGATTTTCAAAACGAAAACCGAGATCCCTTAAAGTTCCTAGTCTCAGTGTAAAAAAAAGAGTCAAACCCAGCAGGATCGCCCGGTCCATAACCTCCACCCATCGGGGGGACAATCCGGGCAGCAGAGGCAGCAGCCCTTTGCCTACTAGGTAGACCAAAAGGGCCCGCAGGGCCAAAACCCCCAAAACAGCCCCAATTCCCCAGATTCCCGCCCTTTGTTTTAATGGAGACATGTTTTACCCCCTTTTTTCCTTCATTTACCTTTTCATCTTCTTTTTATTCATTTCAATGTCTGCCGGATAATATTTTACTACCTTCTGAAATCCTTTGACCGAAGCCTTATAAAGGCAAAATGCCTGGGCAATACTAAGAGGGTCATCTGAATCAAATCACTAAAAATATTCTCTCCCATTTATCATAAAAAATTGGTTGGTTTTAAATTTTATATCCATAAGGAGGGGGAAATCATATGGAGTTCCTGTTGTCCTGGCTGCTGGTACTGGCAATACTGGGCTTTGTGGCAGCGGTGCTGCTGCCAAGGGTTCGCCAAAAGGCCACCCGGAAAATGGAAATCCCAAAGCCAGAAGAAGAATTTGCTGAAGAAATGATTTTGGATATTCCGGTTTCCCGAGAAAAAACCATAGAGCCAGAGAACCCTTATATCCCTCACCATTACGGGGTGGATCGACTGGTTCTTTGTGCCAAGGACCCCCGCTGGCTTTATGCCTACTGGGAAGTCTCCGCAGCCAAGCAGGAAGCGTTTATCCACCGCTACGGTGAAGAAAGCTGGCGGTGTTCGCGTCCGGCTTTGCGGGTTTTTGATGTTACCGGTTTGGCAGGAGATGCTTTCGGCTTCAGCCACAGCTTCCGGGAGTTTACTTTGGACCCCTGGGCGGACAACTGGTTCATCGAAATCGGACAACCGGACCGCAGTTTTTACGCTGAATGGGGGCGCATCCTGCCCAACGGAAGTTTTGTCCCCCTGCTCCGTTCCAACCGGGTGAGCACCCCCAGAGAATCCGTATCCGACAGGCTGGATGAACAATGGATGTGGATTGAAGGAATTTACCAGGCCATTGGCAAGGTATCTTACGGTTTCAGTTCTGCGGAATGGGCGGAACAACATATTGTCGAAGGGGTGCGGGAGGCGGTGCCCCTGGGTATTGGTTCCCCCGGCTTTGAAAAATAAGTGAGAGGATGAAGAACAGTTGGCCAAAGGATACCTGGCAATGGTGATGCATGCCCACCTGCCCTATGTAAGACATCCTGAAACGGAACATTTTCTGGAAGAAAAATGGTTTTACGAGGCGCTGACGGAAACCTATATTCCCATGCTGGACGTATTTGAGGGACTGGTCCGGGACAATGTGCCCTTCCGCCTGACTTTTTCTATTTCCCCGCCCCTTTTATCCATGTTAACGGATCCTTTGCTGCAGCAAAGATATATCCGGCATCTGGAAAAACTAATGGAGCTGGCCCATAAAGAAGAAGGAAAGACCTATGGTTCTCCCTACCACCAAGCGGCTCTGATGTATAAACAGAAATTTCAGCGGGCCTATGAAATCTTTGTGCACCACTACCAGGGCAATCTGGTCCAGGCTTTTAAAAGACTGCAGGATTTAAACCGCCTGGAGATTACTACCTGTGCCGCCACCCATGGCTTTTTACCTCTGATGATTCATAATAAGGAGGCGGTACGGGCGCAAATTGAAATTGCCGTAAACCTGCACCGGCAGCATTTTGGTTGTTCGCCCCGGGGCATTTGGCTGCCCGAGTGCGGGTATGCCGAGGGGGTGGATGAGATTTTAAAAGAATTTGGCCTGCAGTTCTTTTTCACCGATAGTCACGGCCTTTTGTTTGCCGCCCACCGGCCCAGGTACGGCGTTTATGCTCCCCTCTACTGCCCTTCGGGAGTAGCTGCCTTCGGACGGGACCTGGAAAGCTCCAAACAGGTTTGGAGCGCCCAGGAAGGGTATCCCGGAGATGTGGATTACCGTGAATTTTACCGGGATATTGGTTATGACCGGGAATACGAATACATTAAGGACTACATCCACCCGGACGGAATTCGCATTCATACGGGCATGAAGTATTATCGCGTGACCGGGAAAGTAGACCTGGCCGACAAACAACCCTACCATCCTGAATGGGCTCGCAATAAAGCGGATACTCATGCGGGCAATTTTATGTTTAACCGGGAAAAACAGATAGAGTTTTTAGCCTCACTCATGGACCGGCCTCCGGTGATTGTGGCTCCCTATGATGCCGAGCTTTTTGGACACTGGTGGTACGAGGGGCCCATGTGGCTGGATTTCTTAATCCGCAAAATCGCTTATGACCAGGACACCATTGAAATGATTACTCCTTCCGATTATCTGCAAAAACATAAGTGCAACCAGGTGACCCGTCCCTGTCCTTCCACCTGGGGCTCCTCCGGCTACAATGAGGTCTGGCTGAATGAGAAGAACCAATGGATCTACAGGCACCTGCATATGGCCGCGGACCGCATGCGGGAACTGGCGGATTTGTTTCCCCAGGCCGAAGGGAACCTGCTGCGGGCGCTGAATCAGGCCGGACGGGAACTGCTCCTGGCTCAAAGCAGCGATTGGGCCTTTATTATTTCCACCGGAACCATGGTGCCCTATGCGGAGAGACGAACCAAGCAGCATCTGGCCAATTTCCTAAGGCTGTATCATGAAATTAAATATTGCCGGATTGACGAGAACTTTATTGCCCATTTAGAATGGCAAAACAATATTTTCCCCGATCTTCATTACCGTTCCTGGCGAACCAGAAACACTCCGGCTTTAAGCGCCATTTCCTAGTACAGGCTAATAAGAATAGGACACGGATTTTACGGATTTCCACTGATTTACGCGGATTTTAAATCTTTATTTTAAATCCGCGTAAATCCGTATGATCCGTTCAATCCGTGTTCTATTTAATTTTTTAGAAAAAAGGAGCTGCGCAAAACCAATCATTGTGAATTGGTAATAACAGCCTTAAAAATTGCAGAAAGGACACCTCTTCACGGCCTCGCCGGATAAAAGGGACGGGTCCTTTATTTAAACCGGTTTTATAAATTGCTATAATGAAGAAAAAATCACAGGGGATGAAATAATGGATAAAGTGGATGTTCTGGCGGTGGGGGCCCACCCGGATGACGTAGAGGTGGGGGCCGGCGGGGTACTGGCCAAAATGATCCGTTTGGGAGCCGCCGCAGGCATTGTGGATCTGACGGCCGGGGAAATGGCCTCCAACGGGACGGTGGCCGAGCGGCGCCGGGAATCGGTAGAAGCGGCGGATCATTTGGGATTAAGCTGGCGCAAATGTCTTGGTTTGCCGGACAGAGGAATCGAAGTAAACCAAGAAAACGTGGCGGCGCTGGTTGAACTGATACGGGAAGCAAGGCCGCAATTAGTCCTATGCCCTTACTGGGAGGACCGTCATCCCGATCATGTGCAGGCCTGCCGTCTGGTGCAGGAGGCTTGTTTTGACGCCGGGCTGTCCCAAAGGACGACTTCCTTTCCGCCCTTTCGGCCCCAGGCAGTGTGGCATTACTTCTTATCCCGTTCGCCGGAACCTAAATTTATTGTGGATATTAGCGAGGTGTACGAAATCAAAAAAGCAGCTCTGTTGGCCCACGACAGCCAATTTGGCGCCGGCAGGAAACGGACCGGAACCTTCCTGAATTCCGGCGCCGGGAATCTGCCGGCTTTGATTGAAAGCCGGGACCGCTACTATGGAGCCTTAATCGGCGCCCATTACGGGGAGGGTTTTACCCTGGGCACGCCGCTGGCGGTTTACAACCCCCTGGCCCTGCTGGAGGTGAGGAATTGAAAATTGGCATCCTGTGTCATTCCACCTACGGTGGCAGCGGTGTGGTGGCCGCAGAGCTAGGCAAAAAATTGGCCCAAAGGGGGCATCAGATCCATTTTGTAACGGTGGGACGCCCCTTTCGTCTGCCCAGCTACCAGCCCAATGTTTTTGTGCATGAGGTGGATGCCTTTCATCATCCGCTGTTTGAAGTTCCTCCTTATTTTCTCAGCCAGGTGGGTAAAACCGTGGAAGTGGCCCGCTGCTACGGGTTGGATTTACTCCATGCTCATTACGCCATGCCCCATGCCATTGGGGCCCATTTAGCCCGGGAAATTTTAGGCCGGGAACTGCCGGTGATCACCACCCTGCACGGCACCGATACCTCCCTGGTGGGGGCGCATGCGGGGTTTTATGAAATTACCCGTCATGGCCTGGAAAAGAGTGATGTGGTTACGGTTGTATCCAATTTTTTAGCGCAGCAAACCAGAGATACCTTTCACTTTCAGGGCAGTCTGCCGGTAGTCTATAATTTTGTGGATTTAGAGGTCTTTAAGCCCCGGCAGGATTCCATCCGCAGCACCCTGGCCGGAGAGAATGAAGCGCTGCTGGTGCATGTGTCCAATTTCCGGCCCCTGAAGAGGGTATTGGACGTGATCGAAACCTTCCATTTGGTTCGTCAAAAAAGACCGGCCCGCTTGGTACTGGTGGGAGACGGTCCCGACATGCCCCTGGCTCAGTCCAAAGCCATTGAGCTGGGGCTAATCGGCGACATTGTCTTTTTAGGGCGTCAGGATGCGGTGGCCCCGGTCATTGCCGCGTCCGACGTGATGCTGCTGCCTTCCTGCTGCGAAAGCTTCGGCCTGGCGGCACTGGAAGCGCTGGCCTGCGGAGTGCCGGTGGTGGCAACCGCCTCCTGCGGTATCCCCGAGGTGGTGGAAAAAGACCGGGTGGGCTTTTTGACGGCTGTGGGAGATGTGCCGGCCATGGCTCGGTACACCCTGAAACTGTTGGAAGATAAGGCGCTGCACCAAACCATGTCGGCCCGGGCCAGAGAATATGCGGTAACCAGGTTTAATGCAGACCACTGGGTGGAAAAATATGAAGAGATTTATCAATCTGTCATGGGTTAGGGGGATCTTTTTTGAAAGCCATTACCTTTGGAATATTGGAGTCCAAGGACGGAAGCGAAGAAGCTTTAATCAAGCTGATTCATGAACACATGGACGCAGTTAAACAACAGCCCGGTTTAAAGGAAGGGTATGTGGCCAGGGCCAAAGGAAGCCCCAATAAATTTTTAGTGGCTTCGGTTTGGGAAAACGAAGAGGCTCAACAGGCGGCCATGGTGAAATTAAGCGGCGAGCCGGGGGCGGCCAGAAACTTTTTGGAGATGATGCAGGTACTGAAGGGGCAGCCGGACTTCGGCAACTATTTGGTGGAAAGCATATCCAAAACGCCAAGCGAATAGTGTTAACATAGAAGAGCAAAGAAGGAGTGGTCCCATGCCTGATTTGCGTGAAATAGAAGCAGGCACCTTTGTTCTCACAGCCGCAGCGGTGGCGGACGTGCGGGAGCAGCCGGAGGAAGGGGTTCCGCTGGTGACCCAGTTGTTGATGGGGTGGCCTGCTCAGGTGTTGGGAATGGAAGGCCAATGGCTTCATATTCAAGCGGTGGACGGCTCGCCGGGCTGGACCCCGGTGGACTGTTTCTGCCTGCCTGCCTGGCCTGAAGAAAATCCTGTAGTCCAAGTTGTCCGGGCTACGGCAGGCCTTTATTCCCGTGAGCAGGCAAATACCTGTTGCGGTACGCTGTTTTTGGGGAGCCGCCTCCGTCTGCTGGAGGAAAAAGAAAAAAATCTCCGGGTTTCTTTGCCCGGAGGAAAGTCTGCTTATCTTTTAAAAGAAGATGTCAAGGTGATTCATTCTAATCAATTAGTTAAAAACCGGGATGTTCTGGCCGCCGCCTACCTTTTTGCAGGGGCGCCCTATCTTTGGGGAGGGATGACCACCCGGGGCGTCGATTGCTCGGGGCTAACCTATATGGCCTATTTTGTCAATGGCTACCAGCTTCCCAGGGACGCTCAGGATCAATTTAAGGCCGGGGCTCCGGTGGAAAGGGACCAGTTGCATGCCGGGGACCTGGTATTCTTCTCCACCATTGACCCCGGGCCTTCCCATGTGGGCATTTATCAGGGGGAGGGCATGTTTTTTAATGCCCGGACCAAAGAAGGCGTAACCGTCACTTCCCTGCAGGATGACTTTTTTAAACATCGTTATCTGGGAGCCCGGAGATACATCGGTTTTTGAACTTGAGAATTCATTAAGGAATTTCTCTCCTTTTTATAGTATAATGAGGGCAAGTTTAAGATTACATCGATTGGGAGCGGTAAAGCATGCAAGTTACCGAAGAAATGATTTTTTTTGCCAAATGTACATGCCCTAACTGCGGAAAGGAATTTGAGCATCCGGAAGTGCGCAGCAAGTTTGTCAGCCTGGAAAAGCAGGACAGTGATTTTTGCGGGTATTACAACAACATTAACCCGGTTTATTATCAGGTTGCCGTTTGTAAACATTGCGGCTACGCCTATACCAAAAGCTCCAGTTCGCCTCTGGGGGAATATGAAAAGGCGGCGGTCCACTCCATCCTTTCCAACTGGCACAGAGACAGCCACCAGTATGGCGGCTTGCGAACCCTGGAGCAGGCGGTTAAAAGCTATAAATTGGCCATCCTCTGCCAGGAGCTTAGAAAAGCCAAGGATTCGGTCATGGGTTCCCTTTACCTGAGCCTGGCCTGGTTATATCGCTACCAGTGCCGGCAGGAAGAGGAAACGCAGGCCCTGCAGCGGGCCTTTGAATTTATGAAGCGGGCCTATGAAAGGGAAACCGCTTCAGAACTAAAACAGGAATTAAAGCTGATGTATGTTTTAGGCGACCTGGCCTACCGGCTGGGCAACAATAACGAGGCAGTTCAATGGTTCTATGCCGTAACCACCCATGAAGGGGCCGACCAATATCCCGTATTTTCCCGTATGGCCAGAAGCCGCTGGCAAGAGATCCGGGAGGAAATCAAGCAGAATAGGGAATAGGGGAAAAGGCAAAAAGAGTCATACAGCGGAACAGGCCGATAACCGGCCGCTAAGAATAGAACACGGATGGAACGGATGATAGGATTTACACGGATAGGAAACATCGCAAAAAATCCGTAAGAATCCGGGGAAATCTGTTAAGTCCGTGTTCTATTGGTTTTTTAAAAGGAGTGAACGATGCTGGAAAAAGATCAATTTGTACACCTGCATCTGCACAGTGAATACAGCCTGTTGGACGGGGCCACCCGGATTAACCAGATGGCCCGAGCGGCCAAGGAACAGGGCATGACCTCTCTGGCCATTACCGATCATGGGTGTATGTTTGGGGTGGTGGATTTTTATAAAGCCTGCCAAAAAGAAGGGATTAAGCCCATTCTAGGTTGTGAAGTCTATGTGGCCCGCCGCACCATGGCAGACAAAGTTCCCAAAATGGACGACCAGCCCTATCATCTGGTTTTGCTGGCGGAAAACCAGGAGGGGTATCAAAACCTGCTTAAACTGGTTTCTTTGGGTTACACCGAGGGTTTTTACTATAAACCCCGGGTGGACAAACAGGCTTTAGCCCGCCACCACCGGGGTCTGATTGCTCTGAGCGGCTGCCTGGGCGGCGAGGTGGCGGCCAAAATTCTGGCAGCCGAGCCCCAGCAGGCCCGGCAGGCGGCCAGAGAGTATGCGGAAATTTTCGGCCGGGGTAATTTCTTTCTGGAACTGCAGGATCACGGGTTTCAAGAACAAAGGACGGTTAACCGTGAACTGGTCAGAATGTCCGATGAACTGGACCTGCCCCTGGTGGCCACCAATGATGTACACTACCTGAGGCGTGAGCATGCCGACATTCAGGACGTTTTGTTATGCATTCAAACAGGCAAAAGCATTAACACACCGGGACGGATGAAGTTTGACTCCCCGGAAATGTACCTTAAAAACGCCCATGAAATGAATTTGCTTTTCGGGGAAATGCCGGATGCTCTAAAAAACAGCCTGAAGATTGCCGAACGCTGCCGGGTGGAATTGGAATTCGGCCACCTGCACCTGCCCTATTTTACCGTACCGGAGGGCTTTTCCCCGGCCAGTTATCTAAAGGAACAATGTCTGACCGGCGCCCTGAAGCATTACGGCCACTGCAGCGGCCCGGTAGAAGAGCGCCTGGAATACGAGTTGTCGGTCATTCACCAGATGGGCTATGAGGAATATTTTTTAATTGTTTGGGATTTTATCAAATACGCCCGGGAAAGGGGCATTGCCGTGGGGCCCGGCCGGGGTTCCGCCGCCGGCAGCATTGTAGCCTATGTCCTGGAAATCACCGGCATTGACCCTTTACAGTACGGTTTGCTGTTTGAACGTTTCCTGAACCCCGAAAGAATTTCCATGCCGGATATTGATATTGACTTTGATTATGAGCGCCGGGGCGAAGTGATCGAGTATATTGTACAAAAATACGGTACCAACCGGGTGGCTCAGATCATCACCTTTGGTACCATGGCCGCCCGGGCGGCCATCCGCGATGTAGGACGAGCCCTGGACCTGCCCTATGGGGATGTGGACCGGGTGGCTAAAATGGTCCCTTTGGAACTAAATATGACCATTGCCCGGGCGCTGAAAAATTCCCCGGAATTGAAGACGGCCTACGATCAGGACGCCCAGGTTAAAAAACTGGTGGATACGGCTGCCGAGCTGGAAGGGATGCCCCGTCATGCCTCTACTCATGCGGCCGGAGTGGTTATTTCCCGGGAGCCTTTGGTGGAATACCTGCCTTTGTATAAAACCTCCGACGGCCAGATCACTACCCAGTTTCCCATGGGCACGGTGGAGGAGCTAGGGCTGCTGAAGATGGACCTTTTAGGTCTGCGCAACCTTACCGTGATTGCCGAAGCGGTGAATATGATTCGCCGGGAAAAAAATCAGTCCCTGGACATCAATGCCATCCCCCTGGACGATCCGGCCGCCTATGAAATGCTGACCCGGGGAGAAGGGGTGGGCGTCTTTCAACTGGAAAGCAGCGGCATGCGCAGCATATTGAGGGAGTTAAAGCCCAATGCCTTTGAAGACATTGTGGCCCTGGTGGCCCTGTACCGGCCGGGTCCCCTGGGCAGCGGCATGGTGGAAGACTTTATTCAGCGCAAGCACGGACGCACCCTGGTGGATTATTTTCACCCGGATCTGGAGCCGATCCTGAAAGAAACCTACGGGGTCATCCTGTACCAGGAACAGGTGATGATGATTGCCAGAATGATGGCCGGCTATACCCTGGGGCAGGCGGATTCCCTCAGAAAGGCCATGGGGAAGAAAATTCAGCAAATCATGGCCATGCATCGCCAATGGTTTATTGAGGGAACCAGCACCGATGAAAAGGGAAAGCCCCTGCAGAGCCCCATTCCGGGAGCGGTTGCCAGAGGGTATAGCCGGCAACTGGCGGAAAAAATATTTGACCTGATGGAATATTTTGCCGGTTACGGTTTTAACAAATCCCATTCAGCGGCCTATGCCCTGGTTGCCTACCAAACGGCTTATCTGAAGGCCAATTATCCTGTGGAGTACATGGCGGCCCTGCTGACTTCCGTACGGGACAATACGGATAAAGTGGTTTTGTATATTGAAGAATGCCGTCGGGCGGGCATTAAAGTGCTGCCGCCGGATATCAACCGCAGTCGTGAAAACTTTACGGTGGCCGAAGGTTGTGTCAGGTTTGGTTTGGCGGCGGTGAAAAATGTCGGCCTGGGTGCGGTGCAGGAGATGATTCAGGCCCGGGAAAAGGATGGGCCTTTTAAAAGTTTTACGGATTTTTGCAGCCGGCTGGACACCAAGGTGGTAAACCGCCGGGTGCTGGAGAGCTTGATTAAGGCCGGGGCCCTGGATGAATTCGATCACCGGGCTAAATTACTGAGTGGTGTGGATGCGGGCATTGAGTTTGCCGCCAGGACCCAGAGGGACAGAGAAAAGGGTCAGGTCAATTTATTTGACCTGATGAGCGATCAGCCGGAAGAGGCCATGGAAATCCCCCTGGCGGAGGTGCCCAAGCTGGCGGCCAAACAGCAACTGCAATATGAAAAAGAGACCTTGGGGTTATACATTTCAGGACATCCTCTTTCAGAGTTTCACTGGGAAATGGAGGTTTTGGAAACCCGACAGATTGCGGATCTGGGGGAAATCCCCGATGGGCAGCCCATTCAACTGGCGGTTCTATTTTCCGGGATTAAACGCATCACCTCCCGCCGGGGTGACCCCATGGCTTTCGGCCAGGCAGAGGATTTAACCGGCAACTGTGAAGTGGTTGTTTTTCCGGATACCTACCGGCGCTGCGGTAAGCTGCTGGATACCGGCACTCCGCTGCTGGTTATGGGAAAAGTCAGTAACAACGGGGAAGAAGCCAAGGTCCTGGCGGAGGATATGGCCCTGCTGGGGGATATTTCCAAGGAGTTGTGGTTAAAGCTGCCCTCCGGGGACGATTCCCTGAAAAAACCTTTGGAGGCCCTGCTGGGCCAACATCCCGGCAGCACCCCGGTACACCTTTTCCACGCGGAGACCCGGGAGGTAAATTCCCTAAAGCAGGTTCTCTGGATTCAGCCTTCCCTGGAGCTTAAACTGGCCCTGACCCGGCTGCTGGGGAACGACGGGGTTAAATTGCGCTGCGTCCCGCCCTTTAAAATACCGGCGTCAGCCAACGGCGAAGGCCGCTGGACCCAGGAAAGGAAAACCCCCTTGCGGAGAGAGGCCCCGGTGCCGCAGGCCCATCCGGCAGCCCCTTTGCCGCTGCCGGGGAGTGGAGGCCAAGAAGAGGCAGAGCGGGTCTTTGACCCGGACCGTTACCCCCTTCCGGCCAGTCTGCTGGAACTGTAAGGGACCCCAAAACTTGATATCAGCCGGGCTTCACTGGTATAATCATTGGCACCAAGATCCCCGAGGGGAGAGACTGCATGAACCTGATCTTTTTGGTGTCCTTCATCCTGATTTTGTTCATTATTGTGGAAGTGTCGGCCATTGCTTTAAAAATAACCGGTATGGATTTGTACAAGGCCCGGTTTCAATCCCTGTCGGCTTTAGTTACGGTGGGTTATACCACCTCGGATTCCGAGCTGGTGGTTCAGCACCCGGCCCGCCGGAGAGTCATCATGATTTTAATGGTCATGGGTTATCCGGGAACCGCCACCATTGTGACGGCCCTCATCAACATTCTACGGCATCCCCTGACCCTGCTTCAGGTGGCCACCGCCGTAATGATCATCCTGGCCGCTGTCAGCGTATTATTTAGTAAACCACTGCGGGTTAAGCTGAACCGAGGGATCGAACGCCAGTTATCCCGCAGTCATGCTTTACAGAAAAGACCGGTGGAAGAAGTATTAAGGCTGGACGGGCAGCACGGGGTGGCCGAGGTTCAGTTGGACTCCCGGGCCAAATTAGTTGGACAAACCATTGCCGGCAGCAAGATCCGAGACCGGGGCATCTTTATTATGGCCATCGAACGGCAGGAGGTTTTCATTCACGCACCCCGGGGCAATGAAAGGTTAACGGACGGGGATACCCTGATCCTGTACGGAGAGCTTGCCAGCATCCGCAGCCTGCTTTAGACAAGGCATCGGTTGTCAAAAGAACGTAATTATGGTATGATTGGGACTGTAAAAAAGAGGAAAATTTGAACCTGGAGTGAGGACAATGGTAGAGAATCAAAACATTACCGGACAATATGTGGTTATTAAAGCCTTGGAGAACGGCGTCACCATTATCGGACTTACCAGGGGTCGGGATACCAAATTTCATCATTCGGAGAAACTGGACAAGGGTGAGATTATGATTGCCCAGTTTACAGAACATACCTCCGCCATCAAGATTCGAGGACGGGCCGAAGTATTGACCAAGCACGGCCAGCTTCGCACCGACGACTAAGGACCCCGGAGAAATATACAATTATTTTATGGTTGGCCGGGTCTTTCCCGACCGGTAACAGTATCCAGGGAACTGACTCTGGATATACTTATTTCCGTAGGTATAGAAAAAGCCCGGTAATTCCTAAAATCTTATGCAACATGACCGGATAAAAAAGAGGAATACCAAGGGAATGAATAGAAACAACATGTTTAATATGGAATTGAATTTTGAGGGGGCCGTAACAAGTGTGGACGGTGGTATATATTGCGCCCAACCGAAGAGAAGCAGAGAGACTACAACAAGCATTGTTGCAGGAGGGCTTGTTGGTAAAACTACGCAATATCGGACTACCGAATGCAAATGAGAATGGATCGGTAGAAATTTTAGTTCCCGAGTCGGAAGTAGACGAAGCCCTGGAAGTTATCAACACGGTATAGAGGGTGAATTAAGGGAGAGGTGAGTCTTGGTTTTAGAGATTTTTCGTAAGCCCAAATATGTGACGGTGCGTCCCGAAGGGGTACAGGAAGGAGAAAAAAGAGATATTCCCGAAGGCCTTTGGGTAAAATGCGCCCGCTGTAATGAAATCCTTTATAACAAAGAACTGGAAAAGAATTTTAAGGTTTGTCATAAATGCAATTTTCACTTTCGTCTAAATGCCGGCGAAAGGATTCGTCTGACCCTGGACGAGGGTTCCTTTAAAGAATATGATCGGGATTTACTGACGCTGAATCCCCTGGACTTTCCCAACTACCAGGAAAAACTGGTGAAGACCCAGGAAGCCACCGGTCTTCAGGAAGGTGTGGTTACCGGGGAAGGCACCATTGAGGGGCACCCGGTGGTCATTGGGGTCATGGATTCCCATTTTATCATGGGCAGTATGGGTTCGGTGGTGGGAGAGAAAATTGCCCGAGCCATTGAAAAGGCTCTGGAAAAAAGGCTGCCTTTAATTATTTTTACCACCTCCGGCGGCGCCAGAATGCAGGAAGGAATTTTGTCCCTGATGCAGATGGCCAAGACTTCCGCTGCTTTGGCAAAATTTGATCAAGCAGGGTTACTTTATATATCCGTTATTACAGATCCCACCACCGGAGGCGTTACCGCCAGCTTTGCCTCCCTGGGAGATATTATTATCGCCGAACCCGGTGCCGTCATTGGCTTTACCGGGCCCAGGGTGATCGAACAAACCATCCGGCAGAAGCTGCCCGAAGGTTTCCAGCGGTCGGAATTTATGCGGCAACACGGCCATGTGGATATGATTGTTCCCCGGGAACGGATGAAGGAAACCTTGTCTCAAATTTTGTCACTGCACACTTAAGTCTCAAAGGAGGCCGATATGGCACTGGATTTTGAAAAGCCCTTGCTTGAGCTTGAGGCAAAAATTAATGAATTAAAACATTTTACCAATGAAAAGGGTATTGATTTCACCGATGAAATTGTTCTATTAGAGAAAAAAGCCAGGGAAATGAAGGAAAATATTTACAGTCAACTAACTCCCTGGCAAAAGGTGCAAATTGCCAGACATCCCGCCAGGCCCAATACGCTGGACTATATTAAAGCCTTATTTACCGATTTTTATGAAATGCACGGGGACCGTTTCTACGGGGATGATCCGGCCATCATTGGCGGGATTGCCCGTTACAAGGGGATGCCCGTAACGGTTATGGGACACCTGAAGGGACATGACACCAAGGAAAATGTAACCCGCAATTTTGGCATGGCCCATCCCGAGGGCTTCCGTAAGTCGTTGAGATTAATGAAGCAGGCGGAGAAGTTCAAGCGTCCGGTGATTTGCTTTATCGACACCGCCGGGGCCTACTGCGGCATGGGGGCTGAGGAAAGGGGCCAGGGAGAGGCCATTGCCCGGAATTTGATGGGGATGTCCGCCCTTAAAACTCCGGTGGTTTCCATTGTGATTGGTGAAGGGGGAAGCGGCGGGGCGCTGGCTCTAGGTGTGGCCAACCGTATTTTAATCCAGGAACACGCCATCTTCTCGGTCAGTTCTCCGGAATCGGCGGCCAGTATTTTATGGAAAGACGGAACCAGGGCCAGGGAGGCGGCGGAGGTTCTGAAGCTTACCGCTCAGGATTTAAAAGGCTTTGGGATCATTGATGAAATCGTGCCGGAGCCGCTGGGCGGGGCCCACAGCGATCTGGCCAAAGCCTACAAGCTGGTGGATGAGGCCCTGGAACGCAATTTACAGCAAGTCCTGGGAAGCCCGGTGGATGAATTGCTGGAAGCCCGTTATAAAAAATTCCGTAATCTGGGACAATTTGGTTAACCAGACAATCTTTATGTTGGGATAAGCCTGCCGCTTTGCGGCAGGCTATAGGTGTATCATTGGCTATTTTTTATGGGAGGTCGGATTCATGCAGAGAATAGGCGTCTTAACCAGCGGCGGAGATGCGCCGGGAATGAATTCCTGCATTCGGGCAGTGGTTCGCAAGGCCATCTATCATGGCATGGAAGTGATTGGAATTAAACGGGGATACAGTGGTTTTATTGATGCCGATATGGGTCCCATGAATCTTGGCTCAGTGGCGGATATTATCCACCGGGGAGGAACCATTTTACATACGGCCCGGTCCCAGCGCTTCCAGACCAAGGAAGGCCGCGCTCAGGCCATGGAGAACGTCCGGCGCTTTGGCATTCAGGGATTGGTGGTCATCGGCGGGGACGGTTCTTTTACCGGCGCCAGCATCTTTCATCAGGAACACGGAATTCCGGTGGTGGGGGTTCCCGGGACCATTGACAATGATATCAGCGGTACGGATTATACCATTGGTTTTGATACAGCCCTAAACAATGTAGTGGATGCCATTAATAAAATCCGGGATACGGCCACCTCCCATGAAAGAACCTTTGTCATTGAGGTTATGGGTCGAAATTCGGGCAATATTGCCCTGGCCGCCGGGCTGGCCGGCGGGGCCGAAAGCATCCTGGTTCCTGAAATTCTCTTTAATATTGAAGACATTTGCCATAAGCTGTTAAGCGGACATAAACGGGGTAAACTACACTCCATCATCCTGGTTGCCGAAGGAGCTGCCAGCGGTTTAACCATTGGCCAACAAATTAAGGATTTGACCGGCTTTGATACCAAAGTAACCATTCTGGGCCATCTGCAGCGGGGCGGTATTCCTTCCGCCTTTGACCGGATTTTGGCAGCCCGGCTGGGAGCAAAGGCCGTAGAGCTTTTAATGGCCGGGGATAGCGGCAAAATGGTTGGCGTCCGCTCCGGAGAAGTGGTTGCCTCGGATTTGCAGGAAATACTGGGGAAACCCTGCCCCATCAATGACGAGATGTACCAACTGGCCAAAATACTTTCAATTTAGGATTTATACATAGAGGGGGTAACTGCATGAGACGTACCAAAATTGTATGTACCATAGGACCTGCCAGTGAAAGTTTCGAGGTTTTGAAAGAAATGATGCTGGCAGGCATGAATGTGGCCAGACTGAATTTTTCTCATGGCACCCACGAAGATCACGGCCGACGCCTGGAGGCTATCCGGCAGGCTGCCCGGGAAGTGGGTAAAAATATTGCCATTTTGCTGGATACCAAGGGGCCGGAAATTCGATTAAAGAAATTTGCCAATCCCCCGGTACTCCTTAAACCCGGCCAGTCTTTTACCCTTACCACCCGGGAAGTGCTGGGAGACGACACCATTGTATCGGTAACTTACATGGATCTGCCCAAGGATGTCCGGCCGGGCAGCCGGGTGGCGGTGGCCGACGGTCTCATTGAGATGGAAGTGGAAGCCGTTGAAGGCCAGGATGTTCATTGCCGGGTGATCAATGGCGGTCCCCTTTCCAACCAGAAGGGTGTTAATCTGCCCGGTGTGAATGTCAATTTGCCTTCCATCACCGAAAGAGATGTGGAGGATATTCGGTTTGGTATCCAGCAGGGTGTGGATTTTATTGCCGCCTCTTTTATCCGCAAGGCTTCCGATGTTTTGGCCATCCGGCAGATTGTTGAAGAGGTGGGGGCCGACGTAGCCATTATTGCCAAGATCGAAAGCCGCCAGGGTGTGGACAATCTGGCTGAAATTATTAATGTATCCGATGGCATTATGGTGGCCCGGGGAGATCTGGGAGTGGAAATTCCCGCCGAGGAAGTTCCTGTTTTGCAAAAAACCATGATTCAAAGCTGCAACATTGCGGGAAAACCAGTGATCACGGCAACCCAGATGCTGGAATCCATGACCCAAAATCCCAGACCCACCCGGGCCGAGGCCAGCGACGTAGCCAATGCCATTTTTGACGGCAGCGACGCCATTATGCTGTCCGGGGAGACCGCGGCGGGCAAATACCCGGTGCAGGCGGTAGAAACCATGGCCCGCATTGCCCAACGGGCCGAGCAGGCGGTGAACTTTGATGCTCTGCTGGAAACCCGCGGATCCGCTCTGCAGAGAACGGTGACCGACGGCATCAGCCATGCGGTCTGCACCATTGCCAAGGAACTGGGAGTCAGCGCCATTATCACAGCCACCGCCAGTGGTCATACAGCCCGTATGATCGCCAAATACCGGCCCAAGGTACCGATTATTGCCGTAACGCCCAAGGCTGACGTGCTCCGTAAACTGGCCCTGGCCTGGGGTGTAGAACCCTTGTTAATTGGTCCCCTAACCGGCACCGACGAAATGATCAGTGCCTCGGTGGAAGTATCCCTGACCGCGGGGTTAATCTCCGCCGGAGATCTGGTGGTGATTACTGCCGGTGTTCCCGTGGGGGTTCATGGGACCACCAACATGATGAAGGTGCATACGGTAGGTACCTTGTTGGCCCGGGGCACAGGGATCGGTCAGCGGGCCGCCACCGGTTCTGTTCGGATTTGTGCTTCCGGGCAGGAAGCCCTGGAAAAAGTTCGGCCGGGAGATATTCTGGTGACCGCCGCTACGGATCGCGAGTTTATTCCGGCTATGGAAAAGGCTGCCGCTGTCATTACCGAAGAAGGAGGCTTAACCTCCCATGCGGCCATTGTTGGTTTGGAATTTGGCATTCCCGTTGTTGTGGGGGTGGATCAGGCCACCGGCATTTTGCCGGACGGGGAAATCATTACGGTGGACGGTCAGCGGGGCTTGATTTACGGCGGTACGGCCAGGGTGCTCTAACCGCCTGCGATAAAAAATAATTGCTGCATTGATGAAACCACCAGTTTATTTAAGCCGGATGGTTTCTTGGCCTCCGGTGTTAAATAATCACCCGGTCTCTCAGCCATACTAAGGTGTGGGAGGAGATCAATTGACCGATCAACTTTTAGACGGATTAAGTCATCTTGGACTGGCCGGTTTGTTTGCCGGGGTCTATCTGGAAGCCCTGGGGGTGCCCTTTCCGGGAAGCCTGCTGGTTGCTTTAGCGGGTTTTTTATCCAAACAAGGGGAGTTAAATATTCTGCTGGTTTGGACCGTGTCCATGCTGGCTTATTTACTGGGTTCCACCTCTGCCTTCTTAATTGGCCGGCATGTGGGGGAGCCCTTTTTTAAACGGTGGGGGCGCTACATCCATCTAACGCCGGAGCGTTTTGCCAAGGCCCAGGAGGTTTTAAAAAAATCGGCCCCAGGTTTCATTATTGGAGGACGTTTTCTACCCACTGTAGGAAATATCACGCCCTATGTGGCGGGGGTCAGCGGTATTTCATTGCTTCGTTTCCTGATCTATGATCTGATTCACGGCATCCTGTGGCTGTCCGTCTTTTTAGGTGCCGGTTCCTTGCTGGGAAGAAATTGGCAACAGGTGGTGGAGGGCCGGTGGACCTTGTGGTTTGGGGCGGCGGGTCTGGCCTTGCTGCTGTTTTATCTTCTACGCCAGTTTGTTTTTACTAAAAGGACTAAAGTATAAAGGTGTTTTAGCGGAGGAGATTTTGGGTGGCTTTAAATTTTAAACTGACGGGAGGAATTTAGAAAGTACTGTCAAAGGATTCAATGCATAGAATAAAATAAATAAACAAACCTCTGTACAAAAGGGAGGCCTAGCAATGATTCGCGTGGTTCAGGCGGAAGTATCCCTGATCGGACGGTACTTGCAGCAAGGGGACAAGGAACACCTGGTGGATTCCCGGGATCACGAGGTGGACGGGTCCTATGAGGACAAGATAAGGTCTGCTACCAGTCAGGCCCTGCAAATGGCGGAATCCAAAGGGTTGGATTCCCTGGGCTTGCCGGTGATTCCATCCGGCAGGCAAAAGGTCGAGCCGGACCGGGTTGCCAGAACCATGGTTTCCGAAGTTCGACGGCAGTTTGCCCTGGGCTGCGGGTTAAGGGACGTTACTTTTATGGTGGAAAATGAGGAAACCATGACCGCCTTTAGGGATATGCTGAACCGCACCCGGATTGTCTGCCTGGGAGACAGCATTACCTATGGCTATCCGGAGGGTCCGGACTTTTCCTGGGTGGCGGTGGTGCAAAGGGCCACCGGGCATACCTTTGTGAACCGCGGGGTCAACGGGGAAACCACCGGACAGATGTTAGCCCGTTTTCACCGGGACGTGGTGCCGGAAGCACCGGCCTATATGATTTTTCTGGGGGGTCATAACGACGGGTGGCAGAAGGTTCCTTTTTCAGCGACCCAGCAAAACATCACCACCCTCACCGGTTTAGCTCTGGAAGAGGGCATCTGTCCGGTACTGGGCCTGCCTTCCCCCTTGAACCTGGAACAAATGATGCAATATTACCAGTGGGACCGCCGGGAAGCGGAGCAGTACGTCTGGCGCCTGGACCAAATCAGACAGTGGATTGCTGAATACGCTTCGGCCAGGGGAATTTTAACACTGGACTTTTACACCCCTCTGCTGTCTCCGGACCTGAAGGAGGGAGACCCCAAATTCCTCTTGGACGGAGGTCACCCCACCCGTGAAGGTTACCGGATTTTAGGACAGTCGGTTACCAAGCAATGGTTAAGCTTCCACACCTAAAACCTGCCGCAGGGCCTGCATATGCCGGCATTTAAAGGACGGGTCCCGCCGGGAGCGCCAGCGGAAGGTGCAGCAGTCGCAATCAGTCAAAGTGGTGCTCAACTCCCAGCGGCAGTCCGCTTCAATGACGGAACCCCGGTCCGGTCCCGTCACATAGACTACTAAATCACCCACCGGGTAGGGTTCAAACAATTCTACTTTGGTTTTTTTGACAGTCAACGGTTTTTCCACCTTTCTGATAAGGGCAATAAAAAGGCCTACCCTATATTTTTATGCGGATTCGGGAATAAATCCTTCTTTCTAGACGAAAAGATATTTAACCGATTATTTCAAATAATGTCATTGACTTACCGAAACCTTTGTGATAGTTTAACAAGTAACCCGCATGAGTTTAGTTGAGTTTAGTTGAGTTAAATAGCTGAGTTGAGTTTAGCTGAGAATAGTGAGCTGGTTAATGTAAATAAGTCCTTGCAACCAGTGCTCATTTTTTTGAGCATTGGTTTTTTATTTTTTTTAGGAGGTGAACCCTTTGTATCAACCTTCCTTTGAGGAATACTGCCGCTTAAGCCAGGAATATAACTTAATCCCTGTCTACCGGGAATATCTGGCGGACACTGAAACACCGGTGTCCATTTATGGCAAGCTGTCCTCCGGGGACCCCAGCTTTTTGCTGGAAAGTGTGGAAGAGGGGACCACTCTGGCCCGTTATTCCTTTATTGGCACCGACTGCTTCCTGAATTTTCGCTTTCACCGGGGGCGGGCGGAATTTTGGGGCTCCGGAATGAAGGCTAAACTGCATGGCGGTCCCCTGGAAGCCCTAAGGGGTTTACTGAGCAGGTATCGTACGCCCCGGTTGGCCGGGCTACCCAGATTCACCGGCGGTGCGGCGGGTTATTTCGGCTACGATATGATCCGCCATCTGGAAAAACTTCCGAATGATAAACCGGACCCTCTGGGGTTACCCCTCTGCCAGTTAATGTTTCCGGGCACGGTGCTGGTATTTGATCATATTCGCCGGACTTTGCTGATCGTAGCCAATGTTCCTTTTGCAGGCAATCTGGAGGAATCTTATCAGGAGGCTGTAAAAAAGATTGATCAGGTGGCCGGGCGAATTTTTACACCCTCTGCGTCTCCGGCTTACAGTACCCTTCCTTACAGCCAACCGTACGCCAGGGAAAAGCTGAATCAGGTCCTGGCCGCCAATTCATCCATGAACCGAAGAGAATTTGAGGAGGCCGTTACCCGGGCCTTGGATTACATCCGGGCAGGGGATATTTTTCAGGTGGTGCTGTCCCAGCGTTTCAGCCTTCCTTTTACCGGCGATCCCTTTGATTTATACCGGAGGCTGCGATCCATCAATCCGTCCCCCTATTTGACCTATTTTAATTTTGGGGATCTGGTGCTGGTAGGAGCGTCTCCGGAAATGCTGGTCCGGGTGGAAGAGGGAAAAGTGTTTACCCGCCCCATTGCCGGCACCCGGCCCAGGGGAAAAGACGAGACAGAGGACGACCTGCTGGCGGCGGAAATGCTGGCGGATGAAAAGGAACGGGCCGAACACTTGATGCTGGTGGACCTGGGCCGGAATGACGTGGGCCGGGTTGCGGTTCCCGGTACGGTGGAAGTACCCCAGTACATGCAGGTAGAGCGCTATTCCCATGTGATGCATCTGGTTTCCGAGGCCAAGGGGATTTTGGAAGAAGGAAAGGATCATCTGGATGCCCTGGGAGCCTGCTTCCCTGCGGGAACAGTATCCGGGGCGCCTAAGATCAGAGCCATGGAAATTATTGAGGAACTGGAACCGCTGCACCGGGGGCCTTATGCCGGGGCGGTGGGCTATGTGGACTTTGCCGGCAACATGGATACGGCCATTACCATCCGGACAGCGGTTGTGCACCGGGGCAGCGCTTACTTTCAGTCCGGAGCCGGTATTGTAGCCGATTCCGACCCGGCCAAAGAGTATGAGGAAACCTTACACAAGGCCAGGGCCATGGCCACCGCTGTCATGGCGGCTTCGCAAAGGGAAGGAGGGATGGCGGTTGCTGGCGGTCATTGATAATTACGACTCCTTTACCTATAATCTGGTGCAATTGGTTCGTCAACTGGGCCGGGAGGTCAAAGTATTTCGCAATGACGAAATTACCGTAGAAGACCTCTTGAATATAAACCCCACCGGTTTAATTATTTCCCCGGGACCCGGCAGACCGGAAAAGGCCGGTATCTGCCAGGAAGCTGTAAAGCATTTGCTGGGCAAAGTGCCCATCCTGGGCGTCTGCCTGGGGCACCAGGCCATTGCCCAGGCGCTGGGCGGCAGAGTGGTTCCGGCGGAACGGCTGATGCATGGCAAAACCTCCACCATTGTGCATGACGGTTGCGGTTTGTATCAGGGGCTGGCCCGGGAATTTACCGCAGCCCGCTATCATTCCCTGGCGGTGGAGGAAGAAAGTCTGCCGGATTGTCTGGTGGTTTCCGCCCGGACTCCGGAAGGGGAGGTGATGGGTATACGCCATCGGGATTACCCGGTGGAGGGTTTCCAGTTCCACCCGGAATCCATTGCCACCCCGGAGGGGAAAAACCTGCTTAGGAATTTTATGGAACAAAGCAATCGTTGAGTGGAGAAGAGAAGGAGGAGAGAAGAGTGATTCAAGAGGCCATTAAAAGAGTGGTAGGTGGAGGACACCTCTCTGAATCAGAGGCCCGGGAGGCCATGGATGAAATCATGAGCGGCCGGGTGACCCCGGCGCAAATTGCCTGCTTTTTAACAGCCCTGCATTTAAAGGGGGAAACGGCGGCAGAAATTACCGGTTTTGCCCGTACCATGCGGGCCAAGGTGACTCCGGTACGCACCCGGCGGAGCGGCATGGTGGATACCTGCGGTACCGGCGGGGACGGGGCCCATAGCTTTAACATTTCAACCGCTTGCGCCCTGGTATTGGCAGGGGCGGGAATTCCTGTGGCCAAACACGGCAACCGGTCGGTATCCAGCAAATGCGGCAGCGCCGATGTGCTGGAAGCCCTGGGCGTGACCGTAAACCTGACTCCCGAAGAGGCCGGCCTGTGCCTGGATGAAGTGGGCATTACCTTTCTTTTTGCCCCTTTGCTGCATGGGGCGATGAAATACGCCGCAGGACCCCGCAAGGAAATCGGCATTCGTACGGTATTCAATATTCTTGGCCCTTTGACCAATCCCGCAGAGGCCCGGAGCCAGGTGCTGGGGGTCTATTGTGCGGATCTGGCTCCGGTTTTAGCCCAGGTTCTGGCCAACCTAGGCACCCAAAGATCCTTTGTCATTCACGGCTGCGGGGGGCTGGATGAGATCTCCCTGTCCGGGGAAGCCCTGGTTTATGAGATCAAAGGAGACCAGGTTAACCGGATGACCTTGGACCCGTTGGAATTGGGACTGCCCAGAGCGCCCATCGCTTCCCTGACCGGCGGCGACGCCCCCACCAATGCCCGGATTATCAAGAACATTTTAAGCGGGGCGCCCGGACCCAAAAGGGATGTGGTGGTGGTTAATGCGGCTCTGGGGCTGGTGGCCGGCGGCCTGGCCGCCAATGTTTCTCAGGGTGTGCGGCTGGCTCAGGATGTCATTGACTCCGGCAGCGCCTTAAAAAAGCTTAAACAATTGGTTGGGTTTACCCAGTCCATGGCCGGGGGGAGGGCGGCAGCGCTTTGATATTGGACCGCATATTGGAAGTCAAAAGAAGCGAAGTTCAAGGGCTGCTGGAACGGTTCCGGGTTTCCGAGATGGCCCGGGAAGCGGCTCAGTTGCCCCCCGCCAGGGATTTTCGCCGGGCCATTGATCAGCCCGGCAGGGTTTCTCTGATTGCCGAAATAAAAAAACAATCTCCCTCCAAGGGCCTCCTGTGCCGGTTCTTTGATCCTTGCCGCCTGGCCCGGATTTACCGGGATCATGGAGCGGCAGCCGTCTCCGTCCTGACGGATCGGACTTTTTTCGGCGGTAAAGGGGAGTATTTGGCCCAGGTTCGGCAGGAAGTGGATCTGCCCCTGCTGCGCAAGGATTTTATCCTTGACCCGGTGCAAATCTATGAGAGCCGGCTGCTTGGCGCCGATGCGGTGCTGCTCATCGTGGCGGCGCTTTCCCGGGAAAGTCTGTCCCGGCTGCTGGAGCTCTGCCGGGAAGTGGGTCTTCAGGCGCTGGTGGAGGTACACAGCGAGGAAGAACTGGAACGAGCCATAAAAGCCGGGGCGGATTTGATCGGCATTAACAACCGGAATCTGCAGACCTTTGAAACAGAATTGCAAACTACCCTGCGGCTAATGGAAGTAGTTAAAGAATCCGGTATAACCGTTGTCAGTGAGAGCGGCATTCATCACTTTAGGGACATGAGCCTGCTGAAGGCCGTGGGGGTCCAGGCTGCCCTGGTGGGTGAGGCCCTTGTTACGGCGCCGGATATCGGTCTTAAAGTGCAGGAACTGGCGAAGGGGGGCGGAGCCCTTGCCTTATAAAGGCGTAAAAGTCAAAATTTGCGGTATTCGGGATCCTCGTACCGCTTATGACACAGCCATGGCCGGAGCGGATGCCGTCGGTATGGTTTTTGCCCCCAGTCGACGCCAGGTGACTCCGGAACAGGCCAGGGAAATTTGCCAAGCCCTGCCGCCGCTGATCACCCGGGTGGGGATTTTTGTGGATGCGGCGCCTAAAGAAGTACGGGAAATCGTGAATTACTGCGGGTTGGATGTGGTACAACTGCACGGACAGGAAAGCCCGGAGTACTGCCGCGAATTGGGACTGCGCTGCATCAAGGCGGTTGCCGTCCGGGATGGCCGGACCCTGGAACAGGCCGATGCCTTCCCGGTCAGTGCCATTCTGGCGGATACCTATCACCCCAAGGAAGCCGGGGGCACCGGGAAAACCTTTGATTGGAGCATCATGGAAGATATCCGGTTGAAGCGGCCCTTGATTCTGGCCGGCGGCCTCCACCCGGGAAATGTGGGCCGGGCGGTGGCGCTCCTAAAACCCTACGGGGTGGATGTTTCCAGCGGTGTGGAGATTAACGGGCAGAAGGACATCACTTTAATTCAGGCTTTTATAAGCCGGGCCAGGGAGGTATATGGATATGCAGCCGGATAACAGGGGATATTTTGGTTCCTACGGAGGAATTTTTGTACCAGAAACGCTCATCCCGGCCCTGGAGGAACTGACAAAGGCCTACCAGCAGGCGCAGCAGGATGGCAATTTTCAACGGGAAGTGGAACATTACCTGAAAAATTATGTGGGCCGTCCCTCCCCGGTGTATCTTGCCCGGGGCTTAAGCGAAAAAATGGGGGGAGCCCGGATTTGGTTAAAACGGGAAGATTTAAATCACACCGGGGCCCACAAGATTAACAATACCCTGGGACAGGTGCTGCTGGCCAGGCGTATGGGCAAAAAGCGGATTATTGCCGAAACAGGAGCGGGTCAGCACGGCGTGGCCACCGCCACCGCCGCCGCCATGTTCGGGCTGCAGTGTGTGGTGTATATGGGAGAGGAGGACATCCGCCGCCAATCCCTCAATGTGTTTCGCATGAAGCTGCTGGGGGCGGAAGTGGTTGAAGTGTCCTCGGGAACCGGAACCCTGAAGGATGCCATGAATGAGGCCATGCGGGACTGGGTTACCAATGTCCGGAACACCTATTATATTATTGGTTCGGTGGCGGGTCCCCATCCCTATCCCATGATGGTCAGGGATTTTCAGAAAATCATCGGCCAGGAGGCCCGGGAGCAGATGCTGGAGCAAAGCGGAGGCCTGCCCCACTGCGTAGTGGCCTGTGTTGGAGGCGGCAGCAATGCCATGGGGGCTTTCTATGCCTTTCTGGAGGATCGGGAGGTAGAACTGGTGGGGGTTGAGGCCGGGGGCTTGGGACTGGATACCGACCGGCACGCCGCGCCGCTTACGGCAGGTCGTCCGGGTGTGCTGCACGGTTCCTACAGCTATTTAATTCAAGATGGGGACGGCCAGGTTACGCCGGTTCATTCGGTTTCCGCAGGTTTGGATTATCCCGGAGTGGGACCGGAGCACAGTTATCTCAAAGATACCGGCCGGGTTTCCTATACCGTGGCCACCGACCGGGAGGCCCTGAATGCCTTTCATTTATTATGCCGAACCGAGGGGATTATTCCCGCCCTGGAAAGCGCCCACGCCCTGGCGGAGGCGATTAAGCGAGCCGCTCGCATGAGCAAGGAGCGAAGTATCCTGGTTTGCTTATCAGGCCGGGGTGACAAGGATGTTCATACCGTGGCCAAAGAAATGGGGGTGGATCTGGCATGAGCGGAGTAAAAAAGCTGACGGAAAAGTTTGCAGAGCTAAAGGAAAAGGGCGAAAAGGCCCTGGTGACCTATGTTACCGCCGGGGATCCCAACCTGGAAACCACGGCCCGGCTGGTTTGCGCCATGGAACAGGCTGGAGCGGATGTGATTGAACTGGGAGTACCCTTTTCCGACCCGGTGGCCGACGGCCCGGTGATTCAACGGGCCTCCACCCGATCCCTGCAGGGAGGAACTCATTTAACCGGAATCTTAGAAATGGTACGGGGAATCCGGGAAAAGGTGCAGGCTCCCCTGGTGCTGATGTCCTATTACAACCCCATCTTACAATATGGTCTGGAGAAATTTTGTCAGGATGCGGTCCGTTGCGGCATTGCCGGTTTGATTGTTCCGGACCTGCCGCTGGAGGAAGCGGGGCCCTTATTGCATAGCTCCCAGGAGGCAGGCCTGGCCTACATCCCCCTGGTTGCCCCTACTAGTCCCCAAAGGCGTCTGGCCCGGATTGCAGAGAGCGGACAAGGCTTTATCTATTGTGTAACGGTCACCGGAATTACCGGTACCAAGCAAAATGTGAGCAACGAAATTGCCCGAATGTCCGGAGAAATCCGGGAGGTTACGGATTTACCCCTGGCGGCGGGTTTCGGTATTGCCGCGCCGGAACAGGCTAAAGCGGTGGCCCCCTATTGCGATGCCGTGGTGGTGGGAAGCGCCCTGGTTAAATTAGTAGAAAATCACCGGGAGGATAGTCTGGAGCCGGTAGCAAGCCTCACAGCCCAACTTAAACAGGCGCTTTTGCGACTGTGAATAATTGGTTGTGTTGGATTATGTTATATTATGTTGCATATTTTTAACAAATATTGTAGAATAATAACTAATTAGTTAGTCCCCTGCCATTTTAAATAGCAGGGGATTTTTTATTCCGGACATTCATCTCCTACCCTTTAAAAAGCAATAAACCCTACGTAGAAATAGTAGAGAACTCGGATAAGGACCTCGGGAAGATATGTTCCGGTGCAGGGGGAGTGACCATTGACATTAGAGCAATATACGGCACAGTACCTGGACCAGGCTAAAAAGGGTGATAAGGCAGCCAGAGAAATTTTGTTATCCGCAGGGAAACCCTTTGTTCAAAGGACCGCGGCGGCATTTTGCGGCAGGCCCTTGGAATGGGGGAGGGATGAAGAATTAAGCGTCGGATTCATTGCCTTGGATGAAGCCATCGACCGTTTTGAACCAACGCGAAAAATACCCTTCACGGGTTTTGCCCGGTTGGTTATTAAAAGCAGGCTTTCCGATTATTTTCGCAAGGAAGCCCGCCACCGGCACCAGCCCCTGGAGTTTCAAACTTTGCATCAGGGACCGATTCAGGTGGATACGGAACAGGCCTGGGAAAACTATTTACGGGAAGCTGAGACCAGGGAGCGTCAGGAAGAAGTGTTGGAATTCCAAAGGGAACTTTCCCAATATGGCATTAGTGTGGAAGAACTGGTGAACGCCTCACCCAAGCACTGTGATTCCAGAGAAAATATGATCGGAGTGGCAAAACAGGTGGCGGAGCAACCGGGATTGATGGAGCATTTACTGCGAACCAAAAGATTGCCCGTCAAGGAATTGGTGCCGCTTTCCGGCCTGCATCGCAAGACCATTGAGAAGGGTCGGCGCTATATTATCGCCATGTCCCTGTTGCTGCATCACCGGGAACGGTTTATTTATCTGTATTCCTATCTTAAATTTACCGGTTGGTCCGAGAGGGAGGGGAGCAACTGTGGTTAAAGGCTTGCTGATCCGTGCCAGAGGCCCCCTGGGAATCATCATGACCTCCGAAGGCCGGTTTGTCCGGATTATCCTTGGGGCGAAAAGCCGGTGTCTTGGACAGGAGGTTCAAGGGCGGGAACTAAAGGTTCCTTCGCTGGCTCAGACGATGGCAGTTGCCTCGGTTATTCTTGTATTACTGGTGGGATTATGGGCCAACAGCAGTTTGAAACCCGCAGCAGCAGCTTATGTTGCCTTGGATATTAATCCTAGCATTGAATTGTCGGTAAATGCTTCCGGACAAGTAATTCGCGCTCAGGGATTAGATCCCGAAGGGGTGCTGCTGCTAAAAAAAGTTCACCCCGAGCAACTGGAGATTTATAAAGCGGTTGCTGTCCTGGTAGAAGGGGCGGTTCAATATCAATATCTAAATGATGTGAATGATGTTGTACTGGTTACCATTACTCCGGCGGAGGGCCAGCAGCCGGTTGCTATAAAACAAGAAAAAATTGAGGCTTCCGTAAACCAAGCTGTTACCGCGCTGCCCACGCCGGTTAAAGTGATTACCGGCGTTGCCACGCCCGAAGAACACCGGGAGGCAGGCCAAAAAGGGATTTCTGTGGGACGCTACCTGATCTACAGAGAAATCCTGCAACAGGGCGGCGACCTATCCCTTGAGGAGGTTAAAACCAAGGGTCTTGGGCAATTGGAAAAAGAGAAGAACATCCAACTTCAGAAATCGAGTAACAATGGGGAGAAGGAAACCCTGTCCGTTCTAAAAAGTGAAGAAAAAGAGATTCATTCCAAGGAATATATTGGGGTTAAAGATGTTCAGCCCGCTCAAGAGCATCAAAAAATCGATGATGAGCCTTCAAAGAATCAAGCCCTGCCGGCCATAAAAGTCCAAGATCAAGCCAAGAATTTGAACGAGGATAGGGATAAAGACAAAGATAAGGATAGAGATAAAAAGAAGGATAAAAATAAGGACGAGGAAAAGGAAAAAAGATGTTCTTCAAAGGTTCGGGATGAAAAAAAGAAAGATCGGGACCATTCCTCAAGGAATCCTTCAAGGGCTATGGATAATAACCGCTGGCGGGATGGCCCTTACCCATACCCTATAAAAGCCGAAGATAAAGCAAATTCTAGGCAACATTCCTGGCGGGAGAAAAATGAAACCAATAAGCAATGGAAGTGTCGTGGGCTAAAAGACAGATAACACAACGAATAACCGACTGAATAGGAATAGAACACGGATTGAACGGATGATACGGATTTTCGGATAAAAAATCCTTTTAGTAAATAAGGGGCTGGGAAAAAGGAACCATACGGTATTCCTTTTGCCTAGCCCCATTACTATTACATCCATTTTTTTTGGCGGAAGATTAAAATCATCCACATGGAAACCGCAATTAAGCCAACGGTAATGCTGATGGTTGACCAGGGAGAGGATTGGTCGGGAAGAGGAACGTTCATACCAAAAAAGCCGGTTACAAAGGTCAGGGGCATAAAAATGGTTGAAATCAATGTCAGCACCCGCATGGTTTCGTTGGTTCGTGCGCTAATAATTGAATAATAGGTGGCTAGGGCGCCGTCTACCAAATCCTTATAGCCGTCGATGGAGTCGGTTATACGCTCCAAATGGTCCACCAAATCCAGGTAGTAAGGCTGATTATCTTCACTAATGGGAAAGGATGCGGTATTGATGGTGGAAAAGATGCGGCGCTGGGGCATGATAGCCCTTCTCATGGTTAAAATGGTTCGCTTCAGTGCCAGGAACTCGTCGGTGGTTTCCTTGCTGGGCTTTTCGTAAATTTCGTCTTCCAGGTCTTCAATACGATCACCGATACGGTCCAGAACCGGAAAATATTCGTCAATTAACCCGTCTATAACGGAATAAAGAAAAAAATCCCGTCCTTTATCTGCCAGGCGGATGTCCGTAAGGCAAATTTTGGCCACTCTTCCCAGGCTGGGCAGCGTATTTTTATGAACGGTTACCACATAGTTTTCGCCCAGGTAAACACCCAGTTGGACCAGCATGATTTCCTCGTCTCGTTCTTCGTTATAACGGACGGCATGGATAACCAGGAAGTGATAATCATCATACTTGTCCAATTTGGCCCGGGGACTGTGCTGCAGGCAGTCTTCCACCGTCAGCTCGTGAAAATCAAAGGCGTTGGCTACATATTTTAATTCCTGATCCGAAAAGTTATAAAGGTCCACCCATAACAAATTGTCCTTGTCATGGAGTACGCCGGACAAGTCTCCAAGGTTGATGTCGTGGCGCATTTTTCCAGCTTGATGGTCGTATAAGTAGGTTTTAATCATGATTGTCACCTCCAGGAGTACTGCTCTACAAACGGCAGACGTTCAGGTAAGAACAGAACCTGAACCGATTGAATGTTGCCTCAGGATATCCGGGGTACGGATCTTCCATTCTTACCACCTCCATAAAGGGAAATAAAAAAAGCCTTCAGTCAGTCAAAATAGAAGGTCTTAAGAAAGGCCTATAGGGCCGCATGAACCTTCTCCACTCGTGCAAGCTTTGGCACATACATAGCTAGGGATTGAGTCCCAGCCACATTAGATTAAACCTTAAGCCGGTAGAACCTGTTAACCCGTTAGCGTCTCTCGACATTTCCGGGCAGTGGCATTTGTCTATGCAGAAGCCTCACCTAACGAAGAAAATATTGATTTGCCTAGTTCCAATATAGGTGATAAATCAATCAGTGTCAATCGTTAAATCATAAATTTAAGCAAATTTCGCCCTTGATGAAGCATAGTGAATCAAAAATGTTAAATAACAACAAATATCTTACTATGGCTTATCATAAATCCCTGTTGCGTTGAAATTTAATTACTTCATTTCTGTATGGGTTTGGCGAAGCTTATCCATGATCCCAGGTTCAAAGTGAAGCAGTTGTTCAATGGATGAGAGCAGGGTATCCGCCTGCCTGGGCAGGAATTCCGGAGAGGTGGCAACCGTGATGATTTCGGCTGTTTCCTGGAAAACCGGCAGATCTTTTAATTGTAATAAATGATAGGGAATAACTTTACTGGGCTGGCCCGGTAAAGAACAAAGGATTTCCGTGTGCAGAATGTGATCCTTGGTAAAGGAACGGCCCAGTTGAGAGGGTAAAAACATTTTTTGCAGAATCGAGAGATCCTCCGGATCAAAAAGCCGGTCAGGAAAGACCCAGTAAATCTCGGAAATAAGATTTTCACGAATGGCATGCCAGAGATAATTCTGGCAGCCTAATTTTTTTAGATTGGATAGGTCCGGCTGATGATGACCGTAGAGATCGCTGTGAGCGTCAATATGAATCACCCGGTTGTTCTTTTTACCGTGAATCCACCAGCGAAGGTGGCTCTGCATGTGATTGGTGAAAATAAAGCGTTTATGGCCCAACCGGACTCCTTTTTCCTGTAAAAGGCAAAATAAGTCTGCGGGGTTGGCCAGCCGGCAGTGAGAAGGATCGGGAGGGCGGTGATTGATTACGGATTCTTTTAATACAGGTGCCACAAAATAGTCCAGGTCAATATCCAGGTAAAGTGCCAAAATAATACCTCCTCCAGAGATGCCTTAAAGTCATAATTTATCGAACCCTATTATACCATTCAACAAGGGAATGAACCCCGGATCATGGCATTTTATTTGCATCACCAGGGTTATAAAAGGCTTATTCATGAAGGATCAAACAAAAGGAAGAGGAGTTATTAATAAATTGTCGAATTCAAAAAAAGAGGAACCCTTTGCTATGGGGAGGTGGTATCATTGGCCTTAATTTATACAGATCATAATTCCTGCCGCAAATGTTACGCTTGTGTAAGGGCCTGTCCGGTCAAGACAATCTCCATCAAAAAAGGACTTCCGGAGATTGTGGAGGAGGGCTGTATAGGCTGTGGCCGGTGCGTATTGGCCTGCTCCATTGGCGCCAAAATGGTTCATGATGATTCCTCCGTCATTCAACAATGGATCTCAGAGGGGCAAAAACTGGCCGCCATTGTTGCACCCTCTTATCCCGCTGCCTATGATGTTCCTCCGGAAAAATTTGTTGGTGCCCTTTATGAATTAGGTTTTGCCAATATCCAGGAAGTGGCCTATGGGGCGGAGATCTGTGCCCAAGAGTATACCAAATTTTTTAATCAACAAAAACCAAAAACCATCTTATCCACCCCTTGTCCGGCAGTGGTACAACTGGTGGAAAAACATATGCCGTCCATGATTGAGTATCTGGCTCCCATTGATTCTCCCATGTTGATTCAGGCTAAACTGGTAAGGGCCCGCTACCCTGACCATAAAATTGTTTTTATCGGCCCTTGTTTGTCTAAGAAATACGAAGCTTCCGATACCAATAATCAGGGTTATGTGGATGCCGTAATTACTTTTCGTCAGTTAAATCAATGGTTTGAACTGAAGCATGTTTCCCTGGAGGACGTCAGAGAGGGCCAATGGGATAACCCGCAGCCCCAGTTGTCCAGGACTTTTCCCATCAGCGGCGGCCTGTTGAAATCTTCCGGAATTGTAGAAGATGTGGCCAGCATGGAAATTGTGGTGGTGGAAGGCGCCCGTCGCTGTATTGAGGTACTAAAGGCCATTGAAAGGGAGGAATTTGCCCCCCGGTTTATTGATATGCTGATGTGCGAGGGGTGCGTGATGGGGCCGGGCATGGTCAGCGATAAATCCTATGTGGTCAGGGCCCATAAGGTGGCCACCACGGTCCGGCGACACAACAACAGACTTGACGCACAGGCTCTTTCCAAGCTTGTTCAAGAAATGGATTTTCATAGAAAATTTACGGCCCAACCCGTTGTCAAAAAGCAGTATAACGATGAAGAAGTCTGGCAGATGCTGAAGGAAACGGGCAAGCACACCCCCCGGGATCTCATCAACTGCAGTGCCTGTGGATATGATACCTGCTGGGAAAAGGCGGTGGCCTGTTTGCAGGGATTGGCGGAAAAGGAAATGTGCCTTCCCTTTTTACTAAGCCAAGTACCGGCTTTAACCAACAGCTTAATGGATATGAGCAATAAATTAATGCTTTCCATGGAGTCCATTAATTTTTCTACCCTAACCTTAAAGGGAACCACGTCCAGAATGAATTTGAAAAACCAGCAATTGGAGACGCTCCTGGAAGAAACCAACCGCATTGCTAAAAACACCCTGCAGTTATCGGACACCGTTTTAGCCATGCTGGCCCGGTATGAGCAGCCTTTGAATTCCAGCGGCACATCCCTGCGTCTCAACTCTTCCGGTGTGTCCGAAATTAAAGAGATTGCCTCCCAAAGCAAACAGCAGGCGGAAAAAACCACCAAAGCCTTTGAAGAAATAACCGGTATATTAAATTGTTTGAGGGAAGACAGTGTGTCCATTTTAGAACAAGAAAAAGCCATTAAAGTGGTTACCCATTCCCTGGAACAAATTGTATCAACTTACGAGCAGCTTCTTAATATTGGTGTTGCCATGGCCAATATCGGCCGCAACTATGTTTAGACAGAGCCCCCGGAACCCCCAAGTTCCGGGGGTTTTTGTGTCTGAATCTTTCTTAAAAATTTGCCATTTGTTCACCATAAATCTAAATTTTATTATAAATATGCTTTCCTACAGTGCCTCCGGCTGTAATTAGTTTAAGAATCATTAGGCCTTGACATGGAATTTCACCTGTAATATATTTATTACAGGTGAAATAAAATTATTATTGTATCTTTAGGAGTCTCATACTCTTGATGCTGTTTGCTAACAACTTTGCAAAAGCTTTCAAAGTCAATGCCTGAAAGGGGGAATAGGAAATAAATGATAACCATAATTTAGAACCAATGTCACCTTCAGGAGACAAACTAGTCAAAATGCTAGAGGCACTGGCAAACCCGCATCGATTAAAAATTATTGCTTTATTGGCAGGTAGACGTATTCATGTAAGTCAGCTTGCCCGTGAGGTTATGATAAGCCGACCGTTACTGTATATGCATTTGAAGCGACTAGAGAACGCTGGATTGGTGACAAGTAAAATGGAATTATCGGAGGATGGCAAAGCGATGAATTACTACGAAGTAATTCCGTTTGCACTCCAATTAAGTCCAGAAAATATCGCTGAAGCGGCAAATACACTTACTTTAAAAAAACCTGACAATACCGCTTTGGACGTTAATAGTAAGAAGGGGGATAACAAATGAACGAAGGAGTTATTTTCGGAATTGGTGGAATGATCTTTGTGCTCGTAATAATCGTACCACTGACTGTAGTACTGGTATGGCAAGGTTTTAAGACCTGGCAAATGAGAACAATGAGCAGGGTAGAAATCGCAAGGGACGAGGCGTATCGTAAGCTTGCGGAGGAGGCGATCTCAGTACAGCAGAAGATGGCCGGGGATTTGTCTGATTTACGTATTCGCGTAACTTCTATAGAAAAAATGCTGCGGGAAGTTGACTGATGTTATAGACACAGAAAATTATCAATCATCTCGAAAAATATAAAGGTAAAGGAGTACAAAATGGATCTTTTTATCGGAGGATTGGCTATATCCGCTGTGCTTCTTATAATAACGGGCGTTACCCTGCTTGTTGGAAAGTTTAGGAAAAATAAACTAAACATAAAGCAAAAGAATTGGTTGCTTATCATCCATATGTTCTTTGTCATGATGTATATAGGCGGGGTTTTTGGGATGCTTTTGCTTGCCGTTTTGACGAAATTTACGATCGACAATAATCTAGTTTACGCTTCCCATGTATTTATAAAACGATTTGATCATTTCTTAGTCATTCCAGGTGCTTTCGGCTCGCTCATTACCGGAATTTGGCTTGCTATACGGACACATTGGGGAGGGCTGACAAAACATTATTGGGTTTTAGCGAAATGGATCGGTAATATCGTGGCGATTATTTTCGGCAGTACCTATGTACGGATTTGGATAAGCGATTCCCTCTCTACCAGCCAGATTACGAATGGCATATATCCTTTACAAAATCCGGCTTATTTTGAAAATCGTCAGTTGTTATTTGTTGGCTTAGAAATATGTATTGCTATACTATTCTTCTTAATAGTGATTTCTTATCTTAAACCATGGGGCAAAAGAGATGAACGACATTTAAACGATATTTAATGCAATAAAATTATCAATTGCTTTAGTAGCATATTCAAAATATTACTATGAGGGGTTGGCGCCATGCAGATTGAACCATCCGCAAGCATTAGGCGGAACTATAATGAAATTGCGGCTTTGTGCAAATCTTCCGGTGAGCCGGTGTATCTTACGAGGGCGATCTCGTGGTGATGGATATAGAGGCTTTTACCCGCCGTGAAAAAATGCTGAAGCTGAGGGAAGAGTTGCTGCCGTCGAGGAAGACCGTCTGGCCGGTCGTGCCGGGGTTACGCCGGATGAACTGGACAGCTATCTGGAAAGCATTATTGGCGAGGCAGAACATGGAAAAGAAGCCTGAATATAAGGAAATTGTTTCCGATCGCTGTCGTCAGATGCTGGCGAGCCATGTTCGGTTTCTGGCACAAAAAAATCCTGCCGCTGCCCGCAGAGTGAAAAACGATTTAATGGACGCCATCCGCTCCCTTTACAAAATGCCGGAGCGTTTTTCGTTTCTGGATACAGTATTTATACCTCCCAACAAATATCATAAAATGTTTGTAGAAAAATGGTATTTGATTCTGTATCAGATTAAGGGAGAGGCCGTATATGTTGACTATATTGTGGATTGCAGGCAGGATTACGGGTGGCTGGTACGGTAAGTTTTAGTAAGCTTGAACTATTACCCGGATAAGGGAAAACTCCAAAAGTCTCTTATCTGGGTTTCTTATATTTTAACACAAGCCTAGTTACTAATAGACGGGTGGATTTAGTAGGGGATTTACATAAAAACACAAAAGACCGCATTATGCGATCTTCTTTTATTCGGTGTGGTGCCGAAGGTGGGAGTCGAACCCACACGGGTGTTGAGCCCGCCGGATTTTGAGTCCGGTGCGTCTGCCAGTTCCGCCACTTCGGCTTATTTTTATCTGTCACTTTCGTGACTGCTTATTTATTATACGAAAAGCTTTGACAAGTTGCAAGTAAAAATACGCGAGTTGTGGTGAAAAATATTTTTTGCAGCGGATATAAAAAATGTTTTTCTTTTATATGTTACAAAAATGTTTCTAAAAGAGTCTTATGTATACAAGGCTTTTTCTGTGATCTTTCAAAGATATGCCGGGAAATACCTGGCATTCATGGTTCATTTTAGCTAAAGGAATTGCTATAGATCGCGTAGAAGACATTACGCTATGCAGTTATTAATCAATCAATTGTCAACCAATGATTTCCTGATCCATACAATAAAGCCAGAAATATTATCTTCGTTGGAAGAGGAGGGGGACCCTTGCCCCTGGAAGTGCAATTGTTAGTGGAGCAAAGCAAAAAAGGTGATCGAAACGCGTTTGAACACTTGGTTCAAATGTACGAAAATAAGGTATATACCATTGCCTACCGCCTGATGGGGAACCATGCGGATGCCTCTGATCTGGCCCAGGAAGCTTTTATTAAAATATACCAGGCTCTCCCGAACTTTCGCGGAGATGCCAGTTTCAGCACTTGGATTTACCATATTACCGTAAACGTCTGTCGGGATGAACTGCGCAAGAAGCAGAGAAGGCCTACGGTATCGCTGGATGATTCACCCAATCAGGGGAATACTACATATGAACTGCGCTCTAACGGTCCCACCCCTGAAGAAGCGCTGGACCGCAACGAAACCCAGGTCATGGTACAGCAGTGTTTGAGTACCCTGCCGGATGATTATCGCATAATATTAGTAATGAGGGAAATCCAAGAATTATCTTACGATGAAATTGCTGAAACCCTGGGCTGTTCACTGGGTACGGTGAAATCCAGGCTCAGTAGAGCCAGGCAAGCTTTAAAGGAAAAAATAACTAAGCAAATGGAACTTTTAGCCCCCTACGATCGTCTAGCTAAGTAAAGGAGGGGTGTTCCGTGTACTGCCAGGATATTTTAGAAAAACTTTCGCTCTACGTGGACGGAGTCCTGGATGCTGCCGATCAACAGGCAGTTCAGGAGCACTTGGCATGCTGCCCGGCCTGCAGGTCTGAGCTGGAAGAGCTCACCTTGGCTATGGGCATGCTCCAGGAACTCCCTGAACTAACTCCACCCGCTGATTTTAGGGTAAAATTAATGGAAAAAATTGAACAATTACCTGCTCCTATACAGGCGCCTCAACATAAACCTTGGTATGAACGTGTGGTGGGAGTAACCAGAAAATCCTGGTACCGCACTGCCGCTGTTGCCGCGGTTATGGCCATGACCTTGGGGTTGACTGCCCTTTGGGAGAAGGACGGTAATGAATTTCTTCCCATTGATCCCAAACCTCCGGGAGTTGAGAACCCGTCGAACCACAATTTGGCCCTTGAACCCGGTGAAACCCAGGAAAATCCTCAGGAAACGAATCAGCCGGAAACAAAACCTGAGGTCAATACTCCCAGTCAGGGAGGGACCCCAAACACATCCCAGCCTTCTAACACAAACAGGCAGGGTACAAAATCGACACCTTCAAATCAACTTAGTGTTGAAAGTTATGTACCCAAGAGCAGTGAAGGTCTGGTTTCTCGAACCAGTACTTTAAAGGTGGATGTTCAAGACCTTGGGGCCGCAGTGAAAGCACTGGGAACGGTTGTTCAAAATAACGGGGGATCGATTGTTACACCTTATTCCGAAACCGGCGGAGTTGGCAGTATCAGTGTAAGATTCCCGGCCAATGTTTTTAAGTCCGCGGAAAACCAGTTGATGTCTTTGGGAGTTGTTATCTCCTATCTGCCTACGGAGAAAGACCTTAGTGACCAGCACGGAGAGATCAAGAAAAATATTGAACAGCTTCAGGCCAAGGTCGGCGAATTAAAAGGTAAACTGGCGGCGGAAGAGGCAAATCAGGAACTGGAAAAACAACTGCGGGATGCTGAAAATGATTTAAACCAACAGATTAAAACCATCCAGGGGTTGGAAGAGCGTAGTACTTATGGCATAATTAATATTACTTTAATTTAAACGGGCCGGAAGAATATTTCTTCCGGCTTATTCTTTTTAAAAAGCTTTTGGCAACCCCTAACTCCAGAGATGATTACAAAAAGATAACCTTTTACAAAGGAGATCAATTTTTTCTTGTATTATAGTTTTAATATGGTTTAAAATAATCTTGTAATGAATGGAAATAATTTTCCAAACTAGGAGGTTATAAATTATGAAAGAAAAAGTTAAAGAGGTTTTGGAACAGGTTCGTCCTTTTCTGCAAAGAGACGGAGGAGATGTGGAATTTGTAGATATGGATGAGAACGGGGTTGTTAAGGTAAAATTAAAAGGAGCTTGTGGAAGCTGCCCCGGCGCCCTTTATACTCTGAAAAACGGTGTTGAACGGACGCTTAAACAGCAAGTTCCGGAAGTTACAGAAGTTATAAGAGTAGACTAGCGGATACATAGACTAACCACATGCCAACCGGCGTGTGGTTTTTCTTTTTATTATAGTGTTTATTTTTAGTATGATTTTTCGGGAATCAGGAGGACTTCCCAATACTAGGCGTCCCCTTGGTTTCCTTTATTTTTTGTTTGAAACAAAAGGGTTCTGGAGATATTTATTTATAATAGTGAAGGAGGTGAATGAAATGCGTGAAAAAGTGGCAGAAGCCTTAGAGCAAGTGCGGCCCTTTCTGCAAAGGGATGGCGGCGACGTGGAATTAGTGGATGTTGACGACACGGGGATTGTTAAGGTGAGATTAAAAGGGGCCTGCGGTGGCTGACCGGGGGCAACCAATACCCTGAGAAATGGGATTGAGCGGTCGCTCAAGCAAGCGGTTCCGGAAGTAAAGAGCGTAGTGCAGGTTTAAAAGATAAAGAAAATTTAGCTCAGCCAGCAAAAATCCCCTTGCCTTTTCAGGTCTGGGGATTTTGTTTTAAGGTAAAATTGATAAAAGTTTCTACAATTGGGCCTCTGTTTTTGCGTCGGGGGTAAATCAGATATAAATTCCTTTTCATGGGCAGGTCTTTAATTTTTACCGTAACAATTCTTTTTAAGCTTTGTTCCTTATACACAGCCCAACGGGAGACGATGGAAATGCCTGCTCCGGTTTCCACTGCATTAACGACCGCCCCGGTACTGCCGAGTTCCAGAGCGATGTTAAGTTTTTCCGGGATCAGACCGCCCCGGGCCAGATGACCTTCCACCACCGTCCGGGTGCCGGAGCCCAATTCCCGCCATATCAAAGGTTCTTCGGCGAATTGTTCCAAGGTTATTTCGGAAACATCCGCAAAGGGATGTTCCGGCGGGACAATCACCACCAGCTCGTCGGAGAAAAACTGAATTCCTTCAATGCGCTTGTTGTTCGGCAGCATGCCGACGGCGCCAAGATGGGCCGATTCCTCTAAAAGCTTTTGTACGGCTTCCCTGGAATCCCCAATATGTAGCACCGTTTGCACATCCGGATAAGCCTTTTTAAAGGCTCCGATAATTGATGGAAGAATATAATGACCGGGTATGCTGCTGGCCCAAACAATGAAACGCCCTCTTATTTCACCGGACAGATTCAGAATTTCTTTCTCAGCCCGCAGCATTAAATCCAACATTTCCCGGGCGTGCCGGTAAAAAACCTCCCCCGCCGGGGTAAGTATAATACCACGACCCCGGCGTTCCACCAAGGAAGTTCCAAAATGGTCTTCCAGGGCTGCCAGTTGCTTGCTGATGGCCGGCTGCGTAATGTGAATTTCCTGTGCTGCCAGTGATAAATTTTTCTTTTCTGCTACGGCGATAAAGGTCTGCAGTGTTGATAAATTCATTTAATCACCAAGCTTATTATATATTCAAGTGATCTTCCTTGTATAGATGAAGAAGGCTGAGAAAGAAAGCTTATTTCCCCAGCGTGCAGATGATTCGATTCAAAACAGCGGCGAATTCACCTCAGGTTACCGTGTTATCGGCGTTATGATTATTAACAATATACCCCGATTCAATCAACTTATCAATTTCCCCTCGGGGGTTTCAGGCAGGGGTAGTGTCGGTTCTTCACCTCCGTTATCATATATTAATAGATATTTTCACGGCGGTGTTTTAGGAGCGGCAGTTGCCGGCGTATTCCGGCAAGATAATTAAGATCGATATGCGCCGTGAGAATACAAGGTTCTCCGACCGCTTCAACCAGTACAGTGCCCCAAGGGTCTGTTACCAGGGAATGACCGTAGGCAACATATTCCGCTGCTTCATCTCTGGCGGGTGAAACGGCGGCCACGTAAATCTGATTATCAAGGGACCGGGCCCGCATGGTAAGCTGCCAGTGGGCAGGCCCGGTGGTCATGTTAAAGGCGGCGGGCAGCACCAGCAGGTTGATTCCCTTAATGGCCATGGTCCGAATCAGTTCCGGGAATCGAATATCATAACAGATGGCGACGCCGACTCGGCAAAAGGGAGTATCAAACATAGAAATGGTGTGACCAGGGGTCAGGGTGTCGGATTCTTTAAAGGAGATGCCCTCCGGGATGTCGATATCAAAGAGATGGATCTTGCGATGTCGGGCCAGTAGATTGCCGCCAGGGCCAAAGATAAAACAACTGTTGTAGAGACGATCCTCATCCCTTTCCGGAATGGAACCGCCCACCAGGTAAACAGACTGCTCCAGGGCTAGAGTTGAGAGCAATTGAAGGGTTTCACCATGGGGAAATTCCTCCGCATAAAGAGGAAAGTATTTGTTTCCGTAAGGACAGTTAAACATTTCGGGGAGAACCACCATATGGCAGCCATCCGCTGCCGCCGAGCGTACGGCAGCGGCGGCGATTTTCAGATTTTCCCCTTTATCGTCAACCACGGGGAGTTGGCAGAGACCCAGTTTGAAAGAATTTAACATATGGAGCCTCCAATCCATTGATTGTTTCGCATAGGAGGTTTTCAATCCAACTGCATTTTACAATGCCGGATGATTGCAACCTCTTTTATTTATAGGGTGATACAGGTTGTTCTATACCAAAAACATAATGCCCTTCCCTTATCGGAAGGAATCTTTTTCTTCAGACAGATTTTTTGCGGCAAGCTGGTTATTTTTACAGTTATTCGATGTTTCTGTAAACGATCCTGCAAAGCCTTTCGCTGTTCGAGGTTAGATCAATGTTTCGTTATGACACAAATTCTTGTCCCGTTTGAATACAGCGGAAGAGCCCCTTTCAATATAAGAAATCTTCTCTAAGGATTTTCTAAAAACAACAACCGTTAAATTTACTGTAAAATAAAAATATTTTGTTAATACAGAATAGTTTGGCATGATCTTTGCTTTTATATTTGGGCAGTACTGAAAGGGAGACCTCCCTATTAAAAATCATTTAAGGAGGAGTTCGTCAATGGCAGTAGGTGAACAGGTATTTGGTTATTTTATCCCCACCGTTAACTTAATGGGTGTAGGAGCTCACAAGGAAATTCCGGATCAGGTCAAAACTCTGGGTGGAAGCAATGTTTTGATTGTAACCGATGCATTTCTAGGGCGTTCCGGTGGAATGGCCGACGACATTAAAAAAATGTTGGAAGAAGCAGGAGTGAAAGTAACGATTTATGCCGGCGCTGAGCCGAACCCCACCGATAAAAACGTTCATGATGGATTGAAGGTTTACCAGGAATGCGGCGCCGATATGATCCTCTCTCTGGGCGGCGGCAGTTCTCACGATTGTGCCAAGGGCGTTGGACTGGTGGCCAGCAACGGCGGAAATATTCGGGATTTTGAGGGTATTAACAAGAGCACCAAGCCCATGCCTCCCTTTATTGCTGTCAATACTACTGCCGGGACGGCTTCTGAAATGACCCGTTTTTGCATTATTACCAATACCAGCAATAAAGTTAAAATGGCTATTGTGGATTGGCGTTGCACGCCCAATGTAGCCATCAACGATCCCCTGTTAATGGCCGGTATGCCCCCGGCATTAACCGCCGCTACCGGGATGGATGCCTTAACCCATGCGGTTGAAGCCTATGTTTCTACCATTGCCACTCCGGTAACCGATTCCGCCGCTTTAATGGCCATGAAGTTGATCTCCGAGAACCTGCGTAATGCCGTAGCCAACGGTCAGAATATGGCGGCCCGTGACAAGATGGCTTATGCCGAGTTTTTGGCAGGAATGGCTTTCAACAATGCTTCCCTCGGTTATGTTCATGCCATGGCTCACCAGCTTGGCGGTTTCTATAACCTGCCCCACGGCGTTTGCAATGCCATCCTGCTGCCCCATGTGGAAGCCTTTAACCTAATTGCCTGCCCTGAGCGCTTTGTTGACATTGCCAAGGCCATGGGCGAAAATGTAGAAGGTTTATCCGTACGGGATGCTGCGGACAAAGCCTTGGCGGCCATTCGCAAGCTTTCTGCCGATGTCGGAATTCCGGCCGGTTTAACTGCACTGAATGTGAAAGAAGAAGACCTGAAAATTATGGCTGAGAATGCCATGAAGGATGCCTGCAGCTTTACCAATCCGAGAACTGCCACCTTAGACGATGTTATTGGCATCTTCAAGGCTGCTATGTAATTTTTGCCATCATAAACCCCTTGAAATATTGTGTATGTGTATGGGTGGAGTTGTCTCCACCTTTTTTATTTTTTAAAAATTTTCAGGCTAAGAAATCTAAGCATTTACTAGGGCTGCAGCCTTCTCCTGCAGCTTGGTATAGGCAAGTTTTCTTTATTTACTCCAACCCTAGGCAGGGATGAATTTATTCATATAGAATTATTTATATATATATTTTAAAATTGATTTTAAATTTTGAATATTTAGCCGGAGGGCGATGGCATGCAGACCAGTAATCTTTTAAATATCAGTAAGTTTGTTGCGCCTGAAGTCATCTTTGGATTTGGAGCCCTGAGTCAGATCGGGGAGAGTGCTGTTCGTCTGGGCATGAAAAAAGCTTTTTTAGTCAGCGACCAGGGGGTTATTGAAGCCGGGTGGGCCGAGAAGGCCATAGAGTACCTGAAGGAAGTTGGCATTGATTCGAATATATGGTGTGGCCTTACCACCAATCCTAAAGACTGTGAAGTGGCTGAAGGAGCACGTCTTTACCTGGCAAGCGACTGCAACGGCATTATCGCCGTAGGAGGGGGCAGCCCCATTGATGTGGCCAAAGCCATTGCCATTTTAGCCACCAATGGGGGACAGATCAAGGATTACGAAGGGGTTAATAAAATAAGCAGCCCGCTGCCGCCAATGGTCATTGTTCCTACCACCGGAGGATCCGGGGCGGAGGTTTCTCAATTTTCCATGATTGTGGAAAAGGCCAGGCAGGTAAAAATGGCCATTATATCCAAGTCCCTTGTTCCGGATATTGCTATTGTGGACCCCCTTACCTTGCAGACCAAAAGCGCCCGGTTAACGGCAGCCACCGGAGTGGATGCCCTGAGTCATGCCATCGAAGCCTATGTTTCCCTGGCGGCTACGCCCCTGACAGATGTACATGCGCTGTCGGCCATCCAGTTGGTTTCCGCTAATCTTAGAGAGTCCGTTGCCTGCCGGACCAACCTGGAAGCAAAATCAGCCATGGCCATGGCCAGTCTGCAGGCCGGGTTGGCTTTTTCCAATGCCATACTGGGGGCGACCCATGCCATGACCCATCAGGTAGATGGATTGCTTGATCTGCATCATGGTGAAACCAACGGCATATTACTTCCATATGTGATGGAATTTAATTTAATTTCCTGTGTCAATAAATTTGCCAACATTGCCGCGGCACTAGGGGTACAAACAGCCGGTTTAAGTAAATGGAAGGCTGCTGAAAAAGGAATTTCCTCTGTCCGGAGGTTTTTTAGAGATATTGGCATACCCGAACGCCTGTCCCAAGTGGGAATGAAAGAAGAACATGTGCAAAAACTGAGTTTGAATGCTTTGAAAGACGCCTGTTTGGTAACCAACCCCAGGGATGCCGGTGCGGAAGAAATTGAAGCTCTTTATCTGAGGGCTTTGTAGGAGGGAACTCCAATGTTTGACGACAAATGGAACATCATTCGAAATCTGACCGGGGTGAACTCATCCAAACTGAACTACTACCTTGAGGTTCAGCATTCCAACGAGCAAATTAAAATACAAATCAACCGCCTGGAAATTATTCACCAACTAATTAAGGACATTAACATTGACATGTCCTTAGCGGATATTGTGGAGCGGGTCTACAACAAACTCCCCCAGGCTGTACCCTGCTGTTTCCTGGGATTGGCGCTGGCCAAGGGAGATAAGCTGGAAATGACCGCCGCCATCCCCGCTAAAAATAATCTGGGGCAGACCATACCTAAGACTTCCGTTCTGTGGCAGGCCTATGGAAAATGCCAGCGGCTTTTATATAACCTTTATCAAAATCCCGATCAGGTTTGCGTTTTGGTTCAGGACCGGGATCCTTTAGACCACTGGGGCCTCCGTTCGGTTGCCATCGTTCCCCTACTGGTCAGAAATCAAGTAATTGGTTTGCTTATTGTGGGTGATGGTCAGGATTTTACCTATGGAAATCCTGAATTAATTTTTATTGAACAATTGGCCGATCAACTGGCCATCTGCATTGAAAATGCCCGGTTGTACAAGGAAGTCTCCAAGGGCAAACAGGAATGGGAAGCGACCTTTACGGCGGTACCGGACCCTATTTTTCTTATTGATAAAAATCATAATGTCTTACGGCATAATCACCGGTATCACTATATGAATTCAACCCTAAGCGGCCAGGAGGATTCCTGCAAATGTTATGAATTATTATGGAACCGGAATAAGCCCTGTGAAGTATGCTCCCTGGAGGAAGTTCACAAAACCGGCCGGGCGGTTTACAGCCAGATACAAAATGCCGGCTCCATATTGGATGCCTTTTATTACCCCATGGTGGACCCGGGCGGGCAGACCTATGCCGTGATCTTACACGTGAAGGATGTTACCGAGAAAGTAAAAATGGAAGCGCAGTTGGTTCACTCGGCTAAACTGGTAGCCATTGGGGAAATGGCGGCGGGGGTGGCCCATGAACTCAACAGTCCCATGACTGTAATGATTGGAACGGCACAAATGATGCAAAGGGATCTTGGGGAGAACGACCCCCGGTCAGAGTGGCTGGATGACATCATCAGCAGCGGCATGCGTTGTAAAAAAATCATTCAAAATCTCCTCTCATTTTCCAGGCAGGGACAATTTTCTTTTACAGAGACCGATGTGAATGAACAGGTGTACAGAGTTTTAAGTTTAATTCATTACCAAATTAATCAGAACAATATTGAGATTCGTAAAAAACTGGACTCAGGATTGCCTATGATTTTGGCCAACGGACATCAATTACAGCAGGTGATCATCAATTTACTATTGAATGCCCGGGATGCCCTGGAAGAGTCGGAGGGAGAAAAAATCATCACCATTTCTACGACCATCCGAGAGGAAGAGGCACACTCCTGGGTTGTGATTACGGTTAGCGATACGGGACATGGCATTGAAAAAGGAAATTTGCATAAAATTTTCAACCCTTTTTATACCAGCAAAGAAGCCAGCAGGGGGACCGGTCTGGGTCTTTCCGTCAGCCTCGGCATTGCCCAATCCCACGGAGGGACCATTGAAGTAGAAAGTGAACCCGGAGCTGGCAGCCATTTCAGACTGGTTTTACCGCTCAAACAAGACACGGAGGGGGAAGGTGAATGACCGCGACACCCAGCATATTGGTCATCGATGATGAGCAGCCTGTGGGAACTTTTTTTACCAGATTACTGGCGCAAAAAGGTTATCGGATTGGCGTTGCTGTTTCCGGAACACAGGCTCACGCACTAATTGACCAGGAACGCTATGATGTGGCCATGGTTGATTTAAAATTACCGGATACCGACGGGATCACCTTGTTGCAGCATATAAAAACCGTACAGCCCCATTGTGAAGTAGTGATTATGACAGGCTACAGCACCACCAGGACAGCGGTAAAAGCCATCCAATTCGGAGCCTTTGATTATATTGAAAAACCCTTTGACGACATTAATCTGGTGGAGCAGTTAATTGAAAAGGCCTTGAATTACAGTAAAACCGTAGAAAAGCCCGGAGATAAAACCTTTAGCTGGACGGACACCGCCGAACAATGTGGTTTTCAGGTGGGCCATACTCCAAAGATGATTAAGCTGGTTTCCATGGCCGAAAGAATTGCTTCTAAAGATATTAATGTGTTGATCCATGGAGAAACGGGCACCGGCAAGGAAGTTTTGGCCAAATTTATTCATATGGCCAGCAACCGGCACGATAAACCTTTTTTAGCCATCAATTGCGGGGCCCTTCCGGAAAATTTGCTGGAAAGTGATTTATTTGGCCATGAGAAGGGATCCTTTACCGGGGCCAATGTTCAAAGGAAAGGGATTTTTGAACTGGCCAACAACGGAACCTTATTTCTGGATGAAATCGGTGAAGCTAGTTTGGCCATCCAGGTGAAGCTGTTGCGGGTTTTGGAGACCGGGGAATTTTTGCGGGTGGGCGGCGAAAAACCGGTAAAAACCAATGTAAGAATTATTGCTGCCACCAATGTGGATCTTGAGGAAGCAGTGGCGCATAAAACCTTCCGGGAAGATTTGTTCTACCGGCTGGATGTGGTTCGTTTTGTTTTACCTCCCTTGCGGGAGCGCAAAGAAGACATTGTCTCCCTGGTGGAATTTTTTATTCAGCGCTTTTGGGATTACCAAACAGGTCCCACCCCGACCTTTGCACCGGCCTGTATGGATGCCCTGTTAAACTATCATTGGCCGGGGAATATCCGGGAACTGGCCAACACGGTGGAACAGGCCCTGGCCTTATGTGATGATAAAGCCGTTTTACCGGAACATCTCTCCCGTAAAATAACTGGTGCTACCCCTGCCCTGGAAAAGAATGATCCTGAGGGCGGGGAGGACACACTTCCAGATATCAATGGTCTTTCCGGCTGGTTTTGCCAACAGGAAAAACAACTGGATAAAATGGATGAAGAGAGACTGGTGCATTTATATAAAAGGGTTGAGGAACTGTACCGGGCTCTGCACCGGGTTATGGGAAAAAAAGGGGTTACTTCTGCTTTTCCCATCTCCATTCAAGAAATGGAAGCCAGGGCCATTGTAGATACTTTGGAATTCTTTAAGGGAAATGTCAGTATGAGTGCCCGGGCCCTGGGAATCGGACGAAACACCCTTTACCGTAAGGCAAAAGAATACAATATTAATATATCCAATTAAAATGAGGGGGATTATGCCCTCATTTTGCCTGTTTGCCTACAATGCCGAGAATGACCCGGTAAGGCCCCGGTGTTCCCGGAGGCACCAGCGCCACCCTGTCGCCCGGTTGAATGGGATCATGCAGCCCCTGCACCCGGCCGTTTACAAAGAGGGCCTCCACCTCTGTTTCCTTTATATCCAGTTTGGAAATAAGTTGATCTCCCGTAAGTCCCTCTCCAATTTCAACCATTTGCGGGAAAGCGAATCCTTTTTTATGCAATACCTGTTGAAGGGTGGCAAATCCTCTTAATTCAATGGTTCCCAAGAAAAATCCCCCTTTCCTTTTACATTTATTATAATGCAATATTAAAGCCTAAAACAGAGGAGGTTTCTGCTATTCTATTGTGACATTTTATAACACTTGTTCAAATGTAGAACAACGGATTGTCCTGTTTTAGAATACGCCGGTCCTTATTCTCCAGGGGGACAGAGGTATATTTTTTGCATTAAAATAAGACCGGGAATATTGTTTAAAAATTCTGAGAAGGGGGAGGGTGCTTATAAAAATAAAGGTTTGGGCAGGAAAAATTAAAAAGAGATTGAATTTTTAAATTGATTGACATTATAAAGGAGGGAGTATTATGCCAAGGTTTTTAAGAATCGACATGAAAAAGGGGACAGCCGAATTTCAGGATGTGCCGGAAAAGTATTTGGCACTGGGCGGCCGGGCACTCACCTCGCAGATGGTCTCGGATGAAGTACCCGCAACCTGCAATCCGCTGGGGGAACGAAACAAATTAATTATTGCCCCGGGCCTGCTGTCCGGAACCAACGCACCCTCTTCCGGACGCTTGTCTGTAGGCGGCAAAAGCCCTCTGACAGGCGGCATCAAAGAAGCCAATGCCGGCGGCATTTGCGCTCAGAAACTGGCCAACCTGGATATTAAGGCCATGATTGTCGAAGGCAAGCCGGCGGAGAAAGGCGCCTGGATGGTGAAGGTTTCGCCGGAAGGAGCAGAGGTTTTAAAGGCCGATGATTTGGTGGGCAAAGGCACCTATGAAGTAACGGCCATCCTCCGTGAGCGTTACGGCAGCAAAGTTGGCGTAATCTGCATTGGACCTGCCGGAGAATACATGCTGATGGGCGCCGGTGTAGCCACCAATGATGCCGAAGGAAACTCCAGCCGGTATGCCGGCCGTGGCGGCTTGGGCGCGGTCATGGGCTCCAAAGGGCTGAAGGCCATCGTTATTGATTCTCCCAATACTTTTGACGTGCCGGTTCAGGATAAGGAGCGCTTCTCTGCGGCGGCCAAGAAATTTGCCAAGATTTTGCTGGAACACCCGGTTACCGGTTCCGGTCTGCCCAATTTCGGCACCAATGTTCTGATGAACATTATCAGCGAAGCGGGCACTCTCCCCGTTAAGAATTTTGGAAATAACGGGCGTTTTGACAAAGCCAATGAGGTCAGCGGCGAGCGTCTGGCTGAGGTTGCCAAGGCCCGCGGCGGCAAAGCCACTCATGTCTGCCATCCCGGTTGTGTCATGCGCTGCTCCAACGTTTATCCCATGCCCGACGGCAAGGTTTGCTCTCCCATCGAGTATGAAACCGCCTGGTGCTTTGGACCCAACCTGGGAATCAGCGATCTGGATGTTGTGGCTAAACTGAACTACATTTGCAACGATGCCGGCCTGGACACCATTGAAATGGGCGTTGCCCTGGGGGTTCTGATGGAAGCCGGCGTTATTCCCTTCGGCGATGCGGATGCCGCCGTGGCGGCCCTGGAAGAAGTGGCCAAGGGAACTCCTGCGGGCCGTATCCTGGGCAATGGCGCGGTCTTTGTGGGTAAAGCATACGGCATTACCCGGGTCGCGGCTGTTAAAGGCCAAAGCATTCCTGCTTACGATCCCAGGTCCTGCAAAGGGAATGGTGTTACCTATGCCACCAGCCCCATGGGTGGCGATCACACGGCCGGTTATGCTGTAACCGCCAACATCCTTAAAGTGGGTGGCTTTGTTGACCCGACCAAAGCGGAAGGGCAGGTTGAACTATCCCGGAATCTGCAGATTGCCACCGCGGCCGTAGATGCCACCGGCTTGTGCCTGTTCGTGGCCTTTGCCGTTTTGGACAATCCGGAAGGTTTGCCTACCATTGTGGAAATGCTGAATGCCCAATATGGTCTTAGTTTGGAAGTTGACGACGTGGTAACTTTGGGTCAGAACATTTTGAAGACCGAGCGTGCTTTTAATGCCGCCGCCGGATTAAGCAGTGTGGACGATCGTCTGCCTGAATTTTTCTATACCGACAAGCTGGCTCCTCACAATACCGTATTTGATATCAAGGACGAAGAATTAGACACGGTATTTAATTTCTAGTCCTGCGAAAGGCTTGAATTTGCTATAATGGCACTGAGGTGACTGGACATGCAGATTGAATTAAGGGTGTATACAGGCTTGGAGCGGTTTACCGGAACCAAATATGGTGAACGGATTCCACTGGTAATGACCGAGGGCAGCACCATTCTGGATATCTTAAAGAAATACGATATACCGGAAGCAGAAGTGTTTAGCTCCCTGGTAAATGGTTTGCATAAGCCCTTTGATGCGAAGCTGCAGGAAGGTGACCGTGTAGCTCTTTTCCCGCCGGTAGGCGGCGGGTAAGGATAGGGAAGTCAGGGGCGGGGTAAAACTCTCCGCCCTTGCACAGGCACTCGTTATGCTTAAAAAGACATAATGGAGGTTCATTCAGTCGTGGAAGTATTCTGGAACGGGTTAATCATCGCTGTTAAACTGCTGCTCTCGGGAGATAAGACCGTCATAGAAATCTCCTTATTAACATTAAAAGTATCCGGTACTGCCACCCTGATCGCTGTGCTAATTGGCGTGCCTGCGGGTTTTTTCCTGGCCCTGACTTCCTTTCCAGGCAGAAATTTTGTGGTCAGTATTGTCAATTTTGGTATGGGCCTGCCCCCGGTGGTGGTGGGGCTGGTGGTTTGGGTACTCCTCAGCCGCTATGGCCCTTTGGGCCTTCTGGGTGTTTTATATACGCCCACGGCCATGATTATGGCCCAGGGCATCATTGCTTCCCCCATTGTCACAGGTTTTACGCTGGCTGCTTTTCAACAACTGCATCCGAAGCTGCGTTTGCAGATTTTGTCCTTGGGGGCTTCCAGGCTGCAGTTGTTATGGCTGATGGCCAGGGAAGCCCGGCTAGGATTGCTGGCCGCTGTGATGGCCGGTTTCGGGGGAGCTGTTTCCGAAGTAGGGGCTTCCACCATGGTGGGGGGCAACCTGGTGGGTTCTACCCGGGTTCTGACCACCGCCACGGTTTTAGCGGTGGGAAGAGGGGAAACCGATCTGGCCATGGCCTTAAGCATTATTCTTTTATTACTGGCCTTTGCGGTAACCGTTGCCTTAACCGTAGCCCAGCAGCGAGGGAGGTGCCCATAAAGTGATTGTTTTAGAAGGACAAGAAATTCAATTTATTAAAAAAGGACGAACCATCCTTGACGTCGAATCTTTTCAATTAGAGGAAGGGCAAGTGACCGCTCTGATCGGAGTAAACGGGGCGGGAAAGACCTCCTTGATGCATATTTTAGCTCTTTTACAAAAACCAACCGCCGGAAGAGTTATTTTTAAAGGGCTGGAGGCCAACCGGGGCAATCTGCATCCCTTGCGGCAGCGTATGGCCTTTGTGTTCCAGCAGCCCTTGCTGCTGGATATGACCGTGAGGAAAAATATTGAAACCGGTTTGCGTTTAAGAAAGGTCTCGCGCAGGGAAATAAGTAAACGCGTTGACAACTGGCTGGCAAGACTGGGAATTGATCACCTGGCCGATGGCCCGGTGCGTTTTCTTTCCGGGGGAGAAGCGCAGAGAGTCAGTATCGCCCGGGCTCTGGCCCTGGAGCCGGAAGTATTGTTTTTGGATGAACCCTTCACGGGTCTGGATACCCCTACCCGGGGACTGTTGCTGCGGGATTTAGCCGGGCTGTTGCATGGTACGAAAATTGCAACATTATTTGTAACCCATGATTATTCAGAGATCCCTTTTTTGGCTCACCGGTTGTCCGTATTAGAGCAAGGAAAAATTATTCAGACCGGAACTCCCGGAGAGATCTACGAACAACCTAAAAACCAGGCGGTTGTAAACCTACTGCAATGGCTGCCAAAAACCGATTCGGCAATGGGTGGACAAGGGGGCTGTTAAAAGATGATAGACGGGTACAAAAGAAGGATTGATTATCTAAGAATATCCGTAACCGACCGGTGCAATTTGCGTTGTGTTTACTGTATGCCTCCGGAGGGTGTGAAACAAACCCCCCATAGAGAAATACTAACCTTGGAGGAATTCGGCCGGGTGGTGGATGCCGCTTCGGATTTAGGCATTAATAAGGTTCGTATCACCGGGGGAGAACCCCTGGTAAGAAAAAATATTTTAAAGCTTTTTCAGCATATAGCCAAAAATCCCGGGATTGATGACATCTCCATCACCACCAATGGCGTTTTATTCCTGCAAATGGCAGAGGATTTGAAAAAATCAGGATTAAACAGGGTAAACTTCAGTTTAGATAGTCTGGATCCGGATAAATTTAAAGAGATTACCCGTCTGGGGAAGTTTAACGAGGTGTGGCGCGGCATTGAGAAAGCCATTGCTTTAAACCTTCATCCGGTAAAATTAAACGTAGTGGCTGTCCGGGGGGTAAACGACCGGGAGTTTGGCGATTTTGCCCGTCTGAGCCGGGAAATGCCCCTGCACATTCGATTTATTGAGTTGATGCCCATTGGGGAATGCAACCCCTGGGCCGTGGACAATTTTATATCCGCTGAAGAGATTGTCCGGAAGCTGCAGCAGGAATTTGGTCCCCTGCAGGCGGAAACAAAGGTTACCGGCAACGGTCCGGCCAAATATTTCCGACTGCCCGGGGCTAAGGGCACCCTTGGCTTTATTACGGCCATCAGTGAACATTTCTGTTCCACCTGTAACCGCCTGCGGTTGACGGCCAACGGTCAATTGCGCCCCTGTTTGTACGGGAACCAGGAGTTTGATTTAAAAAAAGCGCTTCGCAGGGGGGCCGGCAGGCAGGAATTGGCCGAATTAATCGCCAAAGGGATACGGCAGAAACCGGGTCAGCACCACATGGAAGAGGGGTGGAGCGACCTCAGGGTCATGAGTCAGATTGGAGGATAACGGCATGTCTCAGTTCACACATTTTGACGCCCAGGGGAATGCCCGCATGGTGGACATCACCTCCAAGGCGGAAACCCAAAGGGAAGCGGAAGCCAGGGGAGAAGTGGTTATGTCACCGGCTACCCTGGAGCTTATTCGTACCGGCGGCATGGCCAAAGGGGATGTTCTAGGCGTTGCCCGGGTTGCCGGAATTATGGCCGCCAAGCAGACTCCGTCTTTGATTCCCATGGCTCACCCGATTATGATCACCGGGACCAACCTGGATTTTAAATTGGCTTCCCCGGACCGGGTGGAGATTCGGGGGCGGGTTAAGACGGGCGGAAAAACCGGGGTGGAGATGGAAGCTCTTACAGCGGTTAGTGTGGCGGCCCTTACTATTTATGATATGTGCAAGGCTGTGGATAAGTCTATGGAAATAAGAAATATTCGCCTGGTCAAAAAGAGCGGCGGAAAAAGCGGTGATTTTCTGCGGGAAGGAGAGCAATTATGGGAAGAATTGTAGCGGTATGTACCAGCCCTAGAAAGGGAATGAGAAAGAAAAACGTGGGGGAAGGCCTGCTGGTTGTGGAGCACGGCTTGGAAGGAGATGCCCACGTGGGTGACTGGCACCGCCAGGTGAGCCTGTTGGCCATGGAAAGTATAGAAAAAATGAAGGCCATGGGGTTGAAGGTTGGCCCGGGGGATTTTGCGGAAAATTTAACCACCGAAGAGATTGACCTGGTTTCTTTGCCCGTGGGAACAAAACTTCGTATTGGTGAGAAAGGCTTAGGAGAGGTAACCCAGATCGGCAAAGAATGTCATACCCGTTGTGCCATTTACCACCAGGCCGGGGATTGTGTAATGCCCAAGGAAGGGATCTTTGTCAGAGTCCTGCAGGGAGGACCGGTAAAAGTGGGAGATGCCATTGAAATATTGGAACAATAGAATATCCCCTATCGTAGTTTCCCTGGTGGGCTGTTCCAACTCGGGCAAAACCACCCTTTTGGAAAAATTAATTCAAAGCCTCAAAGATAAAGGCTACCGGGTAGGTACCGTGAAGCATCACCGGGGAGCTTTTGAACTGGACATCCCGGGCAAGGATACCTGGCGTCATGCCCAGGCCGGGGCCGATGTGGTTGCCCTGGCCACACCCGGAGGACTGGGGATTATCCGGAAACTTCAGCAGGAGCCCTCCTTAAAGGACATAACGGATTATATGTCCGGAGTGGACATTGTATTGGTGGAGGGAATAAAAAAAGGCAGCCAGCCCAAAATTGAAGTGGTGCGTTCGGACATATCCAGCGCGCCCGTTTGTTCCCTTGAGGATTTAACCGCGGTGGTCACGGATTTGCCTTTAACCCTGGATATCCCGGTTTTTGATTTAAATAAGATCGAGCAGGTAGCGGATTTCATTGAAGACAGGTTTTTAAAGCAGGAAATGATTCCAAAGCCTGTAGAGCGGTTAACCGCCGAACAATTAAAACGCTATCACAGAAACATCAAACTGCCGGGGGTTGGCCAAGAAGGTCAAATCAAGCTGCTTAATTCCTCGGTGCTGGTGGTGGGAGCCGGAGGGCTGGGTTCCCCGGTGTCCCTTTACCTAGCCGCTGCCGGCATTGGCAGGCTGGGGCTGGCCGATGAGGACAGCGTGGATCTATCCAACCTGCAGAGACAGATCGTGCATGCCACCGGCGACATCGGCCGGTCTAAGGTGGAGTCCGCCCGGGACAAGCTCACCGCCATTAACCCGGATGTTCAAATTGAAATCTATCACCAGCGGATTACCGCAGACAATGTAGATCAGATCCTTAACAGTTATGACTTGGTGGTGGATGCCACCGACAACCTGGAGAGCCGGTATCTGTTAAATAAAGCATGCATTGAGGCCAAGAAACCCTTCATCTATGGAGGCGTTCTTTCTATGGTTGGGCAGGTCATGACGATTTTACCCGGGCAGGGCCCCTGCTTTCGCTGCATCTTCCGGGAAGGCCCGTCGGAAAAGGCGGTAAAATCCACGGCCGATGTAGGAATTCTTGGCGCGGTGGCCGGCACCATCGGTTGCCTGCAAAGCATGGAAGCCATTAAGTGCCTTCTCAACCGGGGGAACCTGCTGGTGGGCAGGATTCTGACCATGGATGGTTTATCCATGTCCTTTCAAGAGGTAGAGATTTGCCGCGACCCGGAATGCCCTGATTGTGGTCATTTAAAATAATTCAGCCATGCGGAATTTCCTCGCATGGCTTTTTACACGTTTTCTTTTATCTTATGGTGCTTGGCAGCCTTGCCGGTTCCACCCAGTAGATGGCTTGACCAAAATAATCATAGGAGATATAAGGCTCTTTGGACTGCTTTAAATTTTTTGCCTTTATTTGAGCCGCATGAATTTTTTCAAAGACAATGAGTTCATTTAAGAGGAAGCTGGTTATTTTTTTCGTTTGCTTAGCCACCTCAACCAACCCCTTAAGCAATGTGACTAACTTACTTTAGGTGGAATGTATCATAGGACAGAGAGAGGATACAAGAGAAAATACAAAATAATACTAGGAAAAATATTTAAATAATTAAGAATATTTTAATTATTATTTTGGATTACTGGAGCCCTCTTATTTCTTTTTTGTTTCTAGGGAGAGTAAAAAGAAACAAAGTTAACAACAGAAGGCTGTAAAGGGCAAAAAGACCCCACAGAGGGAGGAATTCCATCCAGCCTCCGCCAAAGAGGGGACCCCATAAATAGCCTAGGGAAAAGGCCGTGTTGTAAAGGCCAAAGGCGGCGCCATAACTGGCTTCGCCGGAATCTTTGCTTTGCAGCATGACTGAATCGGCCAGCAAGGGCATGGTGGGGGTTAAGATCAGCCCGAAGGTAATGCCCAACAGGCCCATTACCATGGCTGTGGTGATGAGACTGTTGCTTAGGGAAACCAGCGGAATAACCGCCGCCGTGCCAACAAGACCCCATTGTATCAGCTTTAACCTGCCCCATGAATCGGATAATTTTCCGATGACCGGAGCCGAAGAGACGTGAGATAAAGAAATCAAACCAAACAAAATCCCGACGATACCGGGGGAAATGCCGAATTTGTCCATGAAATAGCCGGGCAGGATGGGATCAATGAAACCAAAGCCGGTGGATCCCAGTAAAATAACGGTTAAAGACACCGGCACACCTTTAAATTGTAAAACTTCCAGCAGGGAATGATCTCTTTTCCGGCTTTTTCCATTGGTTTTATCTGCTGGAAGAACCTTTAGAACAAACAAGCCTACGATTAAAGACAAAATGGTGCCGATCAAAAAGGGCAGCCGGTAACCGCCCAATTCATACAATAGCCCCCCGGCTGCGGGCCCGATAAGAAAACCAAAGCCTGTGGCGGCGCTGATAATGCCCATTTTGGCGCCCCTTTGGTCCGGCGGATAAAGATCTGCCACCAGTGCCGGGCCGGCGGTCCAGGTGGCTCCTGCGGAGAAACCCTGAATCAGCCGGATCAGGATTAAAAGCCAGAGGCTGTTGGCCAGGGTGAAGCCCAGAGTGCTCAGAGAGAGAGTCAGCAGGCCCAAGAGCATGATTTTTTTTCGACCATAGCGGTCCGAAAGCAAGCCCAGGGGGATGGTTCCGGCCAGCAAAGAAGCGGAATAGGCGGCGAAAATAACCCCCAGAGTGAAGGGAGTGGCACCCAGATTTTCGCTGTATACCGGCAAGATGGGAATTATAATGCCGAAAATGAGCGTGTCCAAAAAGGTGGCCACAGCAACCGCAGCCAATATCCACCTGCGGCTATCCATTGTTTTGTACCTCCGGTTCTTTCTTCTGCAGCAGTACTCCCGAAAGAATAACAGCTCCACCAATCATCTGCCAGAGGCTGAGGGATTCGCTTAAAAGGAAAAATCCCAGTACTGCGGTAAAAGCGGGTTCCAGGGTGCTGATAATGGCCGACCGGGAAGGGCCAATCAAGGTTACTCCTTTCAGCAGGGCGGACATGGCCACCACGGTACACACGATGGATAGAAATAAAAGGGCCAGCCAGGCCCTTAGGGGCAGGTTAAAGTTTAACTGGCCCAAAAGCGAGCCAAGGCCCAGAAAGAGGAGGGCACAGGAGCCGGTGAGATAGGTATTAAACACAGGGACCGGAATTTCTTTTAATACCTTGCCGCTGAGCACCAGAAATAATGCGTTGATTAGAGCGGCCAGCAGGGCCAGGGCCACTCCCAAAGGGTGCAGATTTTCCTGAGGATGGCCCAAAATAATCACACAGCCGGTCGAGGTAAGGACCAGAGCCAGCCATTTTTGCCAATGCAGGGGTTCCTTAAGTATAAAATAGGCAAGGATGGCTGTGATGGTGGGGTAAACATACAAGAGAAGAATGGCCATGGCAGCGGGAATATACCGATAGGCATTAAAGAGACTGAGGGCAGTGACAGCCTGGCAGCCAATCCCTAATCCTATTGCCTGAAGAGTATGTTTAAGGGATAATTTTATGCTGGTTCCGGCCGAATGCAGCATCATGGCAAAAAATAAGACAGCCAGAACGTAACGGACTGTTAACGTAGTAAGTACCGTAGCACCGCCCTGATAAGCAATTTTTGCAGCAATAGCTTCGGTGCTTAAAGCGATGGTAGCGATAACGACCAGAAAAATCCCGGCCCATGGTTGGTTTTTTTGAGACATAAAAAGTGAAACTCCTTCAGCATATAGGATGCGGTTAAAATAAATCACTACTATAACTATATCTTCAATTGCCATAAAAGAAAATCCCCGTCCAGATAAAAGGGATTTTTGAGATAAAGAAAAGGCGTTGAACTTTATTGCTCATACGCCTTCTTATTTTAAAACAGGGGTTTTTTGTTAATGGTGATACTTGGGGAGGGATGTCCGGGAAAATTTTTTCGTAAAGGTTTGGCTGAAAAGGGTGCAACCGGTGGTGGATGGGGCTCCGGCTGGGAAGGAATGTCCGGCGGTTCCGGTGCATCGGGTTGTTCCGGATTGGGTGCGGTAGGCAACTGAGGTGGGAAAAGTGACTGATCCGAAGGGGCAATTGCTGGCTGCTCCTTAGATTTTTCACCGGTGGCCGGTGTGAAAACAGGAAGAGAGGACCCCGACGGATTCTCACTGGGATGCCGGGGGGCATGTACCACTGTAATACTATTATAAATTTTTTCGTCCTCGCAAACCAGCTCACCGTTTTGATAATGACGCCGGCGAACTTCCACCCTGGGAATATAGGCAGAAACCTCCGCCGGAATATCCAGGGATGAGAGACGCCCCAGACGAATGCCGGCCCCCTCCACAACCAGATCCACATAATCATTCTGATAACAATTGCACCGGGATGGCAGATTGATTCGACGTTTTTTGCGGTTGATTTTATATTGAGTCATAAACGCCACTCCCATAGGAAAAGTATTCCTTTTACCATTTACCATATGAAACGAAGCCCTAGGGGGTTCCAAGGGATTTCTGCAGCTTAAGAAATAATTCTTGAAAAAGTAAGAATTATGCAAGATTATAGCGATGGATGACAATTGAACCCCATTCTTTTTTAAATTATACTTACTATAACTAGCATCATTTTCACTGATTGCTTAAAAAACAGAAGGAGGTAATGCGATGTCTGACCTTAAGAAGAAGATTTTGACCACCAATTTGGGAAACCCGGTTTATGAAGACCAAGCTTCCATTACAGCCGGCGAAAGCGGACCGACTTTATTGCAGGATACGCATCTGATTGAAAAACTGGCTCACTTTGACAGGGAAAGAATCCCGGAGCGGGTTGTCCATGCCAAAGGGACAGGCGCTCACGGTTATTTTGAAGTAACCCATGATGTCAGCCGCTTTACCAGAGCTGCTTTTCTTTCCGAGATTGGCAAACGCACCGATTTATTCGTGCGATTTTCTACTGTAGGCGGCGAGAAGGGGTCTGCGGATTCTGCCAGAGATCCCCGTGGCTTTGCCGTCAAATTCTATACCGAAGAAGGCAACTTCGATATGGTAGGCAACAACACGCCGGTCTTTTTTATCCGGGATGCCATTAAATTCCCCGACTTCATCCACACCCAAAAAAGGCATCCGGCCCGGCATACCCAAAACCCCGACATGATGTGGGATTTCCTCTCCCTAACTCCGGAATCCATTCACCAGGTTACCATTCTGTTTTCCGACCGCGGTACCCCCAAGAGCTTCCGGCATATGGACGGGCACAGCAGCCACACCTATATGTGGTACAACCAGGCCGGCGAATATTACTGGATCAAATGGCACTTCAAAGCGGATCTGGGTTTCCAGACCCTCACCAGGGAAGAAGCCACCGAACTGGCGGGCAAAAATCCCGACTCTGCCACCAAGGACCTCTATGACAGCATTGCCCAGGGAGATTACCCCTCCTGGACCGTATACGTTCAGATTATGCCGCCGGAAGAGGCCAAAAACTACAAATTTGATCCCTTTGATATCACTAAGGTTTGGTATCATGCGGATTACCCCTTAATCCCGGTAGGCAAAATGGTCCTGAACAGAAACCCCGAAAATTTCTTTGCGGAAGTGGAACAGGCCGCCTTCTCACCGGGTAATTTTGTACCCGGTATCGCCGCTTCACCGGACCGGATGCTGCAGGGCCGCCTGTTTAGCTATCCCGATACCCAGCGCCACCGTCTAGGTCCGAACTTCCACCAGATACCCATTAATGCGCCGAAAGCGGCCAAGGCTAATTCCTATCAGCGGGACGGCTTCATGGCCATTGACGGCAACGGGGGCGCGTCTCCCAATTATTACCCCAATTCCTTTGGCGGTCCGGCTCCGGACCCGCAGTTCGCACCGCCTCCGGTGGATGTTGCCGGAATGGTCTCGCGGCACCCCTACGTATTGTCCGATATTGATTTTGTCCAGGCCGGTGAATTATACCGCCGGGTTATGAGCGACCAGGACCGGGCCAACCTGGTTTCCAATATCTGTGACAGCCTGGGGCAAGCCCAGCAAAGGATTCAGCTTCGCCAGACCGCCTTGTTCTATAAGGCTGACCCGGATTATGGTCAGAAGGTTGCCGAAGGCCTGGGTTTAGATCTGGCCGCTGTCAAAGACTTGGCCGCCATGTCCCAGGAAGAACGGGTTAAAGCCACGCAGGCATAGACAATTTAAAGATACGCTTGGAAGCAAGGGGAATCACCCTTGCTTCCTTTTTGTTTTTATATGCTATAATAATGGAAAATATAGGACAAGGTATTTTTAAGATAAGTAGGTTATTTAAAAGTAAGTTTCTTTTTAAGGGCAAACCAAAGCTTGCTCTTCGGTTGGAAAGATATAATCCCTTAGCTAGTAAGTTGTAAAAAGCAACTTATTTAGCACAAAGATACAGTGACTTTTTAACATGGGGTGATCATTTTGCAGCAAAAGATAAACTTCCTGCAAGTCGGTGATATTGAAGAGATTACTATCGGAGGGATGGGACATACCGGCGAGGGAATCGGCAGAGCGGAGGGAGTGGCTGTTTTTGTACCCGGAGCTTTACCGGGAGAAACGGTGAAAGTAAGAATTGATCAGGTTAAGAAAAACTACGCCCGGGGAGAACTGCTTGAAATTATCCAAAAGGCCTCTGCTCGAATTTCATCCCGCTGTCCTTTCACAAAGGCTTGTGGGGGCTGCCATTTGCAGCATCTGGATTACCAGGAACAACTGAGGCATAAGCGAGAAATGGTTCTTTCCGCCCTAAAACGAATTGGCGGGTTAGAAAACATTGAGGTGTTGACAACGCTAGGAATGGACGATCCCTGGCATTACCGCAATAAGGTTCATCTGCAGGTGAAAAAGGACGGGAATCGGATTCAATTGGGCTTCTTTGCGGACGGAACTCATCAAATGGTTGCAGAAGTTGCAAAACATAAATGCCTTTTGGTCCATGAGAAAATGAATCAAATAATGGCCACCTTGCAGGAGTTAATCAACACTGATTCCCTTTCGGTGTACTGCTGGAAACGTAAAGAAGGTTTGCTGCGTCATGTGATGATTCGCAGGGGGTACAGAAGTGGCCAAGTCATGGTGGTTTTTGTGACATCCCCGGAAGAGTGGCCCGGCGCCAAGAAATTGGCAAAGGACCTCATTGCCCGCCATCCGGAGGTAACTTCGGTAATCCGCAATATTAACCATCAGCCGGGGCGAGCGGTTTTGGGCAGAGAAAATCACCTGCTGGCAGGAGAAGAGTCCATCATGGACTGGATTGAAGACTTGAAATTTAAAATCTCGGCCTCCTCTTTTTATCAGGTTAATTCCATACAAACGGAAGCTCTGTATGGCAAGGTTTTAGAATATGCAGGTCTGCAGGGGGACGAAACCGTGGTGGATGCTTACTGCGGCATCGGAACCATCGCCCTTTTTCTGGCCCGCCACGCAGGTGAAATGATCGGACTGGAAATTGTTGAACAAGCCGTGGAGGATGCCAGGCAAAACGCTTTGTTAAATAACCTCACCAATACCCGGTTCTATTCCGGCCCGGTGGAAAAGCTGCTCCCTCAGATGGCCTCCAAAGGCCAGAAGGCTGATGTGGTGATTTTGGACCCTCCCAGAAAGGGATGTGCAAGGGAGGTTCTCAACGCAGTGACGGCGATGCAGGTTCCCCGAATTGTCTATGTATCCTGCGACCCGGCCACCCTGGCCCGGGACCTGGGCATCCTGAGCAAAATGGGGTATCAGGCTGCAAAAGTACAGCCGGTGGATATGTTTCCTTGGACAAGTCATTGTGAAGCCGTAGGCTTGGTGGTTAGAGAGCAATAGAACAAAGTTAGAAAAGCTCTGCTGGGATTTATTCAGCGGAGCTTTATGTTGTGCAAATAAGTTCTTAAGTTCTGTACCTGGCACCATGAATTCAGGTCAAAGTATCCTATGAGGATAACTAAGTAGAAAAGTTACTTTGACATGAGGATCAGGATTTAAGATAAAATAATTTTACATATATATTATACCATAAAATTACATTAAATTAAAGTCTGATAATTTAGTAAAAGCTATACTATAATATTTAATGTCTGGAGGGATGAATATGGAAGAAAGAACTTTTAATACAAAGCAAGTAAATTTGAACTATGTAGAGAAAGGAGTCTCAGACATTTCTATATTGCTATTGCATGGTGGATCTTCTAGGTGGCAGACTTTTAGAGATATAATTGATGACTTATCAGTACACTTTCATGTCTATGCCATAGATCTTAGAGGACATGGAAAATCAGGTCGCACAGAAAATAAATATAAAATGCAGGATTATGTACCTGATGTTAGAGAATTTATAGAGAAATGTATTAAAAAGCCTACAATAATAATCGGACATTCACTTGGTGGTATGATAGCAATTTTAATAGCAGCATATTATCCTAGTATTGTTAAGGCATTGATAATAGGAGATTCTCCAGTATCATTGGATGTACTAAGGAGTCACTCAGAAAGTCAAAAGGATATGACTATGCTGTGGAGAGAATGGTCAAAGAACTTATCACTAGATGAAATCGTAGAAAAATTGAAAGCAATGCAAGTTCCAGTGCCAGAAAGAGAAGGGACAGTTTCAGCGGCAGAGGCTTATGGTGAAAATCATCCCTGGTTCGAGTTTATGGCTGAAAATTTAAAACAGAATGACCCTAATATGCTTAGTGCTATAATAGATGATTTTGATAATACCTATGAAGAGTATGATGTGGAAAGATTATTCCCTTTAATCAAATGTCCTATTTTAATTGTAAAGGGGGACTCAGGTCAAGGAAGTTTAATAAGGGATACTGATATAGGTTTTATTAAGAAATTGAACAATGATGTAAAACATGTAGAAATAAAAGGCGTTGGGCATGCTCTTTATATGCAGGATAAGCAGTCCTTTATAGATGCAATATTACCTTTTATAAATAAAAATGCACAGAATTGAAAATAGACTAGTAATTACGTAATATTCCTTAGACGAACTAAAAGTGGATGAATCAAGTGTCCACTTTGATTTTGTTCAATCATCAATATTGGTTTAAAACAGAGCCTAAAGATTCAGTCGATGTGGTTGAAATAGCCTCTGATACTAAAGATGTAAAATATAGATTTGTCGTCAGAAGAAACCATTGAAGACTTGGAAGATTTGATGATGAGGCACTGTTCCCATATATAGAAGATTTAATGAATGAGTTCGAGGAGTATTAGATCCTTCTCCCATGATACTTTTATGAGATGCTTATTGATATGTTTCCGAGAACCGCAAAATCGTTGATATGTTTCCACATACCGCAAAAACACTCAGAAATAGTTGACCTGTTCCCGAGAACGCCGACATCAATAATGGCAACTCGGGCCATTGTGAGGTGGTAGTATTGCTTGTAAAGTAGGTGAAGTTATATGTGAAGGAGTTGGAATAAAATTATGGAAACAATCAATCCTTATCGTGAACTTGTTTCAAGTGTTTCTCCTATAGAATTTAAGAAATATTGCTTGGAAATTTTAAAAGCTTATGCTGAGTCGGAGGCATTATCAGATTTTTTTATAATTCAAGTGTCAAGGGGACGGTTCTCTTGACACACATATTAACGGAGATTTGTTTAGCCAATTGAGTGTATGTGCTTGCTGGAGTAATATTCTCATAATTTAGCAGCCAAGATATACCTCTGTATTATAGAGGTGAAAATCAGTAAATCTTAGTTAATTCAAAGTGCAGAGTTTTTCTTTTTCTGAAAATTAAATTGCTTGTTAGTGTTTATAAATATTATAAAAAATGATGTGGATTTAAATTACGTTAGTTAGTTTGGCAACCCGCATATTTTGCTCGCTCACTAGGTGGGAGCGTGGATTTAAATTCCGACTTTTAATAGCGTCTTAATGCCTGGATATCCAGTGCTTGATCGACAATAAGCCGCATAAGTTTAGCGTTTTCAACTTTTAGATTTTTAATCTCAGATTTTTTATTATACTTAATTTCTTTAAGAATGATTATGAGCTTTTGGGAAAAGTATTTTTTCATTTCAACAGCTCCTTATCTCCTGAAATTATTTTTGTTTTATAATATTCAGGGCACTAGGAGGATATCACAAAAAAACATATATAAACCTAATATTATTTTTTTGACAACAAAAACTTATGTAAAGCAAAAAAATATTTAAATATACTGGATATGTTGGTAAAATAAGGATGTCAGACCCTATAAGTCTGTGGATTGAAAAATATATGTTTTTTTGTGTAAAAAGAATGTCTTCCAAATAAATTTGGTTAGGCATTCTTTTTATAGTTATCAAGCAAAAAACGACAAAAAATAACACAAAATATGGTAAAGGGTAAGCTATAATAGATAAGGGCGGCACACAAAAACAGGCAGGAGGAAAAGCATATGAGATTCAAAGCGTTTCATTGCCCATATCCGCAAAGAGGATAAGAGCGAACAGGAATGTATCAAGGGGACGGTTCTTTTGACTCCCATACATAGAAAGGTGTAAAAGGATGAATTCTTCTCCATTAGGAAATGACTATTTTTTTGCCCAAAGGGATAATTTGGAAGTCGTTTCAAGGGACAAGAGTGAAGGGCAGGTACCTCGTCCCTTGTTCGGTTACTTGATATACCTTTATTGAGGTGATGAATTTACCAAGAGATGCAAGAACTAGAAGTAAAAGCAGAATTATCATATAATGCTTCAAGAAATAAATAGATTTATCTCTCCCATCTGGTGCGAATGTGTAGTAAACATGAAAATGCCGGGGGTTTCGCACCGCGGAATGAGAAGAAAATTGTTGAAATATGGAAGATATCGTAGATATGGATTCGGTTATTATGTAGAGAAGTTTAAAAAGTAAACAAAAATGGATCTGTCAGATGGTTTTTGTTTACTTTTTGCTGTCGCTCTCTAGGTGAGAGCGTGGATTGAAATCCATAAACTGTACGGCTGACGGATAATCCTAAGCCAGTCGCTCTCTAGGTGAGAGCGTGGATTGAAATAATCAATCAAAGCGAGTTTCTGAGGAGAAAAATAAGTCGCTCTCTAGGTGAGAGCGTGGATTGAAATATCTACTCCCTTGGCAGCTAATTCGGCAATGTTCTGTCGCTCTCTAGGTGAGAGCGTGGATTGAAATGGTTCCCATCCCAGGGCCGTGTATACGTCCCTAAAGTCGCTCTCTAGGTGAGAGCGTGGATTGAAATCAAAAATCTACTGGCTGCCTCAACCGCCAAAGCTGTCGCTCTCTAGGTGAGAGCGTGGATTGAAATATTTTATGAGGCCGTGATTGAGCCTATTGCTATCCAAGTCGCTCTCTAGGTGAGAGCGTGGATTGAAATGCAGGATGACCAGTGCAGCGAAAAGGCCATGCTTGGTCGCTCTCTAGGTGAGAGCGTGGATTGAAATACTGAGTGAAAAAGTCGATAAAATTTCCCTTTCGTCGCTCTCTAGGTGAGAGCGTGGATTGAAATATTTACAACCAAGTACTTAATGCCTATCTGGTTAGTCGCTCTCTAGGTGAGAGCGTGGATTGAAATATAATAGGTATATTTTACCCTAATTAATCTGGAAAGTCGCTCTCTAGGTGAGAGCGTGGATTGAAATATTCTTCAGGTAATCATCCATTTTCCGTTTCAACGTCGCTCTCTAGGTGAGAGCGTGGATTGAAATCTGAAGCCATTTGGATATACTGCAAAAGGATACCGTCGCTCTCTAGGTGAGAGCGTGGATTGAAATCTCCTCGTACCAGCGCGTCCAAAGCGAACTTTGGGTCGCTCTCTAGGTGAGAGCGTGGATTGAAATCTTAAGGCTGAGGCGGGTCATTGACTGGCCTCCGTCGCTCTCTAGGTGAGAGCGTGGATTGAAATTCCCTGGCTGCATCCACCAAACCGGCCGCAGCATCCGTCGCTCTCTAGGTGAGAGCGTGGATTGAAATATCAAATTATCACCAATAGAGGTTCTGGCTATAGTCGCTCTCTAGGTGAGAGCGTGGATTGAAATTCCGGTTGGAAACAGAAGCCACTAGGCAGACGACGTCGCTCTCTAGGTGAGAGCGTGGATTGAAATACTGGCCATTGCCGCAAGCTCCGGCTCAGTTAGCGTCGCTCTCTAGGTGAGAGCGTGGATTGAAATATCCGGACGCGGATTGCTTCAATTGCCACAATAAGTCGCTCTCTAGGTGAGAGCGTGGATTGAAATAATTACCCTCACCCCCTTGCTCAAGTTTCTTTTGGTCGCTCTCTAGGTGAGAGCGTGGATTGAAATTACAGCCCCATTATGCCACCGCTAATCGGTGCACGTCGCTCTCTAGGTGAGAGCGTGGATTGAAATGTCAGTTTCATTATTATTTGACTCGTTAGTATCTGTCGCTCTCTAGGTGAGAGCGTGGATTGAAATATAGCTCTCAACTGTTGTTTTGTCAAGTGCAACTGTCGCTCTCTAGGTGAGAGCGTGGATTGAAATATCTAAGGCATAAAGCCTTCGCCGGGTTATATCAGTCGCTCTCTAGGTGAGAGCGTGGATTGAAATCCATCCATAATGGGTTACACCATAATAAGCGTCAGTCGCTCTCTAGGTGAGAGCGTGGATTGAAATTCCAGTGCCTTAAATTTATTGGAAAAAGTTTTAGTCGCTCTCTAGGTGAGAGCGTGGATTGAAATTGAAAAACAGGTCAAAACCCTTGAAAAACTTGGAATGTCGCTCTCTAGGTGAGAGCGTGGATTGAAATTGAAAAACAGGTCAAAACCCTTGAAAAACTTGGAATGTCGCTCTCTAGGTGAGAGCGTGTGACCTGCTCCCCGAAAACTGGTCCAAAGGAAATGTTAGTCCTGATGTAGTATAACTAAGTCAGGAGGGGACAGTTATGAGAAAACGTTTCACCGAAGAGCAGATCATTGGAATACTTAACTCCCATGAGAATGGGATGCCGGTAGCTGACATTCTTCGGCAACATGGCATTAGCGAACAAACCTTTTATCGCTGGAAATCTAAATACGGCGGAATGGAAGCAAGTGATGCGAAGAAACTTAAGCAGTTGGAAGAGGAAAACCGCAGACTTAAGCTACTCGTAGGTGAACTAACCCTCGACAACCAGGCTCTAAAGTGGGTTATTGAAAAAAACAAGTAAAGCCTGCTCGCAAGCGAAAGCTTGTTAAAGAACTCCAAGATACTTTTGGTATGAGTGAACGCAGAGCGTGCAGGCTTGTTGGTATCGGACGCTCCAGTCATAGATATGTTCCTTCTACTTCAGAAGAGAACGAGGCATTGAAAACGAGAATATCTGAACTTGCCTTTAAGTGGCGTCGCTTTGGATATAGACGAATCCATGCCTTACTTCAGCGTGAAGGACAGAAAGTTAACCACAAGAAAGTATATAGGCTATACCGGCTTGCTGGACTCGCTGTCCGTCGCCGCAAAAGAAAACGTGTTCTCTCTGGAAGGGGCCGCCCCCCCACAGTTACGCCTCAACCGAATGTAAGGTGGTCTATGGATTTTGTTAGTGACTCAACAGCAACTGGGCAGCGATTTAGAGTTTTTGTAGTGATTGATGAAGCAACTCGAGAGTGTCTGGCCAGCGAAGTGGATACTTCAATAACAGGACGGCGTGTGACAAGAGTACTAGATAGAATTGCTATTTACAGAGGTTATCCCAAAGAAATCCTCTCTGATAACGGACCTGAATTTGCAGGACTGACCTTGAATCAATGGGCTTATGAACATAGGGTTATCCAACTGTTTATAGACCCCGGTAAACCAATGCAAAATAGCCATGTAGAAAGCTTTAATGGAAAACTCCGAGATGAATGCCTTAATGAACACTGGTTCAGAGGCGTAAGTGAGGCTCGTCGAATTATTGAAGAGTGGCGTCATGAATACAATACAGTTCGTCCACATAGCGGACTGAGCAACAAAACACCAGTAGAATATGCTACAGATCTGGCTAAAAAAACCTGTGAACAAATTTCGTGACTAACATCCCCTGTGGTACAAAACCTGGGGGCAGGTCACGTGGATTGAAATTTCTCGTAACATGCGTAATCTTTGTCCAAATTTTTGGTCGCTCTCTAGGTGAGAGCGTGGATTGAAATCCATGCCAATTGCATGGCCCTGGACTGTGTTTTGTCGCTCTCTAGGTGAGAGCGTGGATTGAAATCCATTGGTCTGCGCCGGAGGATCGCAATTACGTGGGTCGCTCTCTAGGTGAGAGCGTGGATTGAAATTGTTATGGAAATGACGGATCCAGATGGAAGGACACGTCGCTCTCTAGGTGAGAGCGTGGATTGAAATACGACGAGCTGGATCGCAGCGACCTGGCGTGCGTAGTCGCTCTCTAGGTGAGAGCGTGGATTGAAATCGTTGCGTGAAGTCTTTCATGGAGATCTCTGAGGAGTCGCTCTCTAGGTGAGAGCGTGGATTGAAATAGACATGATATTTCCTCCTTTAAATTTTTTATCGTCGCTCTCTAGGTGAGAGCGTGGATTGAAATTTTTTTGATTTGAATATGGGGTATCACCCCAACCCGTCGCTCTCTAGGTGAGAGCGTGGATTGAAATTTGGACCTGTTTTTCTAGCTCTACTCTCTTTTGCGTCGCTCTCTAGGTGAGAGCGTGGATTGAAATTCCCTATGTTGAATATGAAACGAAGTCTCTTTCCGTCGCTCTCTAGGTGAGAGCGTGGATTGAAATCCTCTTTGTTATACTTGTATAAAAGGGGGGATTAGTCGCTCTCTAGGTGAGAGCGTGGATTGAAATTCCCTATGTTGAATATGAAACGAAGTCTCTTTCCGTCGCTCTCTAGGTGAGAGCGTGGATTGAAATCCTCTTTGTTATACTTGTATAAAAGGGGGGATTAGTCGCTCTCTAGGTGAGAGCGTGGATTGAAATTCCCTATGTTGAATATGAAACGAAGTCTCTTTCCGTCGCTCTCTAGGTGAGAGCGTGGATTGAAATCTGGTACTAATCCCGGTGAAGGTTCTGGCTCTCTGTCGCTCTCTAGGTGAGAGCGTGGATTGAAATTGGAAGGTAAATATTGGGACGCCACCTTAGACGGTCGCTCTCTAGGTGAGAGCGTGGATTGAAATCTACCTGGCAGGGCGGCGGCACCGTAAAATGCACGTCGCTCTCTAGGTGAGAGCGTGGATTGAAATTGGTTCAGGTTTGCAAAAAAAGCCTCCAGATGCGGTCGCTCTCTAGGTGAGAGCGTGGATTGAAATGCTGCTGCGGGTCATTTTGTGCCTGCATGGCATCGTCGCTCTCTAGGTGAGAGCGTGGATTGAAATAAATTTTCACCCCCTTTGTTTCGTGAGGAAATATCTGTCGCTCTCTAGGTGAGAGCGTGGATTGAAATTTAGAACGGGGAGGAGATATTGATACCATTTTAGGTCGCTCTCTAGGTGAGAGCGTGGATTGAAATCGAAACAAAAATATGCTGCTGCCGGTATGGCTGCGTCGCTCTCTAGGTGAGAGCGTGGATTGAAATTTTTACTGGTACTCCTGTTCAGTCTGTTCCTTATGTGTCGCTCTCTAGGTGAGAGCGTGGATTGAAATTGTCTTTGCGGCTTCCAGTTGGTTAACTCGCTCAGTCGCTCTCTAGGTGAGAGCGTGGATTGAAATCAGCGTAGCATCCAGTATTCAAGAGAAAGTATCTGTCGCTCTCTAGGTGAGAGCGTGGATTGAAATACCTAACATATATCGTTACATCTATCCTCATGTGTCGCTCTCTAGGTGAGAGCGTGGATTGAAATCATTTTTGCGTTTACGTATTTCGAGATCGTACCAGGGTCGCTCTCTAGGTGAGAGCGTGGATTGAAATTTATTTGCTTATTTTATCAACCTTTATGATTATATTGTCGCTCTCTAGGTGAGAGCGTGGATTGAAATTGCCATGGACGCAGAACGGTATAACCAGAAAGATACGTCGCTCTCTAGGTGAGAGCGTGGATTGAAATCTGCAACAACACCGCTACCGGAATGATACCCTGCCTGGTCGCTCTCTAGGTGAGAGCGTGGATTGAAATGTAAATGCTGGAGATGATCCCACTTATCAACCTCACGTCGCTCTCTAGGTGAGAGCGTGGATTGAAATATATAAAGAGGTCACGAGTGGGCTTCTAGGTAGTGTCGCTCTCTAGGTGAGAGCGTGGATTGAAATCTAACATTGTTGGAGTAGATATTGGTTGTGGAATGGTCGCTCTCTAGGTGAGAGCGTGGATTGAAATATAATAGATACATACAGGCGGGGGGAAAGGCACGTGGATTCAGAGCGTTTCATTGCCCATATCCGCAAAGCGGATAAGAGCGAACAGTATGTGGATGAACATAATGACCAGGTGGCAGAGCTGGCTTCTGCTATAGCCGAGTCATACGGTTTGGCTAAGATTGCCAAATTGGCGGGACGACATCACGACGACGGCAAAAACACGCCGGAGTTTACCGCATATATCCGGGCGGCAGTTGAGGGAAAGCGGGTTGTCCGCGGTTCAGTCATCCATTCTACCCATGGTGCTATACTGGTCAATGAATTGGCTTCTTTAAAGCGGAATTCCCGGTTAACGGCGGAAATCGTTCGGACGGCGATTATGAGCCATCACGGGCTGAGGGATTGCCTTTCTCTGGATGGTGATGTTGTGTTTGTAGAGGCGGCGGAAAATATTGCTGATTCCTATGAAAGTGTGAAAGAAACGGTATACCAGCGTTACGGCAGAGATTTTATCAATCAGGAGTTTATCGATGCCGGCCTTGACACGCACGTTATTACCAAGAACATTCAAGAATTACAGAAAAAGAGTAAGTTATTAGGTTCGCCCTATTTTTATTTGGCCATGTTCACCCGTTTGATCACCTCCATTGTTATTGATGCCGACCGGACAGATACGGCTTGTTTTGAAGATAAGAGGGCTCTGCCGCAGCGCAGAGCATTGGATGAGCGTAAAGAAATGTGGAAAAAGTACTTGGTCCACTATGAAAGCCAACTAGAGAAGTTGCAAGAAGGGAAAAAGACATCCAGCCTGGATCCTTACCGGGGGGAAATATCGAGGGCTTGTGCGGAATTTGACGGCGGTGAGGCAGGAATCTTCCGCTTAGTGGTGCCCTGCGGAGCCGGAAAAACCTTGGCTGCTCTTCGCTATGCTTTACATACTGCTCGGCGTTACGGGAAAGAGCGCATTTTCTATATTGCTCCCTTCAACTCCATTTTGGAGCAAAATGCCACAGAAATTGCCAAGTTCATCGGGGATCCTGATGCTGTACTCGAACATCATTCCAATATTATTTTTAGTGCTGAAGAGAATAAAGATAAAAGTGAAGATGAGAAGAGGTATCAACTGCTGACGGAAAACTGGGCCCAGTCTCCGGTGGTGGCTACCACCGCTGTTCAGTTCCTGAATACCTTGTTCGCGGGCCAAACTTCCTGCATACGACGGATGCAGGCTCTGGGAAATTCGGTAATTATTCTGGATGAAATTCAGGCGCTGCCGATAAAAGTTTTAAAACTGTTTAATGGAGCCATGAATTTTTTAGCGTCCTTTTGTAAGTCCTCTGTAGTCCTTTGCTCCGCGACCCAGCCCCTTTTAGACAGAGTAGACCATTACCGGATCTTACCGCCTAGGAGCATCATAGAAAATGAAGAAAAATACAACGAAGCTTTCCGGCGGGTGCAAATTGTGAACTGCATGAAGGAGCAGGGCTATTCCCGGGAAGAAGCGGCGGACTTCATTGTTAGTCAACTGGAAAGCACCAGGTCTGTGCTGGCCATTGTAAACACAAAACGAAGTGCTCGTGAGATTTTTAAGCATATACAGGATAAGCTTGGCAATGAAACGCCATATCGGATTTTTCACCTGTCCACTAACATGTGCCCCGCCCATCGCAGCAGGGTCTTGAAACACCTGCGTGAGCGGCTTAAGGATACGGATTTGGGCGAAAAAATCATTTGCATCAGCACTTCGTTAATTGAAGCAGGTGTGGATGTTTCCTTTGAACGGGTCGTCCGCTCCTTGACCGGACTGGATAGCATTGTCCAGGCGGCGGGACGCTGTAACCGCAACTATGAAACCTCCTGCGGCATCGTTTCAATTATCAATCTCCGGGATGAACGGACAAGCGGTCAGGGTTATCTCAAGGAAGCTCAGAAGGCCACACAGGAATTGCTATACAGCATAAAAATATCTCCCGAAGGTTATCCGGAAGGGGCTTTGTCCAAGGATGCAATGGAGGAGTATTATGCAAGGTATTTCCAACCTTTGCTTGAGGAAATGGCCTATCGCCTGAAGTTCGATCCGGAGCACACCCTGCTCGATTTGCTTACAAGCAACCCTTCCGGCCAAAGGGGATTTGAAGAAAAATACCCTCAGGAGCGACCTCCTGAGCTAAAACAGGCCTTTAAGGAAGCAGGTGGGGCATTTTCTGTGATTGATGATGACGGAAAAGTAGATGTATTTATTGAATATGACGAGGAAGCGAGGAAAAGGCTGCAAAAGCTGAGGGAGGCAACTACCCTTCAGGAAAAGCGTACAGCTTTGCGGCAGCTACAGCCCTACACCGTGCAGTTAAGAGACAATGACTGGATTAAAACGCAGCGGACAGCCCTTGCTCCAGAGGATGGGGGTATCCTGGTGCTTCCCCCCGGTTACTATGATGGGGAGTATGGGGTGGATGAAACCCTGAATATTGAGATGGAGACGCTGATTATTTAAATTTAGGAGGTGATGGTTATGGAAATCAAGCGGAATACCGTGGAATTTCTGGTCAGGGGCGACAGGGCCTTGTTTTCCGATCCGGTCACACGGGTGGGAGGGGAAAAAACAAGTTATTATGTGCCCACTTACGAAGCTTTAAAGGGAATACTGGCCTCCGTCTACTGGAAGCCTACCCTTGTTTGGATCATTGATGCAGTCCGGGTGATGAACATGATCCAAACAGCGTCGGAGGGTATCCGAACTAAAAATTACAATGGCGGAAATGATCTGTCCATCTATACCTATCTGAAGGACGTCCGCTATCAGGTTCGAGCCCATTTCGTCTGGAACGAGAACCGGCCTGAACTGGCTGCCGACCGCAATGAGCACAAACACCACAATATTGCCCGGCGCATGATTGAGCGGGGCGGACGACGAGATATTTTTCTGGGAGCGAGGGAATGCCAGGGGACGGTGGAACCCTGTGTGTTCGGAGAGTGCCCCGGGACCTATGATCAGGTGGAGGAACTTCAACTGGGTTATATGTTTCACGGTTTTACCTATGCAGATGAGGCGGTGCGAGATGGAGAAAAAGGGCATATGAGTGTGCGCTTCCATCATGTTCTTATGAAAAGGGGTGTGATTGAATTTCCCGGCCCGGAAGAGATTTCGGACAAGGACAGACGTATCCTCCACAAAATGTCGGTCAAGCCGTTCGGAGAGACCATCGGCAATTTTTCAGGTCTGGCTGAATTTGCTGCAGAGGAGGTAACGGAATGAACTGGGTATCGTCCCTTTGCGCCTTGTATGATGCCAACGCAGAGCGGGCCGGTCAGGCAGAGAGGTGGAAGAAAAAGAACTTAGTGCTGTTTCCTGTGGGGTACGACACGATGGAGGCACAAATTGAAATCCATATTGACCAGGAGGGAAACTATCTCGGTGCGCACCTCCTGGAAAAGGATGAAGCAGAGACACTGGTCCCGTATCCAGAGGGCAGAACCAGTGGACTCAAGGCTTTGCCACTATTTGATTCTTTATCCTATGTTGCCGGCGATCTGCTGGAAGTACTAACCTTTTATTTTCCCGATGCGAAAAATGAAAAAGAGAAACAGAGTAAGATAGCAAGACTCAAGGGGGCGTTTCCCCTTTACTTGGCAGGTCTTAAAACATGGTGCGATTCGCCCTTTTCCCATCCGAAGGTGCAGGCCATTTATCGCTATGTTACCAAACAAACCGTTGCGCAGGATTTAATCCGCAGTCAGGTCCTGCCGATGGATGAAAATGGAATTGTTTCCGATAAAGTGAAAGTCCAAAATACTTCTCTGGACAAGGCTTTTGTTCGTTTTCGCGTATTTATGCATGATAAGCGTCTTCCAGAGGATATTCTTGATAATCGGGATAATGCCCATGACAGTGCCGTATGGCTGGATAGATCGGTGCAGCGCAGCTTTATCAATTATTATTTATCCACCTTTCAGGCAAAGGATCTTTGTTACATGACAGGGGAGTATACGCCCATTGCCAAAACAAATCCTCTAAAAATCCGTGGGAAATGGGATACCAAGGCTAAATTGATTTCTGCCAATGACGACACAAACTTTACCTACCGGGGACGGTTCCATACGAAAGAAAAAGAGACCGGCTATAATGAGGCTTTGTCGATTGGGTATGTTGCTTCGCAGAAAGCGCATAATGCTCTAAAATGGATTATCCGCCGGCAAGGATTTAGCCGAGATGGGGTGTGCATTGTGGCATGGGAAAATGCCTTGCGGGATTTGCCCGATTTCTATGCCAGTGCGGCCGATATTTTGTCCCAGGTGCCGGAAAATGCGGCAGATGGGGTTGAGGTTGAATTAGAGGAAGAGGTACTGTTTGAGGAGGATGAAGCCGAGATTCCGGAAACTAATTATGTCAGTGCGAAAAAATTTAATGCGGCATTGGATGGTTATAAGGCAAAATTGAGCGGCATTTCCAGGATGGTCGTTTTAGCCCTTGACAGCGCAACCCCTGGAAGATTGGCCATCACTTACTACAAAGAGCTGGCGTCTTCCCGTTATCTTCAAAATATCCGCCAGTGGCATGATAGTTGTTGTTGGAAACATGAGTATATCCAGGATAAGCAACGAAAGGTCTATGAAGGGATGGCTTCTATCCGGGAGATTGCTTTGGCTATCTACGGTACTGAACAGGGGGAGGACAATAATCCTCAGCTTAAGCTGTCCAAAAACAGCGATAATAAGTCCCCCATGCTCGTAGCCGCCTTTGAGCGATTGCGCCCGTGCATCATTGACGGTGCGGCAATCCCCCGGGACATGGTGCGGGCGGCGGTCCTGAAAGCCTCCAATCCTTTAGCTTATAAAGCTAAGTTTAATTATCATAAAGTTCTGCATATTGCTTGTTCCATGGTAAAGCGTCTCTATTGGGAGAAGCAGCAGCGCAATGAAAGAGAAGGAGTGATTTTAGGGATGGAGCTGGATAAAACGAACCGGGACAGGAGTTATCTTTACGGGCGCATGCTGGCTGTGGCGGAACGGGTGGAGAGATCTACCTATGAGAAAGGGGAAACGCGCATTACCAATGCGGAACGATATATGCAGGCGTTTTCCCGCAGCCCTTTCCGTACATGGAAGATTATCTGGAATAATCTGCAGCCCTATATGAAGCAATTAAAACCTTCTGCGAGAGAATATTACAAGAATCTGCTGGGTGAGATCACCGAGTTATTTGCATATGAGGATCGCATATCCAACGAACTCCTTGACGGAAAATATCTGATTGGCTATGACTGCCAAAGAATGGATTTGAGGCGTTGGCCGAAAGAACAGATTTCTTCGCATGAAGGGACAAATGTTTCACAAAAGAGAACAAACGAGTGTCATCAAGATGATCAAGAAGGAGAGGAATAAAGATGAGTACTCTGCAAAATAAGATTGACTTCGCAGCAATTGTTTCAGTCACACGGGCCAATATTAATGGAGATCCCCTCAACGGAAACCGCCCCCGGGAAGATTATGAAGGGCATGGGATATTTTCCGATGTGGCCATCAAGCGCAAACTCCGCAACCGGCTGCAGGATCTTGGTGAATGCATCTTCGTCCAGTCGGATGACCGTTCGAACGACGGATATAAGAGTCTGAAAGACCGGGCGGATGGTTATGGGGAATTTAAAACCGAAATGAGTAAAGGGAAGAAAGCGGATAGAGATAAGTGCATGCAAATCGCTTGCCGTAAATGGTTCGACGTCCGCGCCTTCGGACAGGTTTTTGCTTTTAAAGGGGATGAGGTTTCCGTTGGTGTGCGCGGTCCGGTGTCGGTGCAGCAAGCGGTGAGTGTTTCCCCCATTGATATTGTGGATATGCAAATCACTAAAAGCGTGAACAGTGAGGCGGGAAAGAGTGGTAAATCATCGGACACCATGGGAATGAAACATTATGTTAATTTCGGGTTGTATGTGATCCGGGGCAGCATCAATTGCCAATTAGCTGAGAAGACAGGTTTTACGGCTGGGGATGCGCAAAAGCTTAAAGAAGCGCTGTGTACGTTGTTTGAGAATGACGCTTCCTCGGCGCGGCCGGAGGGTTCCTGTGAGGTCTGCAGGGTTTACTGGTGGGAGCATGCTGACAAAACACCGAAAGAAACATCGGCGGTAATTCAGCGGGCTTTGCGTATCTCATCCAAAAAAGACATTCCCCAGTCCTTTGATGATTATGAGATTAAGCTGGACCAAACAGAATGCGTGCCTGAAATTATTAATTTGGTTTAGATGGACTGAGGTATCAACGATGGAATATCAAGAAGAGGATTTTTTACTCTTGTCCGGCATCCAGCACTACGTGTTTTGCAAACGCCAATGGGCTTTGATCCATATTGAGCAGCAGTGGCAGGAAAACTTACGCACCATCGAAGGCGGAATTTTGCACGAGAAAACCCATGACTCTACTATAAAGGAAAAGCGGGGAGCTCTGATCATTTCCCGGGGTATGGGGGTTTTTTCCCGCACATTGGGGATTACCGGGGCTTGTGATGTGGTGGAATTTCATAAGTCCCGAGATGGAGTCACCTTATACGGTAGGGAGGGAACTTATCAGCCGGTTCCTGTAGAATATAAACGGGGTAAACCCAAGCAGGGAAATGCGGATGTGCTGCAATTATGTGCTCAGGCTATGTGTTTGGAAGAAATGCTCCTGTGCACTATACCTGAAGGGTTTTTATATTATGGGGAACCCAAACGTAGAATGAAAGTCACCTTGGATGAGGAGATCCGGGAGGAAGTCAAAAGGATTTGTCAGGAGATGCATGGGCTCTATGACAAGAGATATACTCCCAAGGTCAGAACCACAAAAGCCTGCAAAGCCTGTTCCCTTAGCGAGCTTTGTCTGCCTAAGTTATGTAAAAATCCATCGGCCTTGGGTTACATGAAGAAAAATATTTCAGAGATTGAGGCTGATCAATGAGAAAATTATTGAATACCCTCTATATAACTTCCCCCAATACCTATTTGTCCCTTGATGGAGAAAATATTGTGGTTTTGAAAGATGATGTGGAGGCCCTGAGAGTTCCTCTGCATAATCTGGAGGGCATTATCGCCTTTGGCTATACAGGGGCAAGCCCGGCCTTGATGGGTGCCTGTGCCAAACGCAATATTGCTTTGAGTTTTATGAAATCCAGCGGGAAATTCCTGGGCAGAGTGGTGGGGGAAGTCAGAGGTAACGTCACTTTAAGAAAAGCACAGTACAGACTTTCGGATGATACGGAGGAAAGCCACAAAATCGCCAAGAGTTTCATTCTGGGGAAAATATATAACGCCCGTTGGATAGTGGAGCGGGCAACCCGGGATCATGCAGCTAGGCTGGATACGGATAAATTAAAAGGAGTCTGCCAAACCCTAGCCAACGCTCTAAAACTGGTTGAGAACAGTAAGGATTTGGGGCAGCTTCGCGGTGTTGAGGGGGAAGCTGCGGCCCAATATTTTAGAGTGTTAGATGATTTGATCCTCCAGCAAAAAGAGGACTTTTATTTCAACTCCAGAAATAAGCGGCCTCCCCTGGATAATGTCAATGCCATGCTGTCTTTTGTCTATACCTTATTGGCCCATGATGCGGCCGCGGCCTTGGAAACGGTGGGATTGGACCCTTATGTGGGATTTTTGCACCGGGATAGACCGGGAAGGATTTCCTTAGCTCTGGATCTGATGGAAGAGCTGCGTGCCGTGTATGCAGACCGGTTTGTCATTTCACTAATCAATAGGCGGGAAGTCAATCCTGGTGGGTTTACCCGGATGGAAAACGGAGCAGTTATTATGGATGATGACACAAGAAGAGATATCCTAAAGGCGTGGCAAAGCAGGAAACAGGAGGAGATAAGGCACCCCTTTCTTCAGGAAAAAATGGAATGGGGGCTTGTGCCCTATGCTCAGGCTATGCTGCTGGCCAGGTTTATCCGTGGGGATTTGGACGGATATCCGGCGTTTATGTGGAAGTAGGTGAGATGAAATTTTAGTGCTGATCACGTATGATGTTAACACTCAAACGGCAGCGGGGAGAAAACGGCTGCGTCAGGTTGCCAAGCAATGTGTGAATTATGGGCAACGCGTTCAGAATTCGGTCTTCGAATGCGTGCTGGATGCGGCAAAATTTCGGGAGGTTCAGCATAAACTTGAGCAAATTATTGATAGGGAGACGGATAGTCTAAGGTTCTATATGCTGGGCAATAATTACAAGAACAAAGTTGAGCATATTGGTGCAAAAACTTCGTTTAATGTTGAGGATACCCTGATCATTTAGTGCGAACCCATAGCGCACATAAAATTCCTAGGAGGTTCGCACTGCAAAACGAGAGGATAATCGTCGAAATAAGATGGAAAATATCGAATTTGTGATATGAATTGAGGAAAATTTTAAAGAATTGAACAGAAATATAATCAAATAGATGATTTTTTGTTACTTTTTGCTGTCGCTCTCTGTACGAGAGCGTGGATTTAAACTGCTAGGGCACCATTAGCAAAACTCTCCAGGTTTACGTCGCTCTCTGTACGAGAGCGTGGATTTAAACCTTATTAAACCATGCGCAATCTATACGACAGTAAGTCGCTCTCTGTACGAGAGCGTGGATTTAAACTATCAGCCCCCAAAAGGGCCAGATACCGGGGATGGGTCGCTCTCTGTACGAGAGCGTGGATTTAAACTTCAATCCGCGCAGGAAGCCGGTATATCCATCTCCTGTCGCTCTCTGTACGAGAGCGTGGATTTAAACACTCTTTCCTCACAAACATCATCCCGAACGAATGGTCGCTCTCTGTACGAGAGCGTGGATTTAAACAGGCCAATCGTGTTTCAAATCCTTATAGGTAGGCTGTCGCTCTCTGTACGAGAGCGTGGATTTAAACTAGGAATGACACATAATTTACTGTTGCCTCTAGCCCGTCGCTCTCTGTACGAGAGCGTGGATTTAAACCCACTTGGCAGGGAGGCGGCACCGTAAAATGCACGTCGCTCTCTGTACGAGAGCGTGGATTTAAACAATGTCACCTCCGGATCATCAATATTCTGTGGCGGTCGCTCTCTGTACGAGAGCGTGGATTTAAACTTTATCATTGTCCAAATTTGGGCAAAAGTCATTGGTCGCTCTCTGTACGAGAGCGTGGATTTAAACCCATATTTTTACATTTTATTGACTTCAGAGAAAATTTGTCGCTCTCTGTACGAGAGCGTGGATTTAAACTGCTAGGGCACCATTAGCAAAACTCTCCAGGTTTACGTCGCTCTCTGTACGAGAGCGTGGATTTAAACTCCAGGCGTCAAGAACCCTATTAAAGTTTGCACCGTCGCTCTCTGTACGAGAGCGTGGATTTAAACGCCCCTGGATACGCTCCACGTATCGGCGGTACTATGTCGCTCTCTGTACGAGAGCGTGGATTTAAACCTGAACTACTACGGGCAGCATTGTTATATTGATCAGTCGCTCTCTGTACGAGAGCGTGGATTTAAACAATATCCATATGGTCACACTCTACCAACGAATAGGTCGCTCTCTGTACGAGAGCGTGGATTTAAACCGTGTCGAAATAAGAGCGATCATGAACAGGGCAAGTCGCTCTCTGTACGAGAGCGTGGATTTAAACAGAGAGAAAGGACCGTTATTGGCGAAACAGGCCGGTCGCTCTCTGTACGAGAGCGTGGATTTAAACATCCATAAACCGGGTCGACTTCGGGGTCTTGTTGGTCGCTCTCTGTACGAGAGCGTGGATTTAAACCCTGATACCGACTACACCAAACACGTTCCGAAAAGTCGCTCTCTGTACGAGAGCGTGGATTTAAACGCTTCGCCACCATGCCCTCCAACCCCTGGACCTTGAGTCGCTCTCTGTACGAGAGCGTGGATTTAAACTGAAGAACAGTCTACTATAGAAAAATTAAAAAGTGTCGCTCTCTGTACGAGAGCGTGGATTTAAACCAGGCAACTACTTGATGATGGGAAAGCGAAATACCGTCGCTCTCTGTACGAGAGCGTGGATTTAAACCATTGTTGTCATTTGCTTGTTTAGCTTTTTTATGTCGCTCTCTGTACGAGAGCGTGGATTTAAACCATGTTCTTTTTTTGCACATTACATCACATCATGGGTCGCTCTCTGTACGAGAGCGTGGATTTAAACCCTATCTGCTCAGGAGTATACGGCTTAACACCACGTCGCTCTCTGTACGAGAGCGTGGATTTAAACCGTTATCTTCAGGCCAAAAAGTTAATGTGATTAAGTCGCTCTCTGTACGAGAGCGTGGATTTAAACCCTATCTGCTCAGGAGTATACGGCTTAACACCACGTCGCTCTCTGTACGAGAGCGTGGATTTAAACCGTGATATCCTGCAGACGCTCCACCCGGACGGCTGGTCGCTCTCTGTACGAGAGCGTGGATTTAAACTTTGATCTCTTTTATCATTTCATGTTTGCCAGTAACGTCGCTCTCTGTACGAGAGCGTGGATTTAAACTTGATATATTAATACTTGAGACTAAAATTCAAAGTAGTCGCTCTCTGTACGAGAGCGTGGATTTAAACCTATATACCATATCCTGAGCGTGATTGGAACGAAAGTCGCTCTCTGTACGAGAGCGTGGATTTAAACCTCCTATTTATTCTGGAATTAGAATGTAGGTAAAAGTCGCTCTCTGTACGAGAGCGTGGATTTAAACTTGCACATATCAGAAGTAAATTTAGCGTGAGTCGAGTCGCTCTCTGTACGAGAGCGTGGATTTAAACCATACACCGAAATTACTCCTAAAGGCTCGTCCACCGTCGCTCTCTGTACGAGAGCGTGGATTTAAACACTGTATAGTTCAAGCGCTAAATTATCATCTTTGTCGCTCTCTGTACGAGAGCGTGGATTTAAACTTTCACTGTGGGATACTTTGTGTTCGCCCACACTGCGTCGCTCTCTGTACGAGAGCGTGGATTTAAACGTATTGAAAAGCTTTGGAGTTTATGTGCTATGGGTCGCTCTCTGTACGAGAGCGTGGATTTAAACCTGACGAACTCCTGGCCATGATTGAAAACATTCGTCGCTCTCTGTACGAGAGCGTGGATTTAAACTTGCATATACGCTTTTATATCAGTCCAAATTGTGTCGCTCTCTGTACGAGAGCGTGGATTTAAACTATTCAAACAGTAGATATAGAAAAATTAATTAAAAGTCGCTCTCTGTACGAGAACGTGGATTTAAACTGGATGAACCGCAAAGCTTTGCTGGTTAGGTATTCGTCGCTCTCTGTACGAGAGCGTGGATTTAAACATCTGATGGCCACCCCCACCATCTGTGTGATGACAGTCGCTCTCTGTACGAGAGCGTGGATTTAAACAGAGCAGATGCCGAACGGACGCCGCAATGGAAGGGGTCGCTCTCTGTACGAGAGCGTGGATTTAAACAGGTCCAAACCACAATCTCTTATCCTTGTATCACGTGTCGCTCTCTGTACGAGAGCGTGGATTTAAACAGGAAATGAGAAACCGGAAGCGTAAACTGGTAGACGTCGCTCTCTGTACGAGAGCGTGGATTTAAACCTAGAAGGCCGAGGTTTTAAGCACGTGGGAACTTGTCGCTCTCTGTACGAGAGCGTGGATTTAAACTTTCAAAGAAAGATAGAAAAGATCTAACTATATTAGTCGCTCTCTGTACGAGAGCGTGGATTTAAACCAGAGGAAAGCGCATGGAATTTCGTATTCCATAAAGTCGCTCTCTGTACGAGAGCGTGGATTTAAACTCAAACCCCATGCTCATCCTTGGTGACGCTGTACGTCGCTCTCTGTACGAGAGCGTGGATTTAAACCCCGGTTAATGCCTTGGAAGAAAAAACGTGGTGCAGTCGCTCTCTGTACGAGAGCGTGGATTTAAACCCCGGTTAATGCCTTGGAAGAAAAAACGTGGTGCAGTCGCTCTCTGTACGAGAGCGTGGATTTAAACCCGTTCCAGATGATGCGCCAGTTGAAATACCAAGAGTCGCTCTCTGTACGAGAGCGTGGATTTAAACTTTTTGTACCATTAATAGTTCTAGAAGATTATAAAGTCGCTCTCTGTACGAGAGCGTGGATTTAAACTGGAATTTCAATCCGTGTCCTACTCATACACAATGTCGCTCTCTGTACGAGAGCGTGGATTTAAACTTAGGGAAAAAGGTTTTGCAGCGGCAGAGGTCAATGTCGCTCTCTGTACGAGAGCGTGGATTTAAACTGTCCAGTTCGTGCCATACTCCTCGGGTTCCTAGGTCGCTCTCTGTACGAGAGCGTGGATTTAAACTTGAGGATAACCCATGACAGATGTTGCCATTTACGTCGCTCTCTGTACGAGAGCGTGGATTTAAACCGGTCAACAATCTGAATCGGCGCCCCCAGCCGGAGTTGTGGGGTCAGGCTTGACTCATTGATTTGTTTTGAAACTCACAATACAATGAACTAAGAAAACGATGTCATCAAGGTGATACAGGGGATTCAACAATGTATACACAATATTTTAATCAGAGATACAAACATATAGGGCATGTCCTTTTTCAACAGAGGCATAAGGCATTTTTATGTGACAAATGACAGTTACCTAACAGCACTTGCTGTTTATATCCATCAAAATCCCATACGTGCCAAGCTCCCGGAAGGAGCCGATTACCCGTGGAGTAGCCACAAGGACTATGTCGCCGGAGGTAGCCTGTTGGTAGATATTGATTTTATCCTAAACATTCTGCACCCAAACCGTAGTGAAGCCTACAGACGATATTTCGACCTGTGTAAAGAGATCCAGGTTCCACAACTACCGCCTGAAGTAAGTTTGCCTGATGAAGTCCACGTTGGAAGAGAGGGCAAGCAAAGGGAATCAAGCACAACGAACAAGTTAACTTGGGAAGAAATTATTATAAAGATTACGAGAAATAACGTAGAAAAAGAAAAACTTCTAAGTCGATGCCGGGAAAGAAGGATAGTAGCAGCTCGAAATAGGCTTATTTATGAAGCGATTAACCAGGAAGTGTTATCACGAAGAGAGCTGGCGAAGATACTATAAGTGGACCCAGCAAGAATAACCAGAGGCTTTTAGAAGGTGAAGGAATCAATAAAAATAAATCAAAAAGTCAAGCCTGACCCCTGTGACCTGTGACCCTGTGACCTGGGGTACATACTATATCATGATAAGTTTAACATCGAAGAAATCAATAAATTAATGCAAAAAGCCATAAACTGAAAAAGGTGAAATAGTTTAACAAGCATCTGCCGGGAGGTAGGTGCTTGTTTATTGCTCTGAAAACTAAATCGTAGCAAGGGGACGTTTCGTTTGACACTGTGACCTGCTCCCCGAAAACTGGTCCAAAGGAAATGTTAGTCCTGATGTAGTATAACTAAGTCAGGAGGGGACAGTTATGAGAAAACGTTTCACCGAAGAGCAGATCATTGGAATACTTAACTCCCATGAGAATGGGATGCCGGTAGCTGACATTCTTCGGCAACATGGCATTAGCGAACAAACCTTTTATCGCTGGAAATCTAAATACGGCGGAATGGAAGCAAGTGATGCGAAGAAACTTAAGCAGTTGGAAGAGGAAAACCGCAGACTTAAGCTACTCGTAGGTGAACTAACCCTCGACAACCAGGCTCTAAAGTGGGTTATTGAAAAAAACAAGTAAAGCCTGCTCGCAAGCGAAAGCTTGTTAAAGAACTCCAAGATACTTTTGGTATGAGTGAACGCAGAGCGTGCAGGCTTGTTGGTATCGGACGCTCCAGTCATAGATATGTTCCTTCTACTTCAGAAGAGAACGAGGCATTGAAAACGAGAATATCTGAACTTGCCTTTAAGTGGCGTCGCTTTGGATATAGACGAATCCATGCCTTACTTCAGCGTGAAGGACAGAAAGTTAACCACAAGAAAGTATATAGGCTATACCGGCTTGCTGGACTCGCTGTCCGTCGCCGCAAAAGAAAACGTGTTCTCTCTGGAAGGGGCCGCCCCCCCACAGTTACGCCTCAACCGAATGTAAGGTGGTCTATGGATTTTGTTAGTGACTCAACAGCAACTGGGCAGCGATTTAGAGTTTTTGTAGTGATTGATGAAGCAACTCGAGAGTGTCTGGCCAGCGAAGTGGATACTTCAATAACAGGACGGCGTGTGACAAGAGTACTAGATAGAATTGCTATTTACAGAGGTTATCCCAAAGAAATCCTCTCTGATAACGGACCTGAATTTGCAGGACTGACCTTGAATCAATGGGCTTATGAACATAGGGTTATCCAACTGTTTATAGACCCCGGTAAACCAATGCAAAATAGCCATGTAGAAAGCTTTAATGGAAAACTCCGAGATGAATGCCTTAATGAACACTGGTTCAGAGGCGTAAGTGAGGCTCGTCGAATTATTGAAGAGTGGCGTCATGAATACAATACAGTTCGTCCACATAGCGGACTGAGCAACAAAACACCAGTAGAATATGCTACAGATCTGGCTAAAAAAACCTGTGAACAAATTTCGTGACTAACATCCCCTGTGGTACAAAACCTGGGGGCAGGTCAACTGATGTAATAAGCAGGCTTGGTAAATTTCCAAACGGCCGGATTTTGGGATAGAGCACCTTAGAAGGCGGCGATACCTTGACAGTGCAAGGCACTCGAATTATAATAAGTATACAATTCATACTTTTCATACTCACAATACAAATCATACTGATAAGGATGTGAAATAATTCTATGACTTCTCCCGAAGGAAAATATGCCTGGACTGTTAAGGTGGGCGAAAAAGGACAATTTGTCATTCCGAAGGAAGCGAGAACGATTTTTAATATTAAGCCGGGCGACACACTGATTGTTTTAGCCGATGAGAAGCAGGGTATTGCCATCCCCCCGCCGGATATGTTTACCCAGTTGGCAAAGGCAATCTTTCCCCAAAACAGGCCTTCGGCAAACGGAGGAAGGGAGGAAGAAGAATGATGTCCGGCAATACCGCTCTGCCAAGGAAAAACTACATTGATAATATCCGTTCCGCGACAATCGTACTTGTACTCATTTATCATGTGGTTTATATTTTTAACAGCGTGGGGGTTGTCAGCAATATTCCCGTACAGGGAATCCCGGCGCTGGACAGTATCTGTTATTTTCTTTATCCCTGGTTCATGTGCCTGCTGTTTGTGGTTGCTGGCATCAGCGCCAGGTATTCCCTGCAGACACGCAGCACCAGGCAATTCGCGCGGGAAAGGGTGCAAAAACTGATTGTCCCGTACTTGGGCGGCGCAGTTTTACTCGGCTGGCTCAACGGGTGGGTTACGGCGCATTATGTGGATATGTTCGGCGGGCATGCGGTTCCGGGTTTTGTAAAATATCTGGTGTATTGCCTGAATATAGGCCCGCTGTGGTTTCTGTTGGAACTGTTCGTAATTTCCATGATTCTGCTGCTTATCCTCAGGATTGACCGCCGGGACAGGCTTTGGGCACTGGCGGGAAAAACCGGCCTGCCGCTTATCATTTTGCTCGTCCTGGCGGTATGGGGTTCTTCGTTTTTGCTCAATCCACCTGTTGTCGTTGTCTTCCGCAACGGAATTTACTGGCTGATGTTCCTGCTCGGTTACTATGTATTTTCCCATGACACCGTTTTGGCGAAGCTTAAGCAACATGCTATCCTGTTCTTCATCATTGCCGTCGGATTGGGAGTCGTTGAAGTCTGGTATTTTTTCGGCCAGAACTATACATCCGACGCCTGCCTGCAGCATCCGCTCACGAACCTGTACCTTTGGATGATGATCCTCGCTGTTCTGGGATGTGCGCAGAGGTGGCTTGATTTCAGCAATTCCTTAACGAAGTATCTGCAAAAACGTAGTTTCGCGCTTTATGTGTTCCATTATCCGCTTCTGGTCACGGCGGCGTATTTGATCACGACTTATACCGAGCTGCCCATGGCGGCAGTTTATCTGGTTTTGCTGCCGTTCACTTTCGCCGCGCCTATACTCTTCTATGAAATCACCAGCAGAATACCGGTTATCCGCTATCTTTTATTGGGAAAATGAGGATCATATCCTTGTTTTCCTTATTATAAACATAAACAGTGTGAGTCATGGAACAATTTCTAAAACAATACCTTGATTGACATCTATGAGATTGAATCAGTTTATATAAAATGAGTAGATATGTTTCCGGGACGGGACATCAGAAATAATTATCAAAATGTGTCGAAATTGTCTGTGGTTGGACGTTATGTGCTTATGGATATTAACATTGGAGCGGCGTATTGATTTGGTCTGATTTTGAGGGTTCAAGCGTTTGCTTTGGTTGAAAGTTTTTATACTGTATAATATAAATGTGATGGCCTAAAAAATTTTAAAGGGAGTGTATACATGACGAAAATATTAATACCGGTTGATGGATCGGCGGGTTCCGACAAGGCAGTTCGTTTTGCGATATCTCTTGCTGAGGGAAAGGATGCGGAGCTCATTGTGTTAAACGTTCAGTTCAATTTTACCCCGAATATAAAGCGTTTTTTTTCGCAAGAAGAAATCAGATCCTATCAGGAAGAATTAAGCAAAGAGGTATTAGATCACACGCTTGAAATTACCAATGAGTACGCCATTCCGGTCCGCACCGTTGTCAGAATAGGCGACCCCGGCAAAGAGATTCTGGAGGAAGCAAAAGAGAGTTCTGTTGATTTCATTGTAATGGGCTATCGGGGATTGGGGCCCGTCAAACGGACTATCCTAGGGAGTGTTGCAACCCATGTGCTGCACGCGACCCTTAGCCCGGTAATGATTGTGCCGTAAGCGATTACCCTGGTTATGGGGTCAGGCTTGATTTATTGACTTATTATAAATCTCACTATACGATAAACCCAAGAAAACAATATTATCAAGGAGTTCATTATGGTCAGGAAACCGAGGGTTCATTATGCAGGAGCAATCTATCATGTTATTGCCCGGGGAAATAACCGGGAAAATATCTTTTTGGATTGTTGTGATAAAGAGAAATACCTTGAACTTGTGGCAAGATACAAGAAAAGATATAACTGTGAAATTCTAGCCTATGTGCTCATGGATAACCATTTGCATATACTTATCCGTATTGACCAGACCCCTTTATCGAAAGTGATGCAGGGGATTCAACAATGCTATACACAATACTTTAATCAGAAATACAAGCATATAGGACATGTTTTTCAACAGAGATACAAGGCATTTTTATGTGATAATGACAGCTACCTAACAGCGCTTGTTGTTTACATCCATCAAAATCCCATCCGTGCCAAGCTTCCGGAAGGAACCGACTATCTCTGGAGCAGCCACAAAGACTATACCGCCGGAAATAGCGTATTGGTAGATATTGATTTTATCTTAAACATGCTGCATCCAAACCGAAGAGAGGCCTACAGAAAATACTTCGACCTGTGTAGAGAGATTCAGGTTCCACAAGCACCGCCTGAAGTAAGTTTGCCTGATGAAGTCCACATCGGGAGAGAGGAAGACCAAAGGCAATCCAGCACAATGAACAAATTAACTTGGCAAGAAATTGTTAAAAAGATTATCATTGAAAATAACATAGAAAAAGAAAAGCTTTTAGGTAGATGCCGAGAAAGAAAGATCGTAGCCGCTCGAAATATGCTTATTTATGAAGCGATTAATCAGGAAGTATTATCACGAAGAGAGCTAGCGAAGATACTACAAGTGGACCCAGCAAGAATAACCAGAGGCTTTCAGAAGGTGGAGGAATCAATAAAAAATAAGTCAAAAAATCAAGCCTGACCCCGTGACTGTAAGCTAAATTTCTCCAAGTATTTGAGTAACAAAAAAAGGGCATGAAGAAACTTACTGTTTCGGTCATCCCCTTATCTTTATGCATCAATAGATTTTCTTTGGTCATTTTAGACTGAAATATTAATCTTTTTTCGTTTCTTCAAGATTCCGATTCTCAGGTCGTCCTGATATTCTTAAAGCAAATGTCCGCCAGACACTTCAATGTCCTGGGCTGTAACCCAGCCGAAATCATCGGACAATAGGTTCACAATGACCTTCGCAAGATCTTCGGGCTGGCCGATTCTGCCAAATACAGATTGCTCTGCCAGCGGCTGGATGAATTCAGGATGTTTATTGAATGCTCCATCGCCAAAATTGCTGTGCGTAGGACCGGGCGAAACGGCGTTGACCCGAATTCTGCGCGGTGCCAGTTCTTTGGCGATGTAGCGAGTCCAGGATGAGAATGCTGCTTTTAACGAGCCGTAGGCGGAGTAGCCTGGAAATGATTGGTTCTTGGCTGTGCTCGTGGTATTTACAATGGCTCCGGCATTATCCATGAATCGGACGAGGTGTTGGGTCAAAAAAACGGGTCCTTTGAAGTTCGTATTAAGAATCTTGTCGAAGTACTCTTCGCTCATCTCAGTGAACATCATTGGCCCACCAACCCCGCCATTATTAACTAAGTAATCAAAAGTTGTTCTGTTCCAAATTTCTTGGAGGCTCTTTTTCACTTCCAGAACGAAACCTTCGAATGTTGATGTTTGAGTTAGATCCAACTTCAGTGCTACAGCCCGAACTCTTTTATTCTTCTCAATTTCCTTAACGACAGCTTCTGCCCTATCCTTATAGGAATTGTAGGTGAGAATGACGCCAATTCCGCGCTTGCCAAGCTCAAGCGCGGTCGCTTTTCCAATGCCATTACTTCCACCGGTTACGATTGCAATTTTCATAAGATCCTCCTTTTTGTTGTTCGGTCTGGGTTCTATTTTAGTCGTTTCTGCTGAAATAACCTAGATCCAATAGTGCTTTTTAATTGCCTAAAACCACCAACAATGCTTTCAAAACACCCGTATTATCCGCTGTAATTATTATAGAAAGAGCCTAAAAATGCCGGATGGTTTCAGAGTTGGGTTGGGGAATAGGAAGCCGTGTGATAGAATATGTATATGAATAAAGTTTTAGATGAAGTTATCGATCTCATGAAAAAGGCAGGCACTCGACCAATCGAAACCGGAGTACCGGGGCTAAGCATGATCAAGGGAGACATTCCCGCCCATCAACTCGCAGCGTTCTACAAGCCGATGATTGGTTTTACGGTTCAAGGAACAAAGATTCTTTCAATTGGGGAGCGCAGTACTACCCTGAAAGGTCCGTCATATCACGTGTTGCCGGTACATGTTCCCGCAACGGCGCGTGTACATTCGGACCGTGATGGCCGTCCCTATATGGCCCTCGGTCTTGAGTTGAATCAGAATGTTCTTCAGAGCTTATTAAGAGATCTTCCTGAAGATCTAATACCAACTGCTTCTGAACCTTTCGCAGCTTGTGAAATAGACATGGAATTTTTGGAGGCCTGGCTGCGCTTATTGCGATTAATGAAAGCACCAAGAGATATTCCAGCTCTTGCACCAGCTTATGAACGCGAAATCCTTTATCGCGTTCTGATGGGACCACAGGGATGGTATCTGAGGCAACTTGGTTTGCGGGAAAGTAATTTCTCTAGGATTTCTCAGACTGTAAAATGGCTACGCGATAACTATACGAGGCCAATAGGCATCGGTGAGATGGCATCAAAATCTGGTATGGCTATAAATACCTTTCATCGTCAGTTTAAACGGGCAACGGGTCTAAGTCCGATTCAATTTCAAAAGCAATTAAGGCTTTTGGAGGCTAGAAACCTCATTGCCTTTGAGGGCTATGCAGTAGCCAGTGCCGCGTATCAAGTTGGCTATCAGAGCCCCTCACAATTTAATCGGGAGTACTCCCGATTCTTCGGTTCACCTCCGGCTCGGGACACTGAGAAACTAAGACGAATCGAAAGTGCGAGGGATTAGCTAGTCGCTTCTATCAAAGTAGGGGAATCAATAAAGAGAATAGCGCGCCTGGCGACGGCGGCAGATGAGATATTGCCGATGAGAGATATCCGTATACAGCAAAATCCGGACTATTTGATCACAATCACCTTGTCCAGAGTGATTTTCGGCCTAGATGGCGTAAAAACAATTGGTACGGATGTTATTGAAAAGTCCTCTGCTCTCGATTTGGCCTATTTGCAGGAGTTTTACAGGAAGATCAATGAGTCGGGGGGTTCCCAACCAAGCTGGAGGATTGAGAAATATTATGGAAAGAAAACCTAAGTCCGACCTGCCGGGTTATGGGGTCTGGCTTGACTTATGACTTGTTGTAAATCTCACTATACAATAAACCCAAGAAAACAATATTATCGAGGAGACCATTATGGCCAGGAAACCGAGGGTTCATTATGCAGGAGCAATCTATCATGTTATTGCCCGGGGGAATAATCGGGAAAACATCTTTCTGGATTGTTGTGATAAAGAGAAATACCTTGAACTTGTGGCAAGATACAAGAAAAGATAGTGAAATTCTAGCCTATGTGCTCATGGATAACCATTTGCATATACTTATCCGTATTGACCAGACCCCTTTATCCAAGGTGATGCCGTACCAAGCTTCGGAACCGGCTACCCCTGGAGCAGCCACAAGGACTATGCAGCCGGAAATAGCGTGTTGGTAAATATTGATTTTATCTTAAACATGCTGCATCCAAACCGAAGAGAGGCGTACAGAAAATACTTTCGACCTGTGTAAAGAGATCCAGGTTCCACAAGCACCGCTTGAAGTAAGTTTGCCTGACGAAGTCCATATTGGCAGAGGGTCACTAAAAGGAAATCTATACAATGAACTATAGAATAGCTGCTTGGCAAAATGAAAATGGAAAAGAACAAACTGGTATGCTTGCTTAAACACACCTTACCAAATGATATTTTAAATATATAACTGAAGCAGAATGACAAATTTGTATCATTCTGTGACTTTACTTTTACTGCTTCCTCGATTAAAATTTAATAAAATTAAATTATGCAAAAGCTGTGAAAGGAAGAAGTAGGTCAGTTTTAGTCATTCAGAGAGCATCCGGTTGGTGAGAGGCTGCAGACACACTGATTCGAATACATCCTGGAGCCGCCGCCTGAATTGATAGTAGGGTTTGACGGGTACGCCCGATACAGCGTGGGAGTGTGTTTGCACTTGTTGAGGGGAATTCTGTGAGGAATTTCCGAGTCAGAGGTGGTACCGCAATTTTTGCCCTCTGTTCCAATTGGAGCAGAGGGTATTTTTATTATTAAATATTTGACAAAGGAGTCGTTATAATGAAAATTTATGATGAACTGGTAGCCCGTGGACTGATTGCCCAGGTTACCGACGAAGAAGAAATTAAAGAACTTATTAATAGCGGGAAAGCAACATTTTATATTGGATTCGATCCAACTGCGGATTCTTTGCATGTTGGTCATTTTATGGCATTATGCCTTATGAAGCGTTTACAAATGGCAGGAAACAAACCGGTAGTTCTCTTAGGCGGTGGTACCGGATATATTGGTGATCCATCGGGGCGTACTGATTTGCGTTCCATGATGACACCTGAAACAATCCAGCATAACTGCGATTGCTTTAAGAAGCAGATGGAAAGATTCATTGAGTTCGGCGATGACAAGGCAATCCTGGTTAACAATGCAGACTGGCTCTTAAAGCTGAATTACATTGAATTGCTCCGTGATGTAGGGGCCCATTTTTCTGTAAATAATATGCTGCGCGCAGAATGTTATAAGCAGAGAATGGAAAAGGGTCTTTCCTTCCTGGAATTAAATTATATGATTATGCAGTCCTACGATTTTTATTATCTATTTCAGAATTACGGATGCAATATGCAATTTGGTGGCGATGACCAGTGGTCTAATATGTTGGGTGGTACGGAACTGATTCGTCGTAAGTTGGGCAAAAATGCCTACGCCATGACCATTACACTACTAATGAATTCCCAAGGCAATAAGATGGGAAAGACTGCAAAGGGTGCTGTTTGGCTTGACCCCAGTAAAACCTCACCTTTTGAATTCTTCCAGTATTGGCGTAATATTGGAGATGCTGATGTTCTTAAGTGCATACGTATGCTAACCTTCCTTCCCCTTGAACAGATTGATACAATGGATAAATGGGAAGGAAGCCAGCTAAACGATGCCAAGGAAATTCTAGCGTATGAACTGACGAAGCTGGTTCACGGTGATGAAGAAGCAAAAAAGGCAAAGAAGGCTTCTCACGCTCTCTTTGCAGATGGCACGGATGACTCCCATATGCCAACTACTGAAATAACAGCAGAGCATTTGAGGGATGGAGTTATCGGTATTTTGGATTTGATGGTGGCTTGTGGTATAACTTCTTCTAAGAGTGAAGCAAGACGTCTGATTCAGCAGGGTGGCTTATTTATTGATGATGTTAAAGTTGAATCCATTGATTGTAATATTACTTCAGAACAATTGAAAAACGGTGTCAAGATACGTAAAGGGAAGAAAACTTATCATAAGGCTTTGTTGAAGTAAAGGATAAATTAATAACTTCCCACCATAGATTATTTCCAGCAAGCCCTCATCAGTCAAGCCGCATCTTTTTTAGATCTTCAAGGCACGTGGAAGTTTGTTATCTTTTGTCTAAACAATCAGCAGATAATCAGGTGAATTAAAAAATGGAAATAAAAGAAGCCATCGAACAATGTGAAAAATCCGGTTTGGAAGGAATTGAATTAATCGAATATGCACAAAGGCTTGTCAATTCAAATATGAAATACTCGTATACGAATTCATTTGATTTTCCGCTGAGAGCCTTTCAAAAAGGTCGTGGCTACTGCTGGCAGCAGGCAAGTGCTTTGAATTACATTCTGAGGAAATTAGGTTTTGAAAGCAAATTGGTATATTCGACCAAAAATATTATTCCTGAGGGAGAATATAATGGGGTCATTGTGAAGGAACATATTTCAGGTCACGTTTGGTGCAAGGTTCATTATGGGGGAATGGAAAAGGACGTTTGTCCCCGCAACGTCAATAACCGGTTTGGAAAAGTTCATTTTAAAACTGTATCGAAAGTAAGAAGTTGGAACATATTTATTTGCTTTTTCTCATATTGGGGGTCCGCAGCAGTGAATTCTAAGAGATTTAAAGAATTAAAAAAGATAAAAAAGTTTATGATTAATGCGAAAGAGTAAATTTTAAGCTTTCAATCGCATACCGGGCACTGTGCCGTACTTCCCTGCTAGGGTTGTGGGGTCTACCATGGAAATTGGTAGCGACACCCATAAAAAGATGATAAACTGACAACAGACGAGGGTGTGGCTCGTGGGGTTAGTTGCTCATGAAAATGAGTTAACTCGGCTCTGAAATGCCGCCCTCGTTTTGTTGTTATCCATGACATTTACCGGGATGATGCCGTCCTGCGGGAAGTGGCTCTGTTAGTAGACGTGATGTTGGATAACAACAGGGTGGCGCCATAAAGGGAGGGGTTGTATATGCAACAACAGCACCTGTTAGTCGGCGTGGATGTAGGGTGCCGCAAGCATCACGTCGCCATTGGTGGACCGGGCGGGATCACAGAACAATTTGAAATCACACATGACGCTCGCGGCTTTGCGTATTTCTTTGGGCGTGTTAGTGAACAGGCACGACGCCAACGCTTGCCGGTTGTCGTCGGTATGGAAGGCACTAACGGCTATGCCCGGCCCTTAGATCAACTTGTTAAAGACAAAGGGTATACCCTCTTGAATGTCAACAACTTAAAATTAGCGCGGTTTAAAGAAATATTTGCGTCTCCGGCCAAAACGGACAGTATTGATGCACAACAGATGGTCACGCTTATGATGATGGCTCCCTTTATGGAGCAGGTCAAAGAATCCCTGCAACCCGTATTGACCGTCAGCGAGATCGAACAGCAGCTCAAACGGCTCAGTCGCCGCCGCAGACAATTAGTACAGGAGAAAGTCAATGTGCAAAACCGCATGCAAGTGGACCTTCAATCTGTGTGCCCAGGATTTCTTGATATCATTCATAAAGTGGATGCGCTCTATGTATTGCGCTTCCTCAGCTTTCGTTCCGATCTACGCCAGCTAGCCAGACTGAGGCCGGCCACCATCCGAAGCATTCCCGGCATAGGCGTGACCAAAGCGGCGTGTTGGCACGATGGCAGTCCAGCGCCGTCTTTGGATCGGAAATTGCCTGGGTGGGACCGATGATTATAGAAGACGCCAAACGCTTGCTGCAACTAAAGGAAGCAATTGATTCGCTGGAAGCCCAACTGGAGGCTTTGGTTAAACAGTCTTTACTAGCAAGAATCCTTGACAGCATCCCGGGGTTCGGGACGATCAGCGCAGCGGAGGTCAGTGGCGAAATTGGGACGATGACACGATTTGCGTCAGAAGCCAGTCTAGCTATCTATTTAGGGATGGCTCCGCTTGACAACAGCTCCGGCAAGCATAAGGGAACGAAATCGCCGCAACAAATTAATAAACGGGCTAAGGCAGCCATGATGGTAGGCATGGGGCATCATATCCGCAAAGTAGCTGAATCAAAAGCATATTATGAAAAGAAACGGACCGAAGGAAAAAGCACAATCAGGCCTTGCGTTCGTTAGGTAGACACATTACCCGTGTCTTTTGGAGCATGGTAAAAAACAACCGTCTATACGAAGAAAAAAACAATCTCCTGTTACATAATTTTATGGTAGCTAGGGAGAATGGGATGTCGTTTCAACTGCCTAACTTCCAATATTTTACTGAATTGGCTCTGGCAGATAAAATCTCTTGACAAATCGAGCGGGATGTTCAGGCCTGACTTATTGACTTGTTTTAAATGTCATTATACAATAAACCCCAAAAAACAATATTATCAAAGACCATTATGGCCAGGAAGCCGAGGGTTCATTATGCAAGGCAATCTATCATGTTATTGCCCGGGGAAATAACCGGGAAAATATCTTTCTGGATTGTTGTGATAAAGAGAAATACCTTAAACTTGTGGCAAGATACAAGAAAAGATATAATTGTGAAATTTTAGCCTATGTGCTCATGGATAACCATTTACATATACTTATCCGTTCGGTGCTGAACAACAAACCTGTGGATTAGTTGAATTTCATCCGGTTATCTTCTTTAAAACATTTCCTTGCGGGATTCCCCTCTACGCGCCAAATCTGCTTTCGCTTGAGGTCGTAAACAACAGACCAGACAGTATCGGCGTTTTGTTTGCGGTCATATTGACACATGAATCCGTATTTACCGGATAGTACTTCCTGTGCAAAAGCTACGCTATAACCACTTTTATGTTGTCTAAGTGCGGCACAAGCATTTAGATAGCGATCCTCCGAGCGCCAGTCGTCGATCTCTGGATTACGGTAAGATCGCATTTTTTCAGAATTGAAATTATTGGCTGTCGCGACAAACTTCTCCCCAACGCATGGTCGGATGATTTCAATTTCCCTGGGGTTGCATTCTGCCACAGCGATTTCGCCGCTTTTGTCTGCAATGGTTAGCGTCTGTGCAGATGCGATGGGAAGCCTGTGCAGTTGCTCTATAGCTTCAGCGGTTGTTTTGCATTTCTCCAAAAGATACCGCAGCAACATACCGGCGTTGAATCCCGGCTTTCGCAACTTAGGATAGACAAAAGTCAGCCCGACTGCAAGACCGTGCTGGTTGACACCGTCTTCCATCTGCACAAAGGCGGTTGTGTTTCCATTGAATGAATAACCGTTTTGGAGACGATATAGACAATTCATGTAGAGTTTTTCAAGGCTTACAAGAAAATCGCTGTTCCTTGCAAAAACGATTTCCTCCCCCGAGCTGAAAGCAAAGCAGGTGCATTTGTTGTCGAATTCAAAACAGTACATGCAAAACAGCAGTGTCTGAATGATTTGCAGAGGCACTTCATTACCGTCCGCAATCCCTTGAATTTCATCGAGAACCTTGGGAAAATAGGTTTGATATTCTTTGACGCATTCTCTGGCGAAGGCATATTTATCCTCTGTTAGGGCAAAGGTAGGGCAATGGTTCAGATGTTTCCCGTTTTTGAGCAGCATACGCCCCCATTTGTATCCAACCTCATAATGAGTCCCGGTAAATCTTCCATGATACATTTTTTAACTCTCCATTCGTTGTATTGAGAGTTGACGTCATCTCTTGAATCAAGCGTAGTCGAATAAAAATTTCATGTCAAGAACTATATTAATTTCAAAAGATCACAACAATTTATGGGAGACTTTCGTTTGACATATGGTGTAATAACAAAGTAAAATAACCTGTTGTGGTAATTTATGGAGATTAAATGAAGTATAGAGAAAAAAGCTAAGAGGAATTGATAAGAGGGAAATATTACTTGGTGATAAAATCAAAATAATTTTTGTCATATCTGTCTAAAGCCAAAGAAAAAAGTAAATATGTTATAAATGGGTATTGCCTAAGGTGAAGGGTAGGAACATCTCGGAGAATCAATAAAGAGTAGCTATTGGTATGTATATTGGCACAATAAAAAATATTCTCGACTGGCCACTTATTTTAGAACAGTGTTAGGCATTGATAGGCGAATCTCAGCCTCCTCTTTTAGAGGCAAACCGAGTGCGCAGTATTGTTGCAGAAGATTTTTGGTTTAATGAAAAAATCAGATTGGAGGTAAAGCATGGGAAATACCGATATTTTTGAAGCAATCGCAAATAAATATGATACTTATGAAAGAATTAAAATAGCAAAGATAACATCAAACGCCATTCGCGAATATATAGTAAACGGTAAAGATAAAAGTGCTATTGATTTTGGATGTGGAACTGGACTCATTGGGATGAATTTGCTTAATGATTTTTATTCTATGCTTTTTCTTGATACCTCGCAAAAAATGCTTGAACAGATAAAGCAAAAAATTACTGACTCCAATATCCAGAATGCAGATACGTTATGCTTTGATTTTGAAACGGCATTCCGATCAGATATACATGCCGATTATGTTTTTATGGCTCAAGTTTTACTTCATATTAATAATGTGGAGTTGGTTTTATCAAGGTTATATAAAGTACTGAATCCAGAAGGACATTTACTGATTATAGATTTTAATAAAAATGAAGAAATTATTTCAGATAAGGTTCATAACGGATTTGATCAGGAAAAACTTATTGATCTTATGACTAAAATTGGATTCAAAGAAATTAAATCTAAAACCTTTTATTCTGGTAATAAAATATTCATGAATCAAGATGCGTCCTTATTTATACTTGATTCTAAAAAACAAACTTCCCAATAAGGATTATAACATTGTCTAGAGGAGTATGGCCTTTCAAGAGGATGGCAGATACTCCATGCCGCCAAGGCTCAACCAGCTTAGGCGGCAATTTTTTTGACCGTTCAAGGCCGTTGAGTGTATAATTCTAATGACATTGTGGTTCGAGGGATAAAGCAAGGCCTATTATTGATCTCTCTATTGGTGTTTTACCATTTATGGAGTTGTCCTTTTATAAAGATATATTTAACATGAGAAATTATCGTTACACACCCACTGATATGACAGGTAGGTATTTGTTTTCAAAATATACTAAGGGTGTATGGACGCACAACCTGCATATTTTCCCGTATGATAATGGATTTTATATAAGAAATGAATTTTTGTTTAGGGATTATTTGCGAAAGCATCCGGAACTGGTTTTTAAATATGGAGAAATGAAAAAGAGATCTGCAATAAAAAATGGCAGCACCATGGAGGAGTATACACGTTCAAAAACAGAATTTATTCAAAAGGTAATTGATGCGGCGAGAAAAGAAAAAGGCTTACCCTTACAAAGCGTTTGGAACATTTAAAGGGAATAAAGAAATTTCGGAGGATATAAACAAAATGGATTTACTAGATTTAATGATTGATTTTCACAAAGATGCTCTGCGTCAGGGGCCGGGCAGTGACCAGGAGACCAAGAGGGCGCTTATGTTTATAGATAATCTGAGTGATAACTCAAAAATCATTGATATTGGCTGCGGAACTGGTGCCCAAACCATGACACTTGCTGAGAATACAAGCGGCAAAATTGTTGCAATAGACATGCTTCCGGTATTTTTAGAAAAATTAAATGAAAAGATTTTAGATAAAAAGTTGGAAAACAGGGTTACAACAGAATGTCGGTCAATGCTTGAATTGCCTTATCCAGATAATGCTTTCGACCTAATTTGGGCTGAGGGTTCCATATATAATATTGGCTTTATAAAAGGACTTCAAGATTGGAAAAGAATTTTAAAAGCAGGCGGATACATTGCTGTTTCGGAAATATCGTGGCTTACTGATACCCGCCCTCAGGAAGTAGAGAAGTATTGGACTCAAAACTACGCTGAGATTGATACGATTTCTAATAAAATCGCAGTGATCGAGGCCAATGGATATACACCGGTTGCTCATTTTGTGCTCCCCGAAAGCTGTTGGATAGAGAATTATTATCAGCCGATACTTGATAGATCGGAGGATTTTTTAAAAAAATATGATTATGCAGAAGATCTAAAACAGTTTATCGAAGCCGGAAGAATAGAAGCCGATATATATAAACGTTTTAAGGAATATTACAGCTATGTATTTTATATAGCAAAGAAAAAATATGATCATAATATAACCATATTAGTTGAATAGTGGCAAAACGTAATGTCCTCTTGCCACTTGTAAGGTATTCTTGAAAAGATACATAGTTTATCACAATAAACCTAATTAAGTTTGTAAGGACACAGATGGGGTTTAATATGAATAAAATATTAGTTGTTGAAGATGAAGATATATTACGTGAAGTGATAATAGATTATCTGATTGAAGATGGATATCAGGCATTAGAGGCCGCAGATGGAGAAACAGCTTTAGAACTGTTTCAATCAAATTCTGTTGATTTAGTTATCTTAGACATTGTTCTGCCAAAGCTTGACGGCTGGTCGGTATGCCGCAGAATACGGAAAAACTCCAGTATCCCTATCATCATTTTAACTGCGCGTTCAGATGAGGATGACTCTCTGCTGGGATATGAGCTGGGAGCGGATGATTATCTGATCAAGCCCTATAGTCCCCGGGTTCTAATGGCAAAAGTGAAACGGTTTCTTGAAAAGTACTCGGGTACTGTGGATGGAATGCTGATATCAGCCGGCGGTATTGTCATAAATAGGGGATCAAGACTTGTTTCTGTAGATGGTAATACCATTAATCTAACTCATACTGAATTTGAAATTCTCGCTTACTTAATGCAAAATAAAGGAACTGTCATTACCAGAGAGCAATTAATCGCTAAAATATGGGGATATAATTTTTATGGTGATGAAAAGACCGTGAACAGCCATATCAGAAACCTGCGCGCCAAGCTGGGCAGTAAAGGCGCTTGCATTGTTACGGTTATCCGTTCGGGATATAAATTTGAAGAGGAACGGCTATGAAAAAAAGTATCGTTTTTAAATGGTTTGTGCTGACAGCTCTATTATTCTCAACGATGTTTTTATTCATTGGCATCACGCAAAATTATTTTTTTGAGCAATATTATATTGATAAGAAATCGGATACTCTCAAAATAAATATGGACCAGTACTCGGATCTGGAAGCGAAAAAAGGTGCGGAAGCAGCATCGGTGGAGCTATATAAGAATAACCATGTCTGGATTACCAAATTGGATGAATATGGACGTGTCCGGGATGTAGAAAATTACTTTATCGAAGTGAAATTGAATAATGAATCCCAGGATCATTGGCGAATACCTATGTATTCCTTTACAGGAGAATTTTCTTCTGATGTTCTCTCTTCCTTAAAGGTCGGCGATGAGGTGATTATTGATACCGTTAATATGGCAGATGAAAGGATACCTTATCACATACAAACTCATTCGACGGGAGTCATAAATTTAAACATTGCCAATAAGCTGCATGGGCCTCAGGCCGATCAAGCTTATAGTCACATCAGCACTGGCCTATACAGGGGAACGATCACGAAAACTGTATTTCCGGAACGCAGGGAGGATATATCGTTTCCCTACCAGGAACGTTATTTTTTGGAACAGGTAAAAGAATTTCAAGCTGGTCTGCTGGCGGATAATGCAAAACCTCTTCAACGTACAGAAGAACTTAGGGCCACAGAAAATTTTGCGGAATATAAGATCATCGTTAAACCGGTTAGGGAAAATGGCGTAACAGGATATATTTTTGCTATGACCTCTCTGCAACCGGTGGATGAAGCAATCGCGGTGATCCGGGAATTCTATCCTTACTTTTTTGGCTTGGCTTTTCTGTGTGTTATCGTTTTGGCTTTTATTCTTTCCAAGTGGCTGGCCAAACCGCTGCTATCCATCAACCGGATCACAGGGAAAATAGCAAAAATGGATTTTACGGAAAAGCTGCCGGTGCGTTCCGGGGATGAAATTGGTCAGTTATCCCAAAATATCAATGGCCTGTCCAGACGGATGGAAGCGTATATTGGTCAGTTGAAGCAGGATCTGGATAAAGAGAAGCAACTGGAAAATACACGGAAGGAATTTATTGCCGGGGTGTCTCATGAACTGAAAACGCCGCTTGCTGTTATGAAAAGTTGTCTATCAATTTTAAAAGACGGAATTGCAGTTGAAAAAAGGGAACATTACTTTCAGGCGATGGAAGACGAAATACAGCGGACGGATTTGCTGATTGTGAATATGCTGGATCTGGCTAAGTTTGAATCGGGTACCTATAAGCCTGAAATGGCTCCTTTTGAAATCGATAAAGCGATTACCGAAGTATGCGGGTCGCTGGCCGAGCAAATACAGGAGAAAAATCTTTCTCTTACATTAAGCCTTTGTTCTCAAATGGTGGTGGGGCATAAAGGACTAATCAGTCGCGTTATTACTAATTTTCTCAGTAATGCCATCCGGCATACGGAGAACGGACATGCAATCCTCATTGCTGTAAGAGGCAATGGACAGACAGCAGAAATCAGCGTAGAAAATCAGGGGAACCCGATAGCAGAGGAAGATAAGAAAAAGATATGGAATCAATTCTACCGTGTCGAGGCGCGGACATCCAAAGCAGGTACGGGTCTTGGACTCTCCATAGCCAAGGAAATACTGGAGCTTCATCATGCGGTTTATGGTGTGGAAAACACGAAAGATGGCGTCCGTTTTTTCTTTTCACTGCCGGTACAGCCATAAAGCATGGTTCTATTCTCAGAGATGTGCCTGTTTAAGATACTCTTATCCAAATTTTTACCGGTGAAACAGCTATGAAGGATACTTCATGGCTTTTATTTTTGCAAAAGATTAAAACAAAAAGAATATCCGAACTTGATCTCATCTGCACCTGGTCTGCATTTTGCTGCTGTAATATCTATGTATCCAATAAAGAAAAGAGGTATTGCTATGAAAAAATTAATGATGTTTTTCTTGATGGGCATTCTTCTGACGGGTATGACTGCCTGCGGGAATAAAAAGGCTGAAAAAGATGTTGCGGCTCAGTTTACGAACAGTGTATTTATGGGAGATTCCATTACCGAAGGTTTTGCCATTAATGAAATCCTGCCGGAAGAATGTGTAATAGCAGGGGCGGGAGCCACAGCAGGTTTTACTTATGATGACATTGGCGCTTTGGTTGCAAAGAACCCGGATAACGTCTTTATCATGCTGGGATCAGTTGATATCCTCATGCCTGTGGATGATCCTAAAGAATTATTTAGAAATGATTTAACGAAACTGATTAACAAGATAAAGGAAGAACTGCCTGACTGTAAAATATATCTCCAATCCATAACACCTGTAACACAGGAGGCATTAAAACAAGAACCCCGTTATGAAAGAATAGAGGAATATAACGAGCTTTTAAAGGAGTTGAGGGACAAGTTATCCGTTAATTATGTAGACATAGGAGCATTGGCAGAGGAACCCCCCGATTTATTTGCCGAAGATGGTGTTCATTTCAAGAAAGAATTTTATACTCTGTGGCTGAAGAAGCTCTCTGAATCATTATAGCGGAGGGACCTATGGTTTTCAGCAGTCTGTTTTTTACCTTTGTCTTTTTGCCGGTCACAGTCATTCTATATTATTCGTTAGGAAAGCACTTGAGGAATATTGTCCTGCTTACCGCAAGCCTGTTTTTCTATGCCTGGGGAGAACCTGTCTATGTATTATTGATGTGCGGTTCCATCATGATTAATTACTGTATAAACACTTTCTTAGGCAGAGATGATACCGGCGGACGAAAAAGGCAGCTTTATTTAATCATAAGCCTGGTATTCAATTTAGGCTGTCTCGCTTATTTTAAATACTTCGGCATGATCCTAAGTACAATCGCATCTATGGGCGGTTGGAATTTGAATGCGGGAACACCGGCGCTTCCCATAGGAATTTCATTTTACACCTTTCAGACCCTATCTTATGTGATTGATATATATAGGGGACAAATAAAGCCGCAGAAAAACCTGATTCTTTTTGCTCTTTATATTGCGATGTTCCCGCAGTTGGTGGCCGGGCCTATTGTGAAGTATGCAGACATTGAATCCCGGTTAGCGGACAGAAGCATAAATTTCGAAGAATTTTACTCCGGGATGCGGCGCTTCCTGTGCGGTCTGGCGAAAAAAGTGCTTCTCGCCAATCATATAGGCCTGCTATGGTCCGAAGTAAAAGCCATGCCCGGTACAGAAATTTCAGTGCTCATGGCGTGGGCCGGGATGCTTGCCTTTACCTTGCAGATTTATTTCGATTTTAGCGGGTATTCAGATATGGCCATCGGATTGGGAAAAATGTTTGGATTCCGTTTCAAGGAAAACTTCCGGTATCCTTATATTGCGCAAAGCATCTCGGAATTTTGGCGGAGGTGGCATATCTCCCTGGGATCATGGTTTAAGGAATATGTCTATATTCCTCTTGGCGGGAGCCGTGTCGGTAAGTGGAAACTGATACGGAACCTGTTCAGCGTATGGTTTCTCACAGGGCTCTGGCATGGTGCAAGCTGGAATTTTGTTTTATGGGGGCTTTATTTTGGAACGTTAATAAGTATAGAAAAATTGTTTTTGCAGAAAAGCATGACACGATGGCCAAAGGCTATCCGTCACATGTACTTATTACTGTTGGTTGTTATAGGCTGGGTGTTTTTTGAATTTACCAGCCTAACGGATGGGTTGAGTTTTCTACGGATCATGTTTGGAGTGGGAGGCAACGAACTTATTGATAACCAAGCCATTGTGAAGCTAAAGGCTTATACCGTCTTATATATTGTTTGTATCCTTGCCGCTTCACCTTGGCCGAAGAAATTAGCATTATTATTTAAAAGAATTCATGGCAATATTTATAAATTAGCAGTAAACGTGTACTATTGTGTACTCATGTTTTTTTCAACGGCATATATGGTTGGTTCAACCTACAACCCATTTATCTATTTTCGATTTTAACCTGGAGGATTGATATGCGGATAAATAACAATTTTGCTATTATACAAAATATCGTTTATATGTTTCCGCTTTTATTTATACTTGCTATGTTTATATTGCATCTGGCTCTACCGGATAAAACTTTTTCGAAAGAGGAGCGACGTTACTTAGCACAATGGCCTGTTTTTCATATTGAAAAAGTATTAAATGGCAGTTATGAGGCAAAAGTTGAATCCTATTTTTCAGATCAGTTCCCTTTTCGAAACTTTTGGGTTCATATTCAGGAAGAGTCCAATCAAATTTTATTTAATAGGTAATTTTATTACTTCACTGCGGACAGCAACTTCTGCACGACGATTGACTTAATTTGAGCGACAAATGCTTGTCTCACGGAACCAATGAACAGTTTTAACCATGGGTATACGGATTTCGAAAAATTAAGGGCATTGACCAATTTGATAGAAAGCATCGACTGCCCGGTATTGTGTTTTAAGTCATACAGACCCTTTAACGAAACCGAATCTGTTAGATTATTTATTTTCCATCTTAAGTCAAATGAGAACCGTTCGATACGGGGTTCCGTCATTTTATCCTTTGCCGAAAGAGCATTTTCGGAGAGACAAAAATGCCGGGAACCCGGTTGATTTGCTCGTACAACAATATTCTCCAATACACCGAGAACTTTCCGGGTTGGCTCCTGATGGGGTGCCAGAAGAAAAGATACACACAACTCATGGAATGAGTTCATCGTAAGGAACGTTTTAACAGTTGGCCGAATGTTTCATAAAACCATTGACATTGACGCAGCGTAATAGTTTATTATTGCTTTTACAAAGGAGGGTGAATAAATGGAGTACACCGTCAATAAGCTGGCGAAGCTGGCGGGCGTCAGCACGCGCACGCTGCGATATTACGATGAATTGGGATTGCTTTCGCCTGCCCGAATCAGTTCAAACGGATACCGGATTTATGGACAAAAAGAGATCGACCGGCTGCAGCAAATTCTTTTTTACCGTGAACTGGGCGTGCCGCTGGAAGAAATCCGCAATATTCTGGCGTCAAAGGATTTTAACGGGCTTTCGGCGTTGGAGAGCCATTTGTCAGCCCTGCTTGCCAGGCGAAAGCAACTGGATTTGCTGATCGCCAATGTGGAGAAAACCGTCAAGGCCATGAAAGGAGAAATTGTAATGAGCGATCAGGAGAAATTTGAAGGCTTTCTTCAGAAGCTGGTGGATGATAACGAGCAGCAGTATGGAAAGGAAGTCCGGGCAAAATACGGGGACGAGAGCGTCAACCGCTCCAACGCCAAGGTTTTGAACATGAGCAAGGAGCAGTACGTCGAATTGGAAAAGCTGACGGCAGAACTGAATGAAACGCTGAAGGCGGCTTTTGAACAGGGGGACCCGACCGGCGAGCTTGCGCAAAAAACCTGCGAGCTGCATAAAAAATGGCTGTGCTTTTATTGGGACGATTATAGCAAAGAAGCCCATATCGGCGTGACGCAGATGTATGTGGATGACCCGCGCTTTACTGCGTATTACGACAAAATCGCACCCGGCTGCGCGGCGTTTCTGCGAGATGCGGTAGCAATATACTGCAAATAATTTCATATGACATCCGGATGCTGGAAAGCTCGCTTGTTTTTCAGCAAGTGGGCTTTTTCACGTCTTCAAGCCAAAGTATATACGAGAGCAAGACAAACAAGATCAGATGATGGATAAAGTAACCAAAAAAGAATTGGAAAACCCTTTCAAGGATAGGCGCTGGCTTAGTAATAAGCCTTTATAGGGCCGGGCAAACCACCCCTTTTAGGGGTGGTCATGACTTTTTAATAGTATAAAATGTGGGAGTGGCTGTGACCTGCCCCCAGGTTTTGTACCACAGGGGATGTTAGTCACGAAATTTGTTCACAGGTTTTTTTAGCCAGATCTGTAGCATATTCTACTGGTGTTTTGTTGCTCAGTCCGCTATGTGGACGAACTGTATTGTATTCATGACGCCACTCTTCAATAATTCGACGAGCCTCACTTACGCCTCTGAACCAGTGTTCATTAAGGCATTCATCTCGGAGTTTTCCATTAAAGCTTTCTACATGGCTATTTTGCATTGGTTTACCGGGGTCTATAAACAGTTGGATAACCCTATGTTCATAAGCCCATTGATTCAAGGTCAGTCCTGCAAATTCAGGTCCGTTATCAGAGAGGATTTCTTTGGGATAACCTCTGTAAATAGCAATTCTATCTAGTACTCTTGTCACACGCCGTCCTGTTATTGAAGTATCCACTTCGCTGGCCAGACACTCTCGAGTTGCTTCATCAATCACTACAAAAACTCTAAATCGCTGCCCAGTTGCTGTTGAGTCACTAACAAAATCCATAGACCACCTTACATTCGGTTGAGGCGTAACTGTGGGGGGGCGGCCCCTTCCAGAGAGAACACGTTTTCTTTTGCGGCGACGGACAGCGAGTCCAGCAAGCCGGTATAGCCTATATACTTTCTTGTGGTTAACTTTCTGTCCTTCACGCTGAAGTAAGGCATGGATTCGTCTATATCCAAAGCGACGCCACTTAAAGGCAAGTTCAGATATTCTCGTTTTCAATGCCTCGTTCTCTTCTGAAGTAGAAGGAACATATCTATGACTGGAGCGTCCGATACCAACAAGCCTGCACGCTCTGCGTTCACTCATACCAAAAGTATCTTGGAGTTCTTTAACAAGCTTTCGCTTGCGAGCAGGCTTTACTTGTTTTTTTCAATAACCCACTTTAGAGCCTGGTTGTCGAGGGTTAGTTCACCTACGAGTAGCTTAAGTCTGCGGTTTTCCTCTTCCAACTGCTTAAGTTTCTTCGCATCACTTGCTTCCATTCCGCCGTATTTAGATTTCCAGCGATAAAAGGTTTGTTCGCTAATGCCATGTTGCCGAAGAATGTCAGCTACCGGCATCCCATTCTCATGGGAGTTAAGTATTCCAATGATCTGCTCTTCGGTGAAACGTTTTCTCATAACTGTCCCCTCCTGACTTAGTTATACTACATCAGGACTAACATTTCCTTTGGACCAGTTTTCGGGGAGCAGGTCAGCTGATGTGATTAGAGGCAAACCAGCAGTGCAAAATAATATGGACAAGCCGGGCAAAATGATTAAAACTGCTAAAAAGAAAATAACTTAACTCGAGTGCAGTTAGCTGAGAAAATAAATATTACACCTCTCAAGTGGAGTGCGTAGTAGGAATGCAAAGGATACCATTCGCTCTCTTTTCGCCATGCCGTAGCGATTTCCGTTTCTCAATGCTGAAACTATGTCGTGGATTGCAGGCAGGATTATGGCTGGCTGGTACAGTAATCTTTTATAAAGATAAATGATTTTTGATTATCCGATTAAGGCTGAAAAACTTTTTAGCATTATCGGAGGCCCGGATAAAACGTTAGAAGAAATATATGAGGAATGTCCGAAGATTAATGGAATAACACCGGAGCAAGGATATATTTACAATGAATTCTCACCTGAAATTCGATAAATAAGTACGTTCGCTAAAAGCGACCATCCCGTTATTTATAAAATTCTCTCTGTTATATGTTTTGTCAGATGTCATCCATGCAGAATGATCACAGTTTCACGCCAGATGAATATATTCAAAAGGTTAGGGTGGGAGGGATAAAACCACATAATGCGCCCATTACCCTCGTCGCGTATGATCCGCGTTGGCCCGAGTTATTCGAGCGGGAAGCCAAGCGGATTCGTTCCGTACTGGGCAATAGGGTATTGCAGTTGGAGCATGTAGGCTCAACCTCGGTGCCGGAATTGTGCGCCAAACCAATTATCGACATGCTGCTGGTCGTGGCTGATTCTTCAGACGAGCCATCCTATGTTGCCGCCCTGGAGGCAGTCGGTTACACGCTTCGGATACGGGAGCCGGATTGGTTCGAGCATCGTATGTTTAAGGGTCCCGATACGGACATCAACCTGCACGTGTTCAGCGAGGGCACATCTGAGGTTGAACGAATGCTACGATTCCGCGATTGGCTACGAGCTAACGACACCGACCGGGATAACTATGCACGCGTCAAGCGCAAACTTGCTCAACATGTTTGGCGACATGTGCAGAACTACGCGGATGCAAAAACTTCGATTGTTCAGGAAATCATGGACCGGGCAAATGCAGTCGAACAGGGCGACTGACATCACCAAACCCGGTCCGTGCAGTCCCTTCTCGCCCGCCAAAGGGCATAGCAGCATCAGAATATTGGGGTAAGGAGAAAATTTCTTTGAACCTAAATCAACAGAATAAGTGGAAGCGGGACTTCCTCACCATCGCCGGCGGGCAGAAGGTGCGACTATGCCTTTGGGATTGCTCATAGCAGGCTCGATTGCCGAAAACAAGGGGGTACCGTTGTGGTTTTTTGTTTCCGGGGTCGTTCTTCTGCTGCTTACGCTAATCAGCGCTCTGCTCATCCTTCCCCAAAAGGCGGATAAAGCAAGAGAGGAGACAAGTTGAACCAAATGTATTATTGCATAGACATCAGGAGAAAACCACAGAAAGCAGCATTATCATTTTGGAGTGACGGATCAATTTCCGTTTTCATCTGGTTAATCTGTTCCCGGTAAGCCCGGTAAAAATCATAGGTGGGGGAAGGGCTGTATTTGAGCCCCTCCAGCTCAAAATAATTGATCACCCTTTTGGCTGTGGTTGGCTTGATAAACACTTCCACACCAGGCCGGTAATATACAGGACAGGCTGTTAACAGCGGCCATTTGGCCAGTTTATATTTGTGTAAAAGCCCGCACATCATTTCAAACCCCGGTTCCTGGTCCCCATGCAGGAATTCCTTAAGTCCAAAGGATAAAAGCTCCTTTTCATGATCGCTTAATGCTTTTACCAGATCTCTGAATTTTGGCTTTTCAAAAAGGGAAACCATCGAGGACCGGCTGATGACCCGGACCATGGAGTCAACAATCTTCTCCGGGTTTTCAAACTGATCCATGGTGAAACTCTCCCAGACCATTTTGTTCATTTTCTCTAATTTATGCTTCTTAGCAATTTTCTGCATTTCAGGATTGGAAAATCCACCGGGGTATTGCAGGAAGAAAGTCCTTTCGGCCTCTTTTAGCTTTGTGATGTTCATAAAATAATCTACTCCATTTCATTTGGTCTATTCTCCAATAATCTTAACCAGCACCCTTTTCTTCCTTTTGCCGTCGAATTCACCGTAAAATATTTGCTCCCAGGGGCCCAGATCAAGTTTGCCGCCAGTAATGGCCACCACCACTTCGCGGCCCATGACGGTTCGTTTAAGATGGGCATCGGCGTTGTCCTCATAGCCGTTATGTCGGTACTGTGAATAGGGTTTTTCCGGGGCGAGCCCCTCCAGCCACTTCTCAAAGTCTTGGTGCAGCCCGGATTCATCATCGTTAATAAATACACTGGCGGTGATGTGCATGGCGTTGCACAGCAACAAGCCTTCCTTAATGCCGCTTTCCGCCAGGCATTCTTCAACCTCTGGGGTTATATTTATAAACTCCCGGCGTTTCTTAATTTCAAACCACAGTTCTTTCCTAAAATGTTTCATCAAAGTAGCCTCCCACTCATGGACATGTTGATTAAAGCTGTTTAACTGTCCATTTATTATTTTTTCTCATAAGTATACTTTAACTTGCCATTTTTGTAGCAAAGGTTTTCATTTAGAACTTTGAAATGTTGTGAGCAGTTTCCGGGACTTTTAACTAATAACGTCCCTATTTTTCAAGACGTGAGTTTCCTGAGAGAGCCTACAATAAAAGTGAAGTAGAGGCTATTTTAGACGCTTTTACGGTGAATCATCATATAAATGCTCTACAGCAAAACCTAATGCCGGTATTTTAAAAAAGAAGGAATTTTAGCAAAGTTGTAGAATTTTCAGAGAAATTAACGGACTTTTTGATCAGGATACCGGCATATAACCTGAAAGAAATTAAAATTGGCTAAGGTTATTGCTAAGTAAACCAATTTACCTAAGAAGGGGCGAGGACTATTTTAACAGAACAATTAAAAGATATGGGTGCGCGTTTATCCATGCTGCGCGATTCTCTGGGTATTACGCCTGAAAAAATCGCAGAAGCACTGGAGGTTTCGGTAGCTGACTACTTGCTTTATGAAGCCGGGGAAAAAGACTTTTCTTTTAGTTTTTTGTATAATGTGGCAGGTATTTTAGGGGTCGATGTCCTGGATATTATCAGCGGCGAGACGCCTAAGCTTTCGTTATGCTGTGTGGTTAGAGCGGGCGGCGGCTATAATATTAACCGCAGAAAAGCCTATAATTACAAGCATCTTGCTTTTACCTTTCGTAATAAAAAGGCGGAGCCGTTTATGGTTACCGTGGAACCGAACGGCGATACGATACCGGAGCGTCATGCCCACGACGGGCAGGAGTTTAATTATATGGTTTCGGGATGTATGGATTTTTTTATTGGCGATATGGTTTACACGCTTAGCGAGGGTGACAGCGTCTACTTCGATTCTGCGGTTCCTCACGCCATGAAGACCCATGGCGATACCCCGGCGAAGTTTCTGGCAATTGTCATGAAATAAAGGAGGAACCGCTTATGATCATGTATGAGAAGTATATCGGCAGGCATCGTGATGAGTTTGTCACGCTGGAGGATTTATATAAAAATTATTCCATAGATTGCCCCGACGATTTTAACTTTGCCTATGATGTGCTCGATGTGCTGGCGGAGAAGAAGCCTGACAAGCTGGCAATGCTGTGGGTTGGCAAAGACGGCAGTGAAAAGAGAATTACCTTCGGAGATATGAAGCGCTGGTCGAACAAAACAGCAAATTATTTTAAAGCGCTGGGGATTAAAAAAGGCGATTTTGTCCTGTTGGTACTGAAAAGAAGTTATTTATTTTGGTATGCCATGCTGGCTCTTCACAAAATCGGTGCCGTAGCTGTCCAGGCAACGCACCTGTTAACGGCCAAGGATTACGTTTACCGCTGTCAGGCGGCCGGCATAAAAATGGCGGTCATTACGGGCGATGGAGATTGCACCCGAGATTTTGACAAAGCCGCTCCGGAATGTAACACCGTCGAGCTAAAAGCTGTTACAGGGCATAAGGCAGCGGGGGAAGGCTGGCTGGATTTTGAGGCCGGCATTGAAGCCGCCCCTGACCATTGGCAGCGTCCAACGGGAGAAGAGGCAACAAAAGTTACGGATATATTGATTACTGCTTTTTCATCCGGCACTACCGGCTATCCAAAGATGGTTGCCCATGATCATTCCTATCCCTTAGGCCATATTATAACGGGGGTCTTTTGGCACAGGGCGGAGCCGGACGGCCTGCATTTCACCATTTCCGACACCGGATGGCTGAAGTCTCTGTGGGGTAAATTTTATGGTCAATGGTTTGCTGAGTCAGCAGTTTTTACCTATGATTTTGATAGCTTTAAAGGGGCCGATATCCTGGAAAAATTGGCCAAATATCGAATTACTACATTTTGTGCTCCGCCAACCATGTACAGGTTTATGCTGAAAGAAGATGTGGGTACCTACGATTTATCCGCCTTAAAACACTGCTGCACGGCGGGAGAAGCATTGAATCCCGAGGTTTATAATCAGTGGAAAAGGGCTACGGGGCTGCGCATCTTTGAGGGCTTTGGACAGACGGAAACAACGCTGTCCTGTTCCACCTTGTACCCATGGGTTCAGCCGAGGCCAGGCTCTATGGGGCTGCCGACCCCGGGTTATGGTTTGGTGATAGTCGATGAAAACGGTCGCGAGGTCGACCCGGGTGTTACCGGTGAAATTTGTTTAAAAGCCGATAGTATGGAAACCAGAACAAAGGGTATCTTCATGGGTTATTATCGGGATGAAATGAGCACCCAAAAAGCATGGCACGACGGATTGTACCATACAGGAGATACTGCCTACCGTGATGAACTGGGTTTTTTGTGGTATGTGGGCAGAAATGATGACATCATCAAATCTTCCGGTTACCGGATCGGGCCCTTTGAGGTGGAGTCGGCACTGGCAGAGCACCCCGCTGTTTTGGAATCAGCGGTGACGGGCATTCCAGATCCCATCAGGGGGTTTGTGGTGAAGGCCACCATTGTGCTTTCCAAGGGCTACGAACCCTGTGAAGAGTTGGTCAAGGAATTACAGGAACATGTGAAAAAAACAACCGCTCCGTATAAATATCCCAGGGTAGTCGAGTTTGTGGCAGAGCTCCCCAAAACAATCAGCGGAAAAATTCGTCGGGTTGCAATTAGGGAAAAAGACATGAATTAAGGTATGACATTTTATGAATCATTTTTTAAAGAGTTGATACCGGTAGTTTTTGATGATAGTTTCAAACCTTTGTTGGCATTAAAGAGCGTTCAATCGCTCTTTTTTTCTTTATTATTTCACGATCCGCAATGATTCGTGAAATTTTAACTTTTTCGTAAGAAATTTTAACTATTTTGTAAAACAATGCAACTCAAAACTTGGTATGGTTAAAAGAAAGAAGCGGCTATGATGGCAATCGGAGGCCCGACATAAGTGGAGAGTGAAGAGAACATGAATGGCAGTAAGGAAACAAATCCCTTGAATCAGCAATCGAACCGAAGGAAAAGGAGGTTGCGGCCGGATTCTATCGGCTACATGCCGGGATTGGACGGATTGAGGGCCTTGGCGGTGTTTGCCGTAATTGCTTATCATCTCAATCTGACCTGGGCTCCGGGAGGGCTTTTAGGGGTAAGTCTTTTTTTTGTACTGTCCGGATATTTAATCACCAATATTCTTCTGAAGCAATGGGAGAACTCCGGAACAATTAATTTGAAAGATTTCTGGCTGCGCAGGGCCCGGCGGTTGCTGCCGGCTCTTTTTGTGATGCTGGCAGGCGTGATGGTCTGGGGGGTGCTTTGCGCTCCGGAACGCTTGGCGGCCTTGAAGCAGGAAGCGCTGGCCGCGGTATTCTATACCAGCAACTGGTATCTGATCTTTCATCAGGTATCCTATTTTGAAAGCTTCGGCCCACCGTCTCCGCTGGGCCATCTCTGGTCTTTGGCGGTAGAAGAACAATTTTATCTTTTCTGGCCCTTTCTTCTGGGCTGGGGACTGCGCTGCCTACGGCAGCGCAAATGGCTGATCGGGGGTACGGTCGCCTGTGTTTTGATTTCCGCTGCAGCGATGGCGCTGATTTACATACCGGGTCATGACCCCAGCCGGGTCTATTATGGAACGGATACCCGTGTTTTCGCCCTGCTTGTGGGGGCTGCCCTGGCCATGATATGGCCCGGCGGGAAAATGAACGCAGACCTGTCCGGCAAAAAGAGACTGGCGCTGGATGCGGCAGGAGGCCTGGGGTTATTGGTGGTACTTCTGATGATCGGCAAAACCAACCAATACCAGCCCTCTCTCTATCAGGGTGGACTCCTGCTATTCTCTTTTGCGGGGGCATGTGTGGTGGCGGTTCTGGCCCACCCGGCCAGCTATCTCGGCCGGTTCTTCGGTTGGAGGCCCTGGCGCTGGCTGGGAGAGTGCTCCTATGGGATTTACTTGTGGCATTACCCGGTTATCATCCTGACCAGTCCGGTTGTCAATACGGAAGGTCCGGACCTTTCCCGCGCCTTCTGGCAGATTGGGGCAAGCATTATCCTGGCGGCTCTTTCCCGCTACATGATTGAGGAGCCCATCCGCTACGGGCGGCGGAAACCGGTGCGAAGGCGGAGGCAGAGGAGGAGGCAGATCCTTCCCTGGTGGCAAAGACCATTGGCCCACAGAGCCAAAATTACGGCGTGCATAATGCTGTTCTTGGTGTTGTTGGTAAACCCCAATGAAGGTACGGAAACTTCCGATAAAGCTTTAGCAAACAGTCAGATGAGGACAGAACAAATGCAAACTGAAAAGAACCCTGAAACTGAAAATAAAATCGAAGCCGAAGCCCAAACCGAAAATGAAGCTCAAACTGAAAAGGAAACCCAAATCGGGACTAAAGCCCAGGAGACAGACAAGGCAGACCCTGCTGCCACCGTGAAACCTGATGCGGCAGATAAAAAGAGTGATGTCGGGGGAGATGAAATTACAGTCATTGGAGATTCCCTAATGATTAATGTGCAACCTGCTTTGCAAGAACACCTGCCGGGCATTGTCATCGACGCGCAAATCGGCAGACAGATGTATCAGGCTCCGGAGGTTATTGCCAGGCTCCAGGAAGAGGGCAAGTTGGGGAGAACCGTGGTTATTGAATTAGGCACTAACGGTTCATTTACAGAAAAGCAGTTGACAGAGGCTCTGGACTCCTTGCAAGGGACTGCGGAGATCGTGCTGGTAAATACCCGTGTCCCAAAGCCTTGGGAGGGGGTAGTAAATGAGACGCTGAAAAAGGTGGCGGAGTCTTACCCCAAGGCCAGGCTGATCGATTGGCATTCGGTCAGCAGCGGCCATGACGATTACTTTTATTCGGACGGGGTTCATCTGACCCGGACGGGTGTGGCAGCCTACAGGGAAATGCTGATCGAAGCCTTGCTTTCCAATCAAAGCGATGAACATAAATCATGTTATAATAACAAAAAACCTAAGGGATGAAAATATGCACGATCATAAGATAAAAGTATTGGTTGTTGAAGATGAAGCTTCGATCCGGCGTTTTATCACCCTCAATCTGGAGATGGCCGGATACGAAGTGGGAGAAGCGCCCAGCGGGGAGGAGGCGCTGGCTCTGCTCACGTCGTTCCTTCCCGATTTGGTGGTGCTGGATCTGATGCTGCCTGGAATAAACGGCCTGGAAGTCTGTGGGCGCATTCGTGAAACCATGCCGGAACCGCTCATCATCATGCTGACGGCCAAAGGACAGGATGCGGATAAAATTATGGGTCTTGAACTGGGAGCGGATGACTATATGGTCAAGCCCTTTAATCCCTTGGAATTGATTGCCAGGATTAAAGCCATGTTAAGGCGCCGGAACCGGTTTGAAGGGAGAAGAACGGCCTATACTTACGGCGATCTGTGCCTGGATACGGCCGCCAATAAACTGCTCAGAAACAATCGGGAAGTGGAGCTGACCCCTACGGAATATTCGATCTTAAAACTGTTTATGGAAAATCCGGGGAAAGCGCTGAAACGGGAAGAGATATTGAATGCGGTCTGGGGAGAAGATTATTTTGGGGACACCAAAACTTTAGATGTACATATCCGGCGGCTCAGAGAAAAAATCGAAGAGAACCCCTCTGAGCCCCGGCATATTAAAACCGTTTGGGGTTCCGGTTACCGGTGGCAGCCGGAGCCCGGCAGGAGGCTGACATGAGAGGAATCAGAGGGAGACTGACGGCCAATTTCATGATCGTGATTTTGGTTTCGGTGGCCATTCTGGAAGTGATGCTGATTTATACGGTGCAGCAGAATTACTACGGCAGCCTAAGGGGTAACCTGACCAATCAGGTTAAGATCAGCGCGGACATGTATTCCAAATACTATTCCGATACCTCTCTGGAAGATAATATCCTGTATAATGTGGATGCCTTTTGGAATCAAAGCAATGCCGAAGTGGAGATTGTGGATCGAGACGGGAAGATTGTTATGGATTCCCTGGGACTAATCCCGGAGCAAGGGGAGCCCACGGAGGATATACAGGATGCGCTCAATGACAAGATGGGGGAATGGGTGGGAAAATTAAACGGTCAGAAAGTCATGGCCGTAGCTTATCCGTTGAAATCCGAGGGTCAAATTGTCGGAGCCTTACGTTTTATTGCGTCTACCGCTGCCATTGATCAGGATATTCAGGACACGGCGAAAAATTTTATTGCCATCGGCCTTTTTGTGGTTCTAGTTGTGGGTTTGCTCAGTATCTTTTTAGCCAATACCATCCTTGTCCCACTGAGGGAAGTGACCGCCGTTGCCGAGAGCATGGCGGCAGGCAATTTCCAAATCAAGAGCAAGAAAAAGCGGGATGACGAGATCGGCAAGCTTTCGGATACCTTGAACTACATGGCAGATGAAATCACCAAAAAAGAGAAGCTGAAAAATGATTTTATCTCTTCGGTTTCCCACGAATTGCGCACCCCGTTGACCTCGATTATGGGCTGGGCGATTACGCTGCAAAGCGAAAAATTCCAGCACAAAGAAATGTTGAACGACGGCCTAGGTATTATCGCCAAGGAGACTAAGCGGCTCACCCGGATGGTCGAAGAGCTCCTGGACTTTTCCAAGTTCGTTTCCGGCAGGATTAAACTTGAATATGAAAACGTGAATTTGACCGAGTTGATGGAGCATATCCGCAAACAGTTGATGCCGCGGGCGCTGCGGGATAATATCCATTTCACGGTTGATTACCCGGAAGGCCTTCCCGATCTGATGACCGATGCCAACCGTTTGAAACAAGTATTGATCAATATTTTAGATAATGCCTTGAACTTTACGAGTGCCGGAGGGTCTGTCCATTTTCAGGTCCAGGTAGGGGAAAAAGAATATACGTTTACGATTGCCGATAGTGGATGCGGCATTACTGCCGAGGAGCTGCCGATGGTGAAAGAAAAGTTTTATAAAGGCAGGAGCTCACGTTCCAAAAACGGCATTGGTTTATCCATCTGTGAAGAGATTGTCACCCTAATGAAGGGGCGGCTGGAAATCAGCAGCGAAGTCAATGTGGGGACAACCGTGGTTATTACTCTGCCCAGAGGGGTGCGTGCCAATGGTTAAAAGACGCCTGCTTCTGTTGCTTCCCTTTTTACTGCTGATGCTTAGCGGATGTGCCGAATCTTCGGGCGCAGCGGCCGGTAAGATTATCCCGCCGTCCAACTCGGTCTACCCGTTAGTTGGTAAATGGACGGTGCTTCAAGAGTTGGACACCGACCGCAATGGAGAAGAGTCAACCCGGCAATGGGTTGGAAGTGATGTTCAGTTTGCTGCAGGTGCCGTCTCCTTTGGCGGACATGTCTGGGACAAACTTTCTTATAAAATCAAGAGGGTAAATGCAGCCGATTATCTGATGATGAGATACATTCCATCTGACGCTATTTCTGCCCCAAAAACCGGGAAGGTCGATGTCATAACGGTTTATGCCTCGGCTAATTATCTGGGCGAATTTATGAAGCTTGATGATACAAACATGATTTTCTTTATGCAAAATAAAAATCTACTCTTGAAAAAAGTTGCCGATCAGGCGGACAGTACGCTGATGAGAGCAGCCAATGCCAATGCTCAGGATATGAATCAGAACTACAACGAAGGGATTTCCGGTGTCTTGCTGGGACTGAGGATCCCTTCGGGCGCCGGCTATACCTATCAAACCCTTTGGATTGCCGTCGAGCATCAGCAACTTCACCCGGTTTTGGCGGCTGAACGGATTTTTTTTCCGCGCACCAGCGGTTTTTGGGAGTTTGATGTCCAGGATAACTCTGCCGAGGGGGAGAAAGACAATATCCTGACGGCCCGCAATGTGGCAGCCAAGATCCCCGACATGAAAGAAGGGGAAGAAGGAACTGGCGATCAAGCCTATAACGATCCGGCGCTAAGAATCATCAATTATATTGGCAATGATTATGTGGCCATCGAAAAGAGAAGCGCCGGGGTTAATCAATTACAGGTGCTTCCCATAGACAAATTATCATCGCCTACCGAAATAAAGGTGTTCGATTTGCTGGGGGACAATGGATTAAATGCTTATTTGAGCGCCAGGGAACAGGCTGTTGCAGCTTTAAGGGACAAAGGAGTTACCTCGTTCAAACGGGATGAGTCCGGGGAAAATTTTGGCCTGGTGCGGAAAAACGGCCATTGGTTTCTTGTAGGGAGAGTCAATTATCAAAGGGGCGGGACCTTTGAGCAAACAGACTTTGATCTCAAGATCATCCCTCCGGCCAATTTGATCTTCTATGACACCCTGGTCTTAAGCTGGCATAATATCAAAGACCGGGTTCCCGATGCCATGGACGCCTTTACCTCGCCCAATAAGAATATTGCCCTGGTTAAAACTAAAAATAAATTAACGATTTACCCCATCGGTACGGAGCAATTAGCAGAAAACCCTTTGGCAGGGCTGGACCTGCCGGAAGGAACGACCGTAATCATGGCTGAGTGGGCCACCGGGTCTTACGTTGACAGTTGGGAGAAATCTTTTCTCGCTTATGGCGCCCAAGCCTTATCGGGCAACTCTGTTCGGATACGCTGAACAATGCAAAAAGTATATAAAATTTAAAACGCACGTTAATTGGAGTTGTAGCATTGTTGAAATATGGAAATTGGTGTAATGAAATCGCTATGTGTCCATTAGTGATCAGTGTCTTGAGGATGAAATATTAAAGATTTACAATAAATTACGCTTAATCGTAGATTCACCAAAGAAGAAAGAGGCAAAAGTGGTAAAACAAATAAAACAGTGTACAAATGCGATCAATCGTCAACTCAGGAGAGTGTTAGGCGTTGGTAAGAGATAGTAGAGCGAATTTAGAGATTATACCAGATCGATGGTGGCAAGCGAAACGTCTCCTTGCCACCCATATAGAGTGCCTAATATTATTGAAAAAGATGGGCGTGTAAATCTCGCACCCTTTAAAATTGGTTTTTGAAGTTATAATGGATGGTATGTCACTATCTTTTGAGACCTCAATTTTGTCAATAAGTTGTAAAGAATTTCTTCATCTGAAAATATCAAGTTTGACAGAACTTCTAACCTCTTTTAGGAACAAACGAAGACATCGGCTTCAATGAATTCTTAACCCCTGTTATTCCGGTTTTTACCCAGATATTCATATCTTCAAATCTTCCCATAATATTGCAGTTGTTTTACAAGTCTTCCTTCCTGCATAATCATAACCAAGCTTACTCAGTACAATATTCATTCCGTTGGAAAGGACACGGGATAAACTGAATAATGTAATAAAACCTTTATCAGTCAATTCCTGCTCAAGAATTGATCCAAAATACAGAACTCGGCCTTTCAACCACTGAAAGAGGTTTTATCCGGCTGACCTTGGCCTCTTCCACCCCTTCGGCAGCCCCGATGACCTCCCGGTAAAATCCTCATAGCATTCAAGATATTTTTTATTTTCGAAAATAAAAGGAAGTAATATAAAACAGGGCTTTTAAAAAATCTGTTGATTAATCATCTACTCTATGTTATTGTGTAGTAGTACTAAATATAATTGATTACCAACGAGATTGAATACCGAGGGGGTGGTATTCTGGAGAACCTAAGCGAAATGCTCAAAGGCGTTTTGGACGGCATAGTGCTTGAGATCATCAGTCGCGATGAAATATACGGATATGAGATTGCTAAAAGGCTACACGCAATGGGTTTTGAAGGGCTTGCGGAAGCGACTGTATATGCGTTACTGTTACGGCTGGAAAAAAACAAGTTGGTTCACATTACAAAAAAACCTTCGGAAATAGGACCCCCTAGAAAGTTTTATACGCTGAACGAGCGGGGGCTTGAAGAACTGGCGACTTTTTGGGCAAGATGGGATTTTCTAAGTGAGCGTATTCAAATTTTAAGAAATAATGGGGGGAAAGATAATGAGCTTTAGCCATGAGGTTAAGGAAAGAATTAACCGGTTTGCAAAGGAACAATCACAGTACTATTTGGAAGAAGCCGAAATGACCTATATGGAAAAGCTGCGACGGAAAACCGGTCAGACCAAGAGCAAGATTATGGCGAGACTTGCTAAGTTTAAGAACCGCTCGGAGACGTCACTTGAAGCGCAAAACGATATGATTCTCTATATGAGTGATTATATGAATGATTTGATCGCTGAAGGATGTTCCGAACAGGAAGCCTTTGAACGCGCGAAAGAGGAACTTAAGTTTCGCAGTGAAACCCCAAAGTCTTTCGATCTGCAGGAGCGGTTTGCAGAGTACTATGAAAACCGCGACCCTGCCGATTACGAGGCCATCGGTCTGTTTTATGCAGGATTTATGTTCTTTGGGCTCTCTATCGGCGCGCTTGTTGGATTTCTTGGCAGCGGCGGGCGGGAGATGTTCCTCTCCGGCGGTTGGATTGATACGCTAATTGGCGTTATTGCCGGCGCAATTATCGGAATGGGATTAGGGCTTATCAGCAACGCAATTATTGTATTGAAGAAAAAAGATAAATCGGGGAAGCATAGGAGTTAGATAATGGAAAAGGTTATCGTATTGGATTTAAAACTTAAATTTGGTCAAACAGAGGATGTAATCCATCCAGTTTTATTAAAAGATGATAGGAATATGGTATTGGTAGATTGCGGATATACCGGCTTTCTTCCTGTTATCGAACAGGCAATGGCAGAAAAAAATCTTTCTTGCAGCGAATTGACGCATATTTTGATTACTCATCAGGACCATGATCATATGGGTGCATTGTCTGAATTAAAACAGAAATATCCTAAAATACAGGTTGTGGCCAGTGACAAGGAGTCCCCGTATATTTCAGGTAAATTCAAGTCCCTACGGTTAGAACAAGCCGAGGCCATGCAGCCGAATTTACCTGAAGAACAAAAACCATTTGGATTAGCTTTTTGTAATATCCTGAAAAATGTTCGGCCTGTTGAAGTAGACCTGGAAGTACGGGACGGAGATGTTTTGGATTGGTGCGGAGGTTGTACCATCCTCGGAACGCCGGGACATACGCCAGGTCACATTGCTGTCTATATAAATAAGAAAAAAGTTCTTATAACAGGGGATGCGGCAGCACTTGAGAATGGGGAATTGGTAATTGCAAATCCTCAATTCACATTAGATATAAAAGAGGCTGAAGAATCCCTTCGCAAAATCATTAATTATGGCGCCAAAGAAATGATATGCTATCATGGAGGCATATTTATATCTTAAATCCCTTGCTGCAGAGTAAAAGAAAAACAGAAATGGAAAGAAAGCGAAGCAGGCTTTGTTGGAAAGTAGTTTTATCTATCCTAGGCTACAAGTCTGAGTGGTCTATAAACGAAGAAATCCGCTGCTTTCTTTTCAAAAGCTATCCCGTTTGCCTGTCGCGAGCGGGATTTTGCCGTGTATGAGCGTAATGTTAAGGTGTTTTCCATTTTTACTAGTTAGGCTTTGTGATAAAATTTGATAAAAGAAGGCATATAAAAACGGTTTATTCTTTGTAATACTGACCAAAAAGAATGTCCCTATTGTCCTATAAGAAGAAGGTGTGTAGTTTGAAACGAAAAGTATATACGCTGTTAATCATGATTTTTGCTGCTTGTTGTTTTTTCCCAACCATTACATATGCCAATTCAGCCGAGCCTCCCGCATTAATCGTGATTATGAAAAATGCCCCCGAGGATGTTTCAGTTGCCATCATTTCCGCAGAAACTTTGCAGGAAGGGGAAAAAAGCAAGACCGCTTGGGAAACATCCTATGCTTTCTACAATAGAGATATTGGGAGCAATAAAGAAATAAAAATTAAAGTATCGGGAAACGGCACCAGTTATGATCAAATTATCGGGAAGCAATACTTGACCGGTTATAATAGCATTGTGACCTTAGATTTTTCCGCACAAACCATAACAGCCGGGAAGCTGTTGTCTCGATCAATCCTTTTAGTGACGCTGCGGGTATTTTTTACTTTAGCGATTGAAGGCGTAATCTTTTTTCTGTTTGGGTTCCGTGATAAAAACAGTTGGCTTGCCTTCCTAATTATAAATTTATTGACACAAGGCATTTTAAATGTAGTCCTGAACGGAGCTTCTCCTTTTGCCAGCTATTTGATTTTGAACCTCATTTTGATGGAGTTTTGGGTGTTTATAACCGAAATCATAGGAGTCCTTGTTTTTATCAAAGAACATGGGAAATTCCGTCGCCTTTCTTATGTGTTGGTTGCAAATTTCGCCAGCCTGGTATTAGGCGGTTATTTGATTACTGTTTTGCCAATCTAGTTTAAAATAATCAAACTCTATTTTGCCTCAAAATTAGATCAAGGTTCAAAGAGTTTCGCTAATTTTATTATGAATCCAGACAGGATTCTAGGCGGTTGGTGCAGTAGTGTTTGTGTTATTTGTATAATCTTAATGGAGGATAAAATTTGAAGAATACAAATATAGAAAGTTTACATGCTTGGGAAACCAATGCGAAGTTTTGGGATAATCAAATGGGCGATGAATCAAACCGCTTTCATCGCGAGATTGTCCGCCCGCATACCGAAGAATTATTGGAGATTAAGTCGGACGATTTCGTTTTGGATATAGCCTGCGGCAACGGCAATTTTTCAAAAAGGCTTGCCGAGCAAGGTGTAAAAGTTGTTGGGTTTGATTACAGTCCTAAAATGATTGAACTTGCGAAGATCCGCAGAGTAAATGTCCTGGACAAAGTAATTTTTAAAGTTTGTGATGCTACCGATTATGAGCAACTCATGAATTTACGGCAAGAAAGACCTTTTACAAAAGCGGTTGCCAACATGGCAATTATGGATATTTCCGATATAGAACCATTGTTTAAAGCAGTTTTTGATCTGCTGTGTGAGAATGGGATTTTTGTATTTGCTACACACCACCCTTGTTTCACCTATCCCAATGAGGATTATTTCACTTCTTGCGTTCATAAAGGCGTTGCAATCGAGGGACAACCAGTTTTGCAAAACTATTATCACAGGTCCATTCAAGACATACTTAATCTTGCTTTTAAATGTGGATTTATAATTGATGGATTTTACGAAGTACCATTTCCTGGCGAAAATACTCCAATAATTATGATAGTACGCTTAAAAAAATTTATATAGTCTATGACGGGAAGCTAGGGGTGTCAGCTCACTGCTTCCCGTCTTCATATAAGTTAAAAATATATTGGTATACTGAATAGAATAGAAGGGACATTCCCTTTTGTCTCCAATGTATTGCAACGGTAGAGAAAGCGGTAGCTGCCAATTATAAAATTCCGGAGACTCGTTGGTGCGCATGAGAAGTAATAAGGAGGAGAGGCGTGAGATTTCCAGATAGTACGGGTTTATTGCTTACCATTGTCGATGGTTTTATCAAAGGTGAAGAGATGATGGTTCAACCCATTGATAATTACCATTATCCTTTTCACGATTTTATAGATAAGGCTCAAGCCGGTGAACTAATTTCATCTGATATTGAAGACTGCATTAAGGTCCCTAAGCTTTATATTATTGCTGGGTATAGGGATAAGGTTTATCGTGTGGAGCAAACATGGAGAACAAAAATTAAGCAAGCATTTGAACAATTCTGCCAGAATGAGCAGATACTGAAGAGGATTAAGGGAGAGGTAAAAAAAAGAGAGCACTACTGCTTGGAATCATTCTATTGGCTCTACCTATCAGAATTGATGACTGGTGACCATGTTTATTATCCGAGAGAAATGAAGATTGAAAATGAGGATTTAGTGATATTGGCTTTTTACTGGACGCCTAATCTTGATGACAATCTTTTAGACCGCGTGGAACAGACAATTTCTTTTTGGATGGATCGCGAGCAACCGGCTTTAAAAGGTTATCAATATTTAAATCGTTCTTTTATTTTGCAAAATATGATTGGCCGCAAAGTATTGGCTACTATTCCCGATAGAGAAGGAAACTGGGGTTTGGTACTTGAAGGGGGACTATTTTTACCGCTAGCGGATGATTTTGAAGCTGGTCTATGCAAGTTAAATAGTAATCATATTAACCAATGGACTGTTGGCGAGGTAGAAGAAATATTGCTTAATCCTATTTATTCCTTTGGCTACTATTACCAAGATATAGACTTAGTTTGTGAATGGTTCTATGTTTTTCTTTACGGGTTGGCTACCGTTGACGAGGAAGTATTGGCTACCGTTGATCTTAAATCTTTATACCAAAGCTTTTGTGATTATATAGGGAAACATATTTGTCCTTATACTTTAATTGAGGAAAAAATTTTAGAAGTAAGCCAATTTATAGCAGTACTTAAAATAACATTAGGTAATATAAAAGAGTATCTAAAAGGGGAAGAGGAAGCAGGCGTTTCTAAAAATATTTTAATGATGATGCGAAACCGGCATGCCTATTTACCGGTGGTTCATAAGTTTATTCGCAGAAATTCTGACTTGGCTATAATAAACACATCCTGCTCCATTACTTTCGATTATAGATATTGGGAAAATGAGCTTGATAATTTGAGAAAGGCTACCCGTTCTGACGAGAAGGGAAAAAGACTGGAAGACCTGATACAGTATTTTATTGGCGCTATCCCTGGCTTAAAAGTTACTGATGTCAGGGCAAAAAGGGGAAGGGCCGAAGTGGATATTTTCTGCTGCAATATTTCATATGATTCCTGCCTTTGGAAACTTGGCGCATTGGTTCTGATCGAATGTAAGAATAGAAAAGAGAAAGTGGAGGTATCGGATATCCGGAACATGGTCCCTACGATGGAGGCTAAAGGCATTCATGGGGCCATGATTTATAGTCGAGCAGGCTTTTCATCAGTTGCTATGAGTGAAATTAAACATCAACTTTTGGGCGGAAAGATCATTGTTCCCGTATCTTTGGAAGAACTGGAGAGAGTAGGCAAGGAGAAGAGTGCTTATGATCTTTTGAGAGAGAAAATAGATCACTTTGATAAGATTCTGGAAGACGATGATAGGCAATTGTATTTTTGATACCTATTTTTCAGGAAAGTTAGTTTCTAGTCTGCTTGGTGGATCAGAGGTTGAATATGAATTTTGAATAGAGATATGGGAAGCCGACTGGGGTGAGAGATCACTTTGGTTGGCTTATTTTTTGAAGCAAAATTAATTTATATAGGGGCATGTCTTTAGCTATCAACTTGAAGGTCCAAACTTAAGCTGCCTTATCCTTCATTGGAAGGCCTATCATTACATGATGCGGCATGGTCTCCAAAAGAAATTTATTATTGGTTATAGAACACTTCTTAAAGATTTATTGACATAATGCTTATCCACTTGATAAAAAAATCATTGACGGATTTGTGAACGTTATTCATAATTATAACTATCAGAATAAATACCAAGTATTGGAGATGATGAGTTGAGAGCAAGGGTAGAACGAGAACGGGAATTCAGAAGAGAGAGCATTATAAAGGCTACCGAGGAACTTTTAAACGAAAAGGCTTTTGAGTCAATTACCATGGACGATATAGCTGAAAAATCTGATTTTGCTAAAGCATCCATTTATCAGTATTTCAAAAACAAGGATGAATTAATGTCCGAGGTTTTTTCAAAGTGTATGGAGACGCAATGTAATTCGATAAAAGAAAGATGTTTGTCGTTGACGGCCCCGGAACAAGCGATAAGGAATTATATAATGATTGAATTTGAATTTATTCACCAACACCCCTGGGTACCGAAAGTCTCGGCAACCATTCCATTTGAAGGTTTTAATGCGGAAAGCCGTTTGATTGATCTATACAATCAGAAGAAAAGGCTCCTGGCTGCTATCATCCAACGTGGACAAGCCGAAGGAACATTTATTGAATCCGATCTGGTTGTTTTGACCAATATGATCCTCTCGGTAAGTATAGGATTTGTAAGCTACATATCTACTCATATGTCTGCTGATTTAAAAAGCCCGGTGACCGAGATGATGATTTCAACCATTACTAAAGGAATGACTAGGGGGAGCAGTAATGAATCCAATAGAAGCAAATAATCATCTGGAAAATCCAAAGAGAAAGTCCATTTCCAAGATGACCCGCATTGGTATCTTGGCCGTAGTCATTATTGCTGTGGCTATTTTCGGCATTCGCTGGTACATTCAATTAACAACTACGGTTACAACAGATAATGCCAAAGTGTCGTCAGATTTGGTTAATATTTGTGCAGATGTTAGTGGCCGACTTACCGAAGTCCATGTTAAGGAAGGAGATACTGTGAAAGTAGGGCAGTTGTTGGCCCAAGTGGATGAGTCCCAATATCTGATTAATGCTTCCCAAGCGCAAGCAGTGTGGGAAATTAGCAAAATAGCCATTACTAAGTTGCCAAACGATATTGAGGCTGCACAAAAGTCCGTTTCAAAGGCAGAGAATTCCTTATCTGCAGCCATCGCTCAAGCCGCTATTAGCAAATTGGCAATGGAAGATAGCAAGCGTATATTGGACAACAACACGACTTTATACCAGCAAGGAGCGGTTTCCAAAGAAACCTTGGATAAATGTACAACTGAATACGAAACAGCGGTGAAAGCCTTGGAAGCAGCCAATGCCAATGTTCAGGCTGCTCAAGATTCCGTATCAGCCGCTCAAATCCAATTAGATACCTTGAAAAAAACCGGTGATGCCACCTATGCCGCCCAGGAAAAGCAGGCCAAAGCCACTTATGATAAAGCTCAACTGGATTTGGCGCATACCACCATTAAATCTCCCATTAGTGGAAATGTAGTAAAAGTTACGGCTCTAAAAGGACAAAACGTTAGCTCGGGCAGTTCCTTGTTTACCATCGTAAATCCCGAGCGAGTCTGGATCTTAGCCAACATTGAAGAAAAAAAGGTAGGACGGATACATATCGGTGATAAGGTCAAGGTTACCGTGGACGCCTACCCTGATATGGTTCTAGACGGCAAGGTTGAAGAGGTTTCTGGAGTCACTCAATCAAGTTTTTCCGTATTACCAACAGAGAATGCATCTGGCAACTATACGAAAGTAGCCCAACGCCTGCCCATTAAAATAAGTGTGGTTCAGCAGGGTGATAGGTTAAAGCCGGGTATGTCTGCCGTTGTGACGATCAAAACTAAATGAGTGGGGATTATTAATGAATACCGGTGAACTACAGAATAAAGTCAACTGGCCAGTAACCTCTGTTATCATAATGGGAACCTTCCTACAAGCCCTAACCGGGAATATTGTTAATGTGGCGCTGCCCAAACTGATGGCTGTTTTTGGTACCAATGCCAACGACATTCAATGGGTACTCACAGCCTACATGATGACCCAGGGAATCATAATTGCCCTGGCCGGTTATTTAGGGGATAAATATGGATATAAGCAAACCTTTGTTTTTGCCCTAATCGCCTTTACTTTGGGTTCCTTCTTATGTGGCTCAGCATTTAATTTTAATATGATGATCATAAGCAGGGTGCTGCAGGGGATAGGGGCAGGGATTATCATGCCTTTAGGCATGGCCATTTGCTTCAGAGTTACCCCCATATCCAAAATTGGCATGGTGCTTGGCGTATGGGGGATTGCCGGAATGGCAACCATGGCTATTGGTCCCTCTTTAGGTGGGTATCTTATTGAAGTAGCCAGTTGGCGAACACTTTTTTATATCAATGTACCGATTGGTTTGCTAGCCATATTTATGGGAATTACTTTATTGCCGGAAATGGAGAAAAAAGCAACAACAACATTCGATACAATCGGTATTACAACCATCTGCATCGGTTTGTTTTGTTTAATATTTGCATTAAGCAAGGGCAATCAGATGGGGTGGGGAGATCCTGTGATTGTCGCCATGTTGTTTGTTGGAATTGTTAACCTGCTGGTGATGGTTGTTCACGAACTTCGATGTCCAGAACCGGTTCTGGATATGCGATTGTTTAAGGATAAGCTTTTCACTTTGTCTACCATTACTTCTTCTTTCATTCAAGTGGCCATGGTCGTGGTGGTTTATTTATTTCCTCTTTTCATGCAAAGCGTACTCGGGCAGACCGCAATGCAAACCGGCTTGGTCTTATTGCCGTCTGCGGTGGTTACGGCGATATTTATGCCCATCAGCGGTAAGCTGTTCGATAAATACGGGGCCCGGTATCTGGTCCTAAGCGGCCTAGTAATTATGGCTGTTTCCTCTTACGCCATGAAGGACTTTAACGGGTCTACATCTTTTAGCACCATGATGTTTTGGTTATCCATCCGGGGAATAGGAATAGGGCTGGCGTTGTCACCAGCCATTAATGTGGGAATGGTAAGTCTTCCGAAAGAATCAACCGGCACCGCCTCTTCCCTGGGAAATGTCATTCGGAGTGTGACAAGCACTTTTGGAATTGCGGTCATGACCAATTTAATGCAATCGCGGAGTACCTTCCATTATGCTAATTTGGCTCAGAATGTCGTTTTGGATAAAGCGGACGGCTTGCAAATGCTTTCAGCCTTGCAAGGGATAGGGTTAAATGCCGGTCTTGGGGCACAAGGAGGCCAGATCCTTAGTATGTCTGTTTTGTACAAGTACGTATCCCAGCAATCCATGGTCATGGCTATATCCGATTGTTTTATTATCGGTGCTGTGTTGTGCGGTTTGGCATTTATATTAGCCTTATTCTTGCATGATCAAAAGAAAGTCAATGTTGCCGCCGGTGGTTCTGACATCGCGGAAGTTAAATAAAAATTCCAAAGGCTGATCATAAATTAAGGAGGGAGGGGAGCGCCGGATGTTTAAGAAAATTATGGTCGCAACCGATGGATCTGCCCAGGCGGAGAAAGCCCTAAAAACTGCTGTAGACCTAGCTAAAACAGAAGAGGCCGTTCTCACCATCTTATCCGTGACTCCGGTGACAGATATGGGATCAGAGGGAATGATCGGCTTATCCCGTGCCGAAGCCGCAAAAATGGAAGTTCCTTTTTTACGGAAGGCTCAGGAATATGCTGCCAACCATAACGTGGATGCCAGAACATTAACCTTATATGGACATCCAGGACAGGTTATTGTAGATTATCTTAATGGGCATCCCCATGATTTGGCAGTTCTTGGACATCGGGGAATGTCCAATATCCAAGCTTTTCTGATGGGGAGCGTAGCCTATAAGGTAGCCAACTTAGCTCCTTGTGCTGTACTCATTGTTAAATAATCTGGTGTAAATGAGGTATAAAAAATGTCATAGATTTGTGAAAGAATATGTAAAATTGTAAAATTAGAAGGAAACTGGAATTAAAATATCAAAATAAAATTCTAAAAAGTGAATAATGTTCAATTTTAAAAGGGAGGGGGCAAAGTAGGTTACTTAGGGACCAAAATACTAGATGAATGAATAAATCAAGGAGGTCAAAAATGAGAAAGAAATTAACAGCAGTATTAACATTATGTCTTCTTTTGTTAAGTACCAGCCTTGCCATGGCGGCGGCGCCACCGACCATTTATATTAATGAGGACAGCCTAGTTACAGAAAACCCGGCTGTTATTGAAGAAGGCAGAACACTGCTGCCATTAAGGGCTATTTTTGAAGCCATGGGTCAGGAAGTAGGATGGAATGCTGAGGATCAGTCAATTACTTCTGGAGGCATATGGTTACAGATCGATAACCCTACTGCCACTGTTGATGGAGTAGAAGTAACTTTAGACGTGCCTGCAAAAATAATTGATAATAGTACTTACGTGCCTTTACGCTTTATTGCTGAAAGCTTAGGGAAAGATGTCAATTGGGATGGCGATCAGAATCGCATTGACATCATGGACAAGCCTGCAACTGACGCAGATCAACCGACCGATGAGGAATTAACTACCGATGAAGAAACAACCACCGATGAAGAAATAGCTACAGATGAAGAAGAAGTAACCGCCGATGACAACGCAGCCAATGACGAGACAGATGAAGATTCCCCTCAAGAAGACACAGTAGACGTTGATGAGGTAGAATAACCAATTGATTGGATACCTAGTTGGTTTGGACAGTGGAGAAAGTCGTGGATCTTTGATCCCGGCTTTCTTTTTTAGTGGTCCGAGGTATTTTTCTACCAAAAGGCATTGCACCCTGGGATCCTGGGCATAGAATGCGATGAATGAAATTGGATATATTAAAATCACTTAAAATTAATATTTATAATGATAAGAATATCTATAAAGACCACGTAAGTATATATAACTCAACTTCCGAAAGGAATGGTATGTATGGAAATCAAAGTGGATCATAAGAACGGTTCAAAAGTGGCGATTATCATAAGTGACGATATTGTTATTAATAACGTGAATGATGCGTTAGATTTACTTGCAGTTGTCCATTATGATAACGGGTGTGAAAAAATGCTTGTGAAAAAAGAAAATATAAATGACGATTTTTTTGAACTTAAAACAGGGCTTGCGGGTGAAATTTTGCAAAAATATACGAACTATCATATGAAGATTGCTATTGTCGGGGAATTCGAAGGCTATAACAGCAAAAGCCTGAACGATTTTATTTATGAATGCAATCAAGGGAATAACGTGTTCTTTAAGAGAACATCAGCGGAAGCACTGGCTGAACTTCATGGGCTTAAGCCTGTCTAATAAAGTCTTTCCATACATACTCGGACATACCCAATAAGTATGAGGTAATCACAAGTTGTGCGCGTCACTTGTGAATTTATCCTGCAGGCATTAAAATAATAGTAAATATGTAACATGTACACCGATTTTTTCTATAGCAAACGTTATTTCAATTTGATGCATTATCTATAAAAGGAGGGTTCTTTATGCAATGTCCTGCTTGTAATCAACAGATTCAAGACGAATTTAAATTTTGTCCGCACTGTGGCCATAAAGTAAATAATACTTGCTCCGGGTGTGGGAAAAATTTGCAGCCGGAATGGGTTACCTGTCCCTATTGCGGTCTGGCTGCCAAAGGACAGGGAACTGCACAGCCGCTGCCTCCCCAACCTCCTCAAAAGCCTCAATACTCACAACATCCTCCGACCTATCCATCCGGTCATCGGGATTATCATTCCGGTTCGTCGGGTCGTTACCGTAAACGGAAAAAAGGTTTGTTTGGCAGTTTTTTTTCCTCTTAAAATCATTGTCGCCAATCAACGGATATTATGTTGATACGCTGATTGGCGGCGGCAGTTACGGAGTGGTGGTAAGAGTCCGTAAAGCGAACCGTTATTATGCTATGAAGGTATGTTCCGATGAATTCCTGCGGCAAAGTCTGCAGGTGTCTTGTACCGCCGCTGATTTATGCCGCCGGGAAGCGGCGGTCCTAAAGTGCATCCGTCACCCGGAGATTCCCGGTTATATTGATTGCTTCCGGCATAAAGATTTATTTTGCTTAGTGGAGGATTATATACCCGGCCATACACTGGCAACAACAATGAATAACGGCTGCTGCTACCGGGAAGAGGAAGTAAAGAAAATTATCTTAAAATTGCTCTTGATCCTGAATTTCCTTCATACTCCCACTGCTCGGAAACCTGCTATCATTCACCGGGACTTGCGTTTATCCAACCTGATTATGGAGGATGAGCGCCTTTTTCTAATCGACTTCGGCCTAGCGTACCGTATACCAAATCACCATGATATGAAATTATTGTCCCAATGCCGGACTGTCAGATCGGCGGCCAATGCTTCACCCTCTTATGTTGAAAAACGAAATGATTTTTCCCTACAAAGCGATTTGTTTGGCGCCGGGGTGGTGGCAATTGATCTTTTTACTAATTCCGTTGTATCGGATAATACCATACCCTGGGAACAGAAAATTCCGGTTTCTCTACCGTTTAAATCGTATATCCGGAGACTGTTGGGGGTTGAGAGTGGGTTTGGGTCGTGCCTTGAAGCAATTGAACATTTGCGTTCCCTGGTCTAGTGTGGAAGCAGAATACCATCCTGTTGGAAGGCCGTATCTATATCCTTACTGAAAGGAAACATTCTTAAGTAGATGGAAATATTTGGGGAATTTTATAATGAGAGCTGCTCCACATCGCTATGCTGTGAAGCAGCTTTTTTTAATAATCTATAGGCAAATGTCAAAGAGAAGGAAAATAATTAAACGTAATTGCCGGCAGAATTGCCGCTATCGGCATCTGATAGGCCCTGCTAAAAAGGCATTGACAATATAGAATATTTTGAATAAAATAAAACAAAATCTAAACGTTTACATTATTTTGTTCCTAATCAGAAACAAGAACCCCCATAAAATAGCAATTATTTTACTTTAAATGCCATAAGTGCTTATTTTTAAAGAAATATAATGAAATCGTTTACATTAAGGTGGGCTTATAAAATGTCTAAACCAACCATTGAGGATGTAGCAAAATTAGCTAAAGTTTCAACGGCCACAGTGTCTAGGGTTATAAATAAACAAGGTGGCGTTCGGAAAGCCACCGAAGAGCGTATTGCCAAGGCGATCAGTCAGCTAGATTATATCCCAAACGCGGTGGCCAGAAGTATGGTCAAGAAGACAACCAAGACCATTGGGGTAATCATTCCGGATATCAATAACCCGTTCTTTCCGTTAGTTGTATCAGGGATAGAGCAGCAGGCCAGGGAAAAAGGCTATTTTACTGTTCTTTGTAACACAAATGAGTCCCCTGAAATTGAAAGGGAATTAACTCAAATCCTGCTGGAAAGAAGTGTTGACGGCTTAATCGTTACAACTGCCGATGAGGATGGAAAGCAACTTCAATCTGCCATTGACCGAGGTATTCCCATTGTTGCGGTGGATAGAGCAATTAAAAGTTTTGAGGTTGATACCGTTTTAGTGGGCAATATTGATGGTGCCTATCAAGCAACAAGACATTTGATCTTACAGGGTCATAAAAGAATTGCCATTATCTGTGGTCCCCAAAATACAACTCCGGGATATGAGCGTTTTGTTGGTTTTAAGAAAGCGTTGGAAGAATATCAGATTCCTTTACCCGAAGATTTAGTGCTGGAAGGGGATTTTAAGGAAGAAAGCGGCTTCAAGCTGACCCAAAAGTTGTATTCAATGCAGGAACGGCCTACAGCCATCTTTTCATCAAATAACCTGATGACTGTGGGTTGTGTAAAGGCCGTTATGGAGACCGGGTGGCAGATGGGAAAAGAATTAGCCTTCATCGGTTTCGATGATGTTGATATTGCCACTTTTGTTACCCCTTCTCTATCTGTGGTTTCAAGGCCCATGAGACAGTTGGGGGAGCTGGCGTTTGATATTCTTTATGAAAAAATGACCAGTACAGGTGAATGGGTAAGGCGGCACTATGTTTTATCCCCGGAATTAAAGATAAGGCAATCATGTACCATTAAAAATACAAATTGATGGACAGAAAGGATGTTTCACCATGAAAAAAGGCGGCATTTTAAATCCCGCACTGAACAAGCTAATTGCAGAAACGGGCCACACGGATTACATTGTAGTAACCGATGCAGGATTGCCCCTTCCGGAGAATGTCAATACCCGCATTGACTTTGCGCTGAAACCCGGAACTCCAACTTTTTTAGAGCTGCTCGATACGGTTCTTAGTGAACTAATTGTTGAAAGAATCATACTGGCCGAAGAAGTAAAGACGATCAGTCCGGAGATGCATGAAGAAATCCTTAAACGCTTTCCCGGGATTTCAGTTGAATATGTTCCCCATGTTCAGTTTAAACAAAAAACCAAGGAAGCCCGTGGACTGGTTAGAAGTGGAGAGTTTACCCCCTACGCCAATGTAATTTTAGTGGCTGGAGTTGCTTACTAAGCCTGTAGAGGGAAGGGGATATGCTCCTTGAATAAGACAGCTTTAAAAATGGTCGGGATCAGCAAATATTTCCCTGGTGTTAAGGCTTTGGATCAAGTGCATATAGAGGTTGCGGAGGGTGAAATACTTGCACTTTTAGGTGAAAACGGTGCCGGCAAATCAACATTAATGAAAGTGTTGGCCGGCGTTTACCAGCCGGATACAGGTGAAATATATATCCATGGCGACAGGACTAAAATTAATGGTCCCCGCTCTGCGCAGTCCCTGGGCATAAGTATCATCTATCAGGAATTCAACCTCATTCCCTATTTAAGTGTGGCTGAAAATATTTTTTTAGGGCGTGAGCCAAGGTTGGTAAAAGGCATACTGGATCTAAAACGCCTTTATAAAGATACTGAAGAGCTATTGCAAAGGGTTGGCTTAGAACGAATATCTCCAAAAACCTTGGTGGATGAATTAACCATTGCTGAACAGCAGTTGGTTGAAATTGCCAAAGCATTATCCTTTGCCTCTAACCTTATTATCATGGATGAACCCACCGCAGCCCTGAATGATGAAGATACGGATCGGTTATTAGGCATCATGGTCGGACTCAAGGAGCAGGGGAAGGCGATTATTTTTATTACACACAGGTTAGAGGAAGTAGAAAAGGTTGCCGACCGCATAACCGTCTTAAGGGACGGCCAATATATAGGCTCTGAGAGTACAAAGAGTATCTCTACAGACGATATGGTTCGTATGATGGTGGGCCGGGATATCAAAGACCTGTATCCTGTTCGGAATCATAAAATTGGTTCTCCTGTGCTTAAGGTAAATCATTTAAGTGTAAGGGATAAGCTAGAAGACATTACTTTTACTTTGCATGAAGGGGAAATTCTAGGGATAGGCGGCTTAATGGGTTCCGGCAGCAAAATTCTCTCTAAGGCCTTATTTGGGATTTACCAATGCAGCGGTGGAACCATTGAGGTTAAAAATCAGAACATTAAGACGATTAGAGACGCGATTGACGCCGGTATTGCATTAGTAACCGATGACAGGAAGAGTGAAGGACTTGTATTAACGATGTCTGTTTACGAGAATTTACTTCTTCCAACATTTTGTAAAATCTCCTTAATGGGTGTCTTAGTCAAAAGACTAAAGCAAAATCAAATTGTCAGTAACTGGGTGTCAAAACTCAGAATTAAGGTGCACAATCCTTTGGTGGAGGTTGGTACACTCAGTGGCGGTAATCAGCAAAAAGTAGTTCTGGGTAAATGGTTACAAATGAATCCCAAAATTTTGATTCTTCATGAACCTACCCGGGGCATTGACGTTGGTGCTAAAGCGGAAATTTATCAGTTAATGAAAAACCTTACAGAAGAGGGAATTGCCATTATTTTAATCTCCTCAGAAATGCCGGAGTTATTAGGCATGAGTCATCGGATTTTGGTGATGCACGAAGGAAGAATCACTGGCGAACTACCGATTCAAGAAGCTACCCAGGAAAAAATCTTTATCTATGCTACAGGAAGAGAGGTCGGCTGATAATGGGTGCTTTAGATACATCAGCAAAGGAAACCGCTAAAGGGAATACAAGTGCTCTTTATCTGATGAACAAATATCGAGTATTTTTGATCTTTATTATTATTTGCGGTGTCGCAGGTTTGCTCTCGGAGGTTTTTTTTACCGTTAACAACATGCTGAATGTTGCCAGACAGGTTTCGATAACAGCCATTGTGGCTGCCGGTATGACCTTAGTTATCTTGATTGCCGGGATAGATCTATCCGTGGGTTCCGTTTTAGCCTTTACCGGAGCCATTATCGCGGGCATGTTGTCTGCTAAGGTAGCGTTGCCGGTAGCGATTCTCTGTGCCTTGCTGGTAGGCTTGCTTTTTGGCTTTGTTAACGGTTTCTTTGTGACGAAGATGGGGGTTCCTGCTTTTATTGCTACCCTTGCTCTCATGGTTATCGCCCGGGGTATGACCTTGGTATACACCAAGGGATATCCATTAGTGGTTAGTGAAACTTCCTTTAGTATTATTGGCAATGGAAAGATTTGGGGCGTTCCGCTGCCCATTCTTCTAATGATACTTATTTATGCCTTGATGTATTGGGTTTTACGTTATACAAGCTTTGGACGCTATATTTATGCCATTGGCGGCAATGAAGAGGCATCCCGCTTATCCGGTATTGCTGTTGACCGTATTAAAATCGCTGTCTATGGAATAGCGGGTCTTTTCTCTGCCCTATCCGCTACGATCTATACTTCACGACTAATGTCCGCACAACCCACAGCCGGAGTAGGGATAGAGTTAGATGCTATAGCTGCGGTAATTATCGGAGGAACGAGTTTATCCGGTGGAAGAGGGGGGATCGTAGGAACTTTATTCGGTGCTTTGATTATGGGAGTTTTAGATAACGTTTTAAATTTAATGAATGTTTCCCCGTTCTATCAAAGCATTGCCAAAGGTCTGGTTATTCTGGTGGCGGTTGTGGTAGACAGTAAGTTTTCCAAGTTGAAAGTACAAAAATATTAAGGAGGAAGAGGCGTGAAAAAGAAAATTTGTGCAATTCTTGCCGGTGTATTTCTAATGGCAATTGCCTTAAACGGTTGTGGAAGCAAAGAAGCACCTGAAACAGAGGGCTCTAAGCAAGAAAGTAAAAAGCTAAAAGTGGGTCTTTCCATGAATACCCTTAACAACCCCTTCTTTGTCGCCGTTAAGGAAGGAGCAGAAGCGCAAGCAAAGGAAAGCGGGATTGAATTAATTGTTTCCGATGCCCAGAACAATCCCAGTCAGCAATTGGCAGATGTTGAAAACCTGATTTCCCAGAAACCGGACGTGTTAATCCTGGATCCTGCCGACAGCGACGCCATTGTGCAGGCTGTTAAAAAAGCCAACGAGGCTAAGATTGCAGTATTTACCATTGACCGCCAAGCTAACGGTGGCGAAGTCTTAACCCATATTGGCTTCGACGCCATTAAATCGGGTAACATTGCCGGCGAATATCTGGCCAAAGCTTTAAATGGCAAAGGGAAGGTTGTTGAGATTCAAGGCATCTTAGGTACTAACGTAGCGCAAGACAGAAGTAAGGGCTTTAACGAAGCAATTGCCAAATATCCGGATATCGAGATTATTGCTAAGCAAAGTGCCAATTTTGACCGTGGCCAGGCCTTAAATGTGATGGAAAACATTCTGCAGGCAAACCCTGAAATTGATGGCATTTATGCTGCCAACGATGAAATGGTAATGGGCGCACTTTCGGCAGTTGAAGCAGCCGGCCGTCTGGATAAAATTAACATGATCGGTTGCGATGCCATTGACCCCGCCCTGGAAGCGATCAAACAGGGAAAATTGGAGGCTACCATCGCAGAACCTCCTTTCTTCCTCGGTAAAGAAGCGATCATAACCGCTGAAAAAATTGCCAAAGGTGAAAGCGTTGAGGAGTCGGTTATTCTTCCCTCTAATCTAGTGACCAAGGAAAACATCGATCAAATCAAGACCCGCTAATATATACGAGGTGGTACAATTGGGAACTGTAACTGTAGTAGGAAGCTATGTTGTAGATTTAATGAGCAGAACTCCTCATATGCCTAAGGTTGGAGAGACCGTCCTGGGAGGCCCTTTCCGCATGGGGCCTGGCGGCAAGGGGGGAAATCAAGCTGTAGCTGCGGCAAGGCAGGGATCGCAAGTCACCATGGTGACCAAAGTCGGCAAGGATGATTTTGGTGTCATTGCCCGGCAGAACTTTAAAAGAGAAAATATTGATACTTCCTATGTCCTGGTTGATAATGTAGAATCAACAGGAGCGGCCTTAATCGCAGTGGATAACAACGGGGATAATATGATTGTGGTGGCCTTGGGAGCCTGCGGCAAGTTATCGGCGGAGGATGTTGCACAGACGGAGGAAGCCATCAAGAATTCCTCCATTGTCTTAGTACAGTTGGAAACAAACATTGAGGCAGTACAAAAAACGGCTGAGATTACCAAAAGGCATAATATCCCCCTGATATTGAATCCGGCGCCATATCAAGAATTTCCCCGGGAGATTTTAAAAGCGGTAGCCTATATAACACCCAATGAAACAGAGGCAACCTTATTAACCGGTGTGAAAGTAACGGATGAAGGAAGTGCGCTTCAAGCGGCCAAAGTAATGTATGAGCTCGGCGTTCCCAATGTTATTATCACGCTGGGAGAAAAGGGCTGCTACTATTACAACGGCGGGGAAAAAGGTATTCTTTACCAGGGCTTCAAAGTTCAAGCCGTTGATACCACCGGCGCCGGTGACGCCTTTAATGGTGGTTTGGCCCATGCTCTGGCTGAAGGGAAAAACCTTGAAGAAGCCATCAAATATGCTAATGCAGTGGCTGCCCTTTCAGTGACGAAAGTAGGTACAGCACCGGCTATGCCCAGTAAACAAGAGGTTGCAGATTTTTTAAAGTACTTTGCAAAGGATTGAGTTTATGACTGTTCATCTAGCCTCTATGATTGACCATACGGTACTAAAGTCGAGCACCACCGTGGAACAAATTCATCGTCTCTGTGCTGAAGCAGAGGAATTTGGGTTTGCCTCGGTCTGTGTCAATCCTTGCTATGTTCCCTTGGCGGCAGATTTACTAAAGGATTCTAAGGTAAAGGTTTGCACTGTCATTGGCTTTCCCTTGGGGGCGAATACCACGGCCACCAAAATATTTGAGGCCAAAGATGCCATCCAACTGGGAGCAGATGAGCTCGATTATGTGGTCAATATAAGTGATGTACTCAATAACAGATTTGACCGGATCAAAAAGGAAATGGAAGAATTTGTGCAAGTACGCAGCACTGCTTCCAAGCCGGTGATGATAAAAATCATTTTAGAAACCTGTTACCTCACCGATGAACAAATCAAGAGATTATGTGAGTTGGCCAAGGAGAGCGGTCTGGATTTTGTTAAAACTTCTACCGGATTTGGAACAGGCGGAGCTACAGCCGCCCACGTTCAATTAATGCGTGAAACGGTTGGCCCTAATGTTGGCGTAAAGGCTTCCGGGGGAATTCGCAATTACCAGGACGCTATGACCATGGTAGAGGCCGGGGCCAATAGAATTGGCGCCAGCTCGGGGATTGCCATCGTAACCCAGAAAGCCTCAGGTGAGAATAAGGGTTATTAAGTATTAAAAAATCATAGAATCATGAATAGACTCAGGGGTGTATAAAAGAAACCCCTGAGTCTATTTTATTTATATCCCAATATAAGAATCTTTCTTTTTAGATTTTTATAAAAATGCAAACGCAAAGGCCAAAGCCAGATCATAATGAACTTACTGGGGTGGGAGGATTGCCGCTAATTGCACCGGCCTTCCACCGGGTTTTCTTTCCATGCTATTTAGTGAATGTTTTGATTTACATATTCTCTAAGACATAACAGCATTGATAGGGCAAAAATAGGAAGAAGCACGCTCCAAACAAAGGGTATGGAAGCTCTCCAGCCAATGGCATTCAATAAATAAAATACAGGTATCGAGGTAGGTACCAATGGACCATAAGTCGGAGATACTAAAGCGGCAAAATTCAAGAGAGTGAAACCCGTTGCTCCAACCAACGGCGGAATAAAGTGACGGGTTTTTATCCCAATATAAGCGAAAACGGGAATGAAACATAGTACCATGATGCCGGTAATTAGCGAAAGGGAACTAAGTCTAAGCAGGGTTTCGAAGGTTAAAGGGACACTGAGCATCAGCCGGCCTCCTATAAGCGTAAAAACCAGGCAGACAACAATTAACATTAGCAGGGTACCGAGTACGGTGAACATTTTGGCTAGGAGTATCTTGGCACGGCTTTCCGGAAGGGTAAACAAGTTGATAATTGTCCGGTCCTGATATTCTTGAACAAAAGCATAGGCGCTCAGGGCCCCAAACAAAATGGGAAAAAGCAGTGATAGGTTGACTTGCAGGGCCACGGCAAAGAAACTGTCCCAATCCGCCGGAAGATTGCTGCCGTGCTGTTTGGAGTAAGCGGATACAGAAGCTACAAAAGGACCAATTAATGTAGTCGCTATCGCTCCCAATAAAATTTTGGATCTTTTCCATTTCATAAATTCAAGACGTATCATTTTAAACATGATCCTTGCCCCCCGTTAATCGCATAAATCTGTCTTCTAAAGTTTCGCTATATAGTGACAGATGGCTAATATCGATGCCATTCTCGATAAGTATTCGATTGACAATCTCCGGCTGTATCTTAACATCGGGAATTTGAATAAGCCCATCCATTACTTGGCACCGGGTATTGAATTTGGAATTTAATAATTGGACAGCGCCTGTTTGATTGGAGGCTTTTAGTGCAATGAAATGTTTGCTTTCTTTCTTAAATTGTTCCAGTGTGAATTCATCTACCAGCTTACCCTCGTGGATAATTGCCACTTTAGATGAGATCTGCTCCACTTCGGAAAGAATATGACTGGAAAAAAGTATGGTGATGCCTTTTTCTCTATTAAGTTTCTTGATCATTTCCCTGATCTCCTGAATTCCTGCGGGGTCCAATCCGTTGGTTGGTTCGTCAAGGATCATCAGTTCCGGCTCATGAAGTAAGGCTCTGGCTAAACCCAGCCGCTGCTTCATTCCCAGTGAAAATTCCCTGGTTAGTCGATTCGCCGCCTCTTTTAGGTCAAAGAGTTCAAGCATTTCATTCACTTTCCTGGTAGATAGATTCCTCATTTTAGCGCAGTATAAAAGATTCTCCCGGGCCGTTAAGTTCAAATAAAAGCCAGGATATTCAATGGTAGCCGCCATGCGTTTAAAAAGATCCGCTTTTAATTCTTTGTTTGTTTTGCCAAACAGCCGTATCTCACCGGAGGTAGGGCGGATTAAATTCATAATCATGCGAATCGTTGTTGTTTTTCCTGCACCATTTCTGCCCAAGAAACCAAAGATCGCACCGGGTGCTACCTGAATATTAAGGTTTTGAACCGCCCAGTGATCATCGTATCGCTTACTTAGATTGGATAAAGATAAAATTGCTTGTTGCGACATATTTTCTCCTCCTCCTATGATTCAATGAATTGATTTGTGCAGTATACTCAATAAAAATTAAAAACCAATCGTAGAAAATCTTAAGAATCCTTAAGGTTTTACCGGAGAGGTTTATTGCCATTTGACTTTAGGTTAAAATAAAACGAATGCTGGAATAGGGAAGGTAAAGTTTGATGGAGGGTAAGGTATTAATTATTGATGATGATCAAAAAATCCGGAGATTGATCTCCATCTATCTGGAGAATGAAGGTTTTAAAACCGTACAAGTCAAGGACGCCCAAGAGGGGATGCAAGTTTTGCAGAACGAACTAATTGACATCATCCTTCTGGATGTTATGCTGCCTGATATGGATGGCATTGAAGCGTGCCTCAAAATAAGAGAAAACTTAAATATGCCCATTATCATGGTATCGGCAAAATCGGAGGATATGGATAAACTTCAGGGGATTACCTGTGGCGCTGATGATTATATAACGAAACCATTTAACCCCATGGAATTGATTGTCAGGGTCAAATCCCAACTCAGAAGATATAAGAGATACAATAAAGCGGAACTTAAACAAACAAATGTGATCGAGATTGGAGATTTAAGCATAAAAACCGACACACGGCAAGTATGGGTTGCTGATAAGGAAATCCGGCTTACGCCCAAAGAGTTTGATATCCTGGAATTACTGGCCCGCAATAAAGGGATCGTGTTAAATACAAGCAAGATTTATGAGGCGGTGTGGAGGGAGGATTTTTTCAAATCCGATAACACAGTGATGGTTCATATAACCAAAATCAGAGAAAAGATTGAATCAGATCCTAAAAAACCCCTGTACATCAAAACTGTTTGGGGGGTCGGTTACAAGATATGAAAGGGATTGCCCTGAAAAATAACATTGCCGTAAAATTGCTGGCGTTAATCGTTCTTAGCTTAGTGGTCTCAACCCTGACATTCTTGTTTTTAGGCCATCATTTCTCATTTCAATTTTGGACCGATCCAAGCCATTATGCAGGAAATTTGGTTATGAAATATAACAGCATCATCCTGTTGATTTTTTTGATAAGCATAGGCATTTTTATAGGGATCTTTATCTTTCCTGTGAATAAAAAGCTTACTTATATCAAATACCTCACCAATCAAGTAAGCAGAATATCGGAAGTCCATGAATTGGGTCTTGCGGTTGAGATCAAAGGGAATGATGAGTTAGCGCAATTAGCTTTGAGTATTAATGCAATGTCAAGGGAACTGCAAAGAAAATTTGAACGCGAAAGGGAAAATGAAAAGACAAAAAACGAGCTGATCACCAATCTATCTCACGATCTGAGAAGCCCGCTTACTTCAATTATTGGGTATATTGATTTAATTAAAAGGAACAAATTTAACCATGAAGACGAATTGACCGAGTACATTGATACCATCTACCATAAATCGCAAAACCTGAAAAAATTACTGGATGAGTTGTTTGAATATACTAAACTGTCTAATCCGGGAATAAGGCTTGATTACCAGGAAATCGAGTTGGGCGGCCTGCTGGAGCAAATGATCGGGGAGTACTTGCCGATCTTTGAAAGAGAAGGATTAGCACTACAAAAAGATTTTCCCCGGGAAGATATTGAAATTGATTTAGATGTAGAGCAAATGGTAAGGGTTTTTACGAATCTTTTAGAAAACGCCAGAAAATACAGCATTAAGCCTTCGGAAGTACGGGTATCGCTGAATAAAGCCCCGGACCATGTGCGGATATCATTCATCAATGGGGTTAAGAAGTTGCCTGCGCAACAACCGGAGAAACTGTTTGAGAGGTTTTATAAAGAGGATTCTTCCCGAACAGAGGAAAGTGGCTCCGGGTTGGGACTGGCTATTGCCCAAAAAATTGTTGAGTTACATAAAGGCAGCATTGGAGTGGAATATTTGGCCAATGAGATTGAGTTTGTAATTGAATTACCCCTATCGCAGTATAGCGGGTTCACGCTTTCTGGCAGCAGCCGGTTTGAGCATGAATTTTAGAAGATAATGCTGGATATTCAAACTTGTAATTTGACATTTCTTCAGGAAAGACACGTTTTTCATATATCCTGCCATAGATAAGTAAAGGCTGCCTCACAACGTAGGGTTGTGAGGCAGCCTTTGTCAAATGAATGTGAATCTATCGTAAAAACCAAAGATAGATCATAATAAACTTACTGAGTGGAGGGATTGCCGCCATTGGGCATCGGCCTTCCGCCGGGTCTTTTTTCCATGCCTCCGCCGCCGGGACCAGGCATGCCGCCCATGCGGCCGCTAACCTGGGAACCGTCGTCTGAGATGGCGGTAACTGTTCCGGAAATCGTCACATCGGTCAACTTGACGCCGGAGGAATAGGCGCCTCTGGTATAAAGTCCGTCGCTCAGGTTACCGCTGCAGCTTCCACCGGAGGAAAGGGTGTAGGTTTTGCCCTGCTTCAGATCCGGGGTGCTGATCACGATGGACTGATAATCTTTGGCCGGGGAGAAGGTCAGAATGGACTTGCCGCTTTCATCTGCAAGGTTTACCAGGGTCCCGGCTTTCTGGATGGAGGAGTAATAAACAGTCAGGGAGTTCTGGGTGGAGGTGTTTCCGGGAGCCTGCGCCATACCGGAACTGCCGGCGATGGCAAGAGTCCCTCCGGTAACCTCGCAGGTACCGTCGTAGTCCATAGCACCGTTTCCATTGCTGGTAGGACCGTTCACCAGTACGGTGCCGCCGTTGAAATAAAGCTTGCCGTTGGAGTCGATGCCGTCTCCGGAGGCATCAACGGCCACATAGCCGCCGGTGATGCGGATGAAATAATTTTCATTGGCGCTGAAGTTATTCTGTCCCGGCCTGCCGCCAAGGGAGGATCCATCGTTGCCTCCGGCTGCGTTCAACCCGTCGTCCCGGGCGGTCAGACGGATGGTTCCGCCGTTCACGGTGATCGACGCGCCTTCCAGGCCTTCATAACATTTGCTGATAAGGATGGAACCATCGTCTACCGTCAGGGCGGAATCGGCATGGATGCCGTCATCCCCGGAGGTAATGGCAAATTCTCCGGATTTGATGACAAGGTTGCCGTTTGAATGCACTGCATCATCCGAGGAGTCGATGGCAAAAACTCCGCCGGTAATGAGAATGCCGGTTCCCGCTTTGACGCCCTTGGCAGAGACGGTGTCCTCGGCGACGTTATTTTCTTTCGCAATAGTTTCCCACTGACCCCGGCCGGGACGGGTCTCGCCGTTACTGCGGGTGCTGGCATTGGCGCTGCCGCCGCCGGTGGTGAGAGTGAATTCCCCGGCAGTGACCTGCAGCAGTGTTTCCGCCTGAATGCCGTCATTGCCCGCTGTAATGGTGAACTGGCCGCCGTCCAGGGAAATCCAGCCTTTTGTCCCGTCTTCGTCATTATTGGATTGAATAGCGTCTTCCCCGGCTTCAATGTTAAAGGTGCCGTCGTGAATGGCAATGGAATCCCGGCCGCGCAACCCGTCCTTGGCGGCTGTAATGTCCAGGGTGCCGCCGGTAATGATCAAGTTGTCCTTGGTACCAATGCCGTTGTTGAAATTGCCCTTGACCTTCAGAGAACCGGAACCGTTGATGGTCAGGTCGTCCTGGCTAAAAATAGCCGCGTCCGGTTCATCCTCTCCTTCAGCATAGGTGTAAGCGGTGCCGTCCTCCACGGTGTTCTTAGTACCATCGGCCAGGGTCAGGATCATTTTGTCCGCTTGTTTGGAATAAATCGGCGCACTGTCGGAGCAGGACAAATTGGCACCGTTGAGCACCAGCCTTACGGTATCGTCTTTCCCCGCGTCAACCACGATCTGGCCATCGGTCAAGGTGCCGTTAAACACATAGGTACCGGCGGCGGAGATGGTGAGAATACGGTCTTCGGCGGCAGCCCCCGTACCGTCTACGGCAAAGGAACTGCCCTTTAAGGTGATGGTCGTTGCGGTGGATGCATCCCAACTGCCGTCCAGATCCTCACGACTGTATTCCACTGCGATGGGGTTGATTTCGGTTGCAGAATCCGTCACGGCAGCAGGGGATGAAACTGTATCCACGGCAGCCGCGCAGCCCGTAAATCCGGCGATTGTCATCAGAGCGGCAAGCAGCAGCGACAAATATCTCAAGGCCCTGTTTTTCATTTTATCATTCCTCCTTATCTCGAATGGCAGACCGCCCGCAAACAATCTTAGATTTCCGTTGCGATCGCGCAGTCCATATTGTGGTTTTTACTTGATCAATCCGTCTTTTTTAAGTGACAGAGAGGGAAGATCCCTTTTGTCATTTAAACTGAATTGCCCATAACAAAAGGGTTGCCGGCATAGGCCTACAGCCCTTTTGTCGTTTATCATCTACAACCTAAAAGAATGCTTTGGAAGTAAACGCAAGCTTTAGTGAGTTGCACGGCTTCCCTGAGACATTTTGAGCATTTGTGTGATTTGCTCGTCACTAATCCCCAAATCCAAAAGCTTTGTTCGCTGATCTTCGGTCAATTGACCATTTTCCGCCGACTGGATGATTTCCATGGCCGAGCGCAGCGCCTCTTGATTTATGCCTTCAGGTATTATGCCGCCTCCCGTAGGCTGACCATTGGGGGCTCCGCCGCCCTGGGTCCCCATAGCGGAAAGATTCACTGTAGAAGCGTCAACTAGTTTACCGGGATCAGCCTTCTGCCCTTCGGTTGTCGATGGGATGGTACCGCCAAGCTGCCCTTGAATGCTTTGGCTTCTTAGGGTACCAAATTTTTTCAGCTCTACCATTGCTTTCTGATATTCTTCATAGCTGTAACTAGCGGAGGGGTCATTTTTTATATGCTCCGAGATGAGTGTGTTAACCTCATCAACTTTCTGCTCAAATTTGTCATTTGCAAAGTAACCTTCTATAATTTCCTGCAAATATTCATGGTATTTTTCCAAATATTCCGGGACCTCCAGCAGTTTGCCCAACAAAGGACGCTCATCCATACTCACTCCTGAAACCGGAGTGTCAATGGGGAAGTTTACCACGTCCCTTGCGTTGCGGGATTGGAACGCGCCAAAAGCGAGATTATAGTCCCACGGCAGCATACTGATCCGGCCGTCATTCTCATAAAGCAGATAATTATGCCCCATATTGGAGATATAGCTGTCCAAATTGACAACCACGGTGTGGGCTGCAAAGTATCTAAGCGTGGCGTCAACATCTACGTATTTTTCTAAATCCTTTCCTTCATTTAATCCTTTCAATGCGGCAATGACTCTTTGGTGATCTTTTGTATCGGTCTTGGTTTTGGCGTTGTCAAAGATGGCGGAGTAGCTGGATTCGTTATCGTCGGTATACACAAGGGAGACGCCATTGCCGGCCATATTGGGCATGCCGCCGCGACCAGCACCCGGTCCGTCGTTTCTTCTACCCGTTTCGCTTTCTTCTCCAACCGGACCGCTGGGAGGCGTTGGAGGCATTTTATCTGCGTTGCCTGCACCGGCCTGCGGTAACTTTTCAGTGCCGTCTGATGCAACCGGCGCAAAACGTCTAGATTCTCCCTCTTTTTGTCCGCCGTAATTATCCGGCTGTCCACCGCCCATGTCGTTATCCGGTTTGTAGAGTTCACCATCGTCATTCTTGGCACGTTCCTTATAGCTTCCGTCCAAATCTTCAATGGCCAGATAGAATCCCCAGTTTTTACCATTTACCCTTATGTCGGCGTATGCGAACAGCGGTGCATCGACACCGATATACCTCATAATGTCGTAGCTCAGATATTCCTTCATTGATGTTGCATCGGCATAATTGCCATTAAGTACAAGCTTGTCAAGCCCCATCCAGGTTTGCCCGTCCACATATTCGTCAAATTTAATTTTAAAGCTATAACGGTCTGTGGTTTCGTCACGGGCGATACTCGATAAGCTGGAATTGCCTTTGGCACGAATACCTGCATTCTTAATCAGTGTGCCATTTATGGTCACGTCCGCTTGGATGTATTCCTTATCGGTTGCGTTATCCAACAAATACTGCCAATCGCTGTCATTGACGGATATTTCAATTGTCATAATTTTTGTTTGGTCAATTTCATCAGCGTAAGAAAGGGCGGCTGCTGCTCCAACCGCTTCACTGGAAGCAGCTTCCGCCCATTTTGGAGTTTGCCATGGGAAGCCCAATGCAGTTATGCTGCATAGGCATAGCAATAAAGGAACAAACGCAAACAGAATGATTTTTTTCATGATTGCCTCCCTATACTTATAATTCATCCCGACTGGCAGAGACCCGCCCGCAAACAATGTTCAAATTTCCGTTGCGGCAGCGCAGTCCATCCAGAAAATTCTTGTCTATGGCCGGTTCTTTAAGAACGATGTGGTAATGCAGCTCATACAGGCTGCCCATATTGGTGGTCTTAACCTGAACCAGTTCCGCGGTTTTGGTATAGGTGTTGAACAGATCGTCAAAGATGCCGGAGTAATCCAGATTTTCCGGAATGGTGATTTTCAGCAGCTTTTCAGTTTTCTTTTCTTCTCCAAAGTGGACGGTGGTTAAAAGGATGGACGCTAATCCGACAACGAGCAGGAAAATAAAAGCAATCCCCAGGTACCCCATGCCGGTGGCAAGTCCAACAGCCATGGCAAAAAAGATACTGCCGATTTCCCTTGCGCTGCCCGGAATGGACCGGAAACGTACCAGACTAAAGGCGCCCATCACCGCCAAACCGGTGCCCAGATTGCCGTTCACAAGCATAATCACGATTTGAACCATGGACGGAAGCAGGGCCAAAGTGACCACAAAGTTTTTGCTGTATGTATTGCGGTACATGTACACCATGGCCACTCCGATTCCGAGAACCAGGGAAGTTAAGGTACAGAAAAGCAGATTTTGCAGGGTAAAAGAGCTTGCTGTCATTAGATTTAAAATTGTATCAGGCACAGATGATTCCGCCTTTCTTATACACATTGCGCAGGATGTGTTCTTTGTAACAGGTTCCATATTTAGAAAAGGAAGTAGGGAAAATTTCTAAATTAGAAAGAATGCGGCTGAGCCACAGGGGCATGGTTCCGGGAATTTTAATCTCCATCAAGACATTTCCCGATTTAAGCAGGGGATTTCCCCAGTCCCCTTTGGCTAGATCCAACTGAGACTGCCTCCAGCGGATGTTGCGGTCAAAGGTGATGCGCAGATCGGCATCCTCATTGCCATATAGAGCGAGACGGTCATAAGCGATGAATACTTTGGGAACCGGTTGATACATTTTCAGGAACCAGTCGATTTCCTGAAGAATCTGACCGGAGGATTCCGGATATTCACCCTGCAGGAGATAGTGTCTGGATTTCTCCAGGGTGAGAGACGCCCGTCTTTTGTAGACTTCGCCTTTGAACTTCTTTTTCAGTTCCAGGAAAACGGTGCTGTTGGTCTTAGGCACACCATAACTGCGCAGCCGAAATTTTTCCTTATAGACCGGCTTTTCAATGGATGCCCGGATGAGTTCGTAGCTGTGGGTATCGAAATAAAGGTTGCAGATGGTGTGCAGGCCGTAAAGGTCCTCTGTCATGGAGCCCTTTAGCCGTTCCATAAGGGCTTGATGCTGCCCCTGGTTTAACAGGTATTTTTTTTCATAACGTTTAAATACATCTTGATACTGAGTCATAGGAAACACTCCATTTCCATTTATTTTCAGCTTCAGCCCGGTTATGCTTTGGTAAAAGAACTGTAGCATCGGGCAGCCTTGTTTTCCGTGCCTTTATCATACTGCCCGTAACTGAAATTACCCTGAAAAGTTGCTTTCAGAGTAATTTCAGATTTTCCTGATATGATGTGACCAAAACAGGAGAGGGATCTCCTGGGATTTAGGAGCGATTTAAATGAATTCCCCGGCTGTGTTATGATACTGATGATGATACGATAAAGGAAAGCAAGGTGGGATCATGCGGATATTAATTGTGGAGGACGAGATCCGTCTGGCGGAAGCCCTGGGTCAGATCATGAGCGAACATAAGTACGCGGTGGACATGGTCCATGATGGCGCGGATGGTCTGGATTATGCCCTGAGCGGTCTTTATGATGTGATTGTGCTGGACGTGATGCTGCCGAAGCGAAGCGGTTTTGAAGTGGTGCGGGAACTGCGCGCCAAAAAGGTTGCCACTCCCGTGCTTCTCCTCACAGCCAGGGATGAAATTACGGATAAGGTAATCGGATTGGACTGCGGTGCTGATGACTACATGACCAAGCCCTTTTCTCCCGAGGAACTTCTGGCTCGCATCCGGGCTCTGGCCAGGAGGCAGGGAGAAGTGGTGCTGGAGGAGTTATCCTTTGCCGATCTGACGCTTAATTTGTCCACCCGTTGCCTTTGCTCCGGGTCAAAATCGGTGCACTTGGGATTTAAAGAGTTTGAGGTGTTAAAAATTTTAATGTCCAATCCCAAAATTGTGGTACCTAAAGAAGACTTGATCACCAAGGTCTGGGGGATGGAATCCAACGCGGAAGATAACAATGTTGAGGCTTATATCTCTTTCCTGCGCAAAAAGTTCTTTTTTCTTGGCTCCAAGGCCGGTATTGGCACGGTTCGTAAAGTGGGTTACCGGTTAGAGGCGGAAGAAATATGATCCATAAGCTGCGCAGAAAATTCATTCTCATTAATATGACACTGGTCAGCCTGGTGCTGCTTATTGTATTTGCCGCCATCTGCTTTTTTAGCTATCAGCGAATGCAAATGGAAAGCTACGACGCCATGCGGCGGGCTATTGCCCGTGAACCCAACATGGCGCCGCCCATAATGGAAATCGGGGGCAAGCGGCCGCAGAAGCCTGTACCGATGATTCCCATATTCAGCGTTGCGCTGGATGAAAATAAAAGGATTCATTCTATTAGAAGGGAAAATGTAGCCGTTTCCGATGAAGTGGCCGCCGAAGCAACAGAACGGGCGCTAGCTTCGGACAGCATGAGTGGTGTCTTGTTTGATCTGAAACTGCGCTATCTGGTAGCACAAACTCCCGATGGCGTAAAAATTGCTTTTGCCGATATGGAAAGAGAACTAGGTTCTATGACCAGCCTGCTGATTACCTTATTGATGGTTGGCTTGGGCGGACTGGCCGCTTTCTTTTTTATCAGCCTATTCCTTTCCGGATGGGCCCTGCGGCCGGTGGAAAAAGCCTGGGAGCAGCAGCGGCAGTTCGTGGCCGACGCTTCTCATGAACTGAAAACGCCGTTAACGGTAATTTTGGCCAACATCGGCATTCTGCTTTCGAACCGCCAGGACACCATTGAACGGCAGATTAAATGGGTGGAATATACCCAAGCGGAAGCCAACCGTATGAAAAAACTGACGGATGACCTGCTCTTTCTGGCTAAATCCGATACCATGCAGATGCCGGTACCGCAAACAAAACTAAATTTCAGCGACGCGGTTTGGAGCTGCCTGCTCCCCTTTGAATCAGTGGCCTTTGAACAGGGAATTGCTCTCAATAGTGAAATTGCTCCTGACATTACCCTGCTGGGGGATGAAAGCCAGCTTAAGCAACTGGTGGTGATTCTGCTGGATAATGCCTGCAAGTATGCCGGTAGAAATGGAGCTGTAACAATTACCCTGAAACGAATTCAGGAAAAGGTTCAATTATTCGTCAATAACACCGGCCCACCCATCCCCGCAGATCAGCTTCTTCATATCTTTGAGCGGTTTTACCGGGTGGACGGTTCACGGGCTCGCGAACACGGCGGCTATGGACTGGGACTGGCCATTGCTAAAACCATTGTGGAGAACTATCACGGAAAGATTTCAGTGGCTAGCAATGAGCAAGGGGGCACAACCTTTATCTGCACTTTCCCGATAAAGTAGGGGTTTTATAGCAGAGAATTAAACGGACCATAGAAGAGCCGCAGAGTACTTTTTTAGATACTCTGCGGCTCTTAAGTTATGTATTCATTCATTTTATAATTTGCAAAGGAGTTTTTTTGGTAAACTAATCCATCAAATACAACATTATTGTAATTTTGTTGCATTGGCATCTAGTAATTTATTTTATATTTTTACCACAAAAATGTCAATGTTTTGGTGAAATATGGAATTATTTATTAAATTTTAAAAAAGCTTTTTATAGTTGAACAATAGAATAAAGCTCGTCTTTTTGATCTTGATTAATACCAATATAACGGAGTGTGATACTCGGGGAGCAGTGATTAAAGGTATCCATAATAAGCCCTATATTATATTTAGAAATTTTGTAAGTCCAATACCCCCAGGTTTTTCTTAAGCTGTGTGTCCCAAAGTTTTCAATGCCCATTATAGTGGCAGCTCCTTTCAGTACTCTGTAAACTTGGATTCTTCCAATATAACCCCCTTTTTGGCTGGGAAAAAGGTAATCCTCTAAAGCAAGATGCTGGGTTTTAACATAATGATGAAGGCACCTGCGCAAAGTATCATTTAATTTAATTTTTTTCTCCTTTGCTGTTTTCCTTTCATTCAAGATTAGATATTCTTTAAAATGCCACTTCTCATTAAAGATATCATTTACTTTAATACAAATGATATCACTTATCCTCAAGCCCGTATTAATACCAAATTTAAAAATTAACGCATATTTGGGATCACTTCCATTCAAGTATTGGTAGAGCTGCTTAATCTTAGACTTTTCTCTGATTGGTTCAACAGTCATTATTAGCATTACCTCCCAATGTAACTTTTGCATATTATATTATATAAAAAAGAACATGCTAGAATACAGTTAAAAATTGCAATAACTATTAAATGATTGTGCTGGTTCTTTTGAATCAAATAAATATTTAAACTTAAAATGCAACAAAATTACAATAATGTTGCATTAAAAAGCAAAATACTACTGGCCGAATGTTAATAAATAACGGGTTTAATGTTTTTTGATTTCAGCTAACGTGCGATAGTTTTGTAAAAATATGTGTAAATAATTCGTGTATTATCATTTGTTCACGGTTATTAAGATATGAGTTTTAAGATGGGTTGGAATGGTATGTCACTTTATCCGTTGATAAAGCAGGTCCATAGAAAGGGGTTAGGAAAATGTCTGAAACCTTTGCCAAGAAAGACATCTACGACCAAAACGGTTTTTTGTTGCTGGCCAAAGGCCAAAGAACAACAGACGCGGTTATAGAAAAGCTGAAAAAGCGTGGCTGCTATGAGGAGGAGGCATTGATCCATTCCAATGCCAAACAAAGCGCAGCTACTTTCCCGGCTGTCTTGGAACTGGGAAAAAGAATGAATATACGGAACGACCGTATTCTCGAGCATACCAGCCAAGTACTAAGTACGGTTATCTTTGAGTCAAAAACAAAGCCCTGGTGGATCTATGTCAACGTGTTAAGCAATCACCTGGACTGGCTGTATACCCATTCAATCGATGTTGCCATTATTTCATTGATGATTGCAGTGGAATTGAGGTACAACGAGGATGAACTGTGGAATATAGGATTGGGTGCTTTTCTGCATGATGTAGGCGAACTGTTGATTCCTAAACCCATCATACAAAAACCCGGACCCCTGAACGATCTGGAAAGGAATTTTATTCGGCAGCATTGCGAATTGGGCAAAAGTTCTCTTGAACCCTATGGACTTCCTCAAGAATGTGTGGATATCGTGATGCAGCATCATGAACGGCTGGATGGGAGCGGATATCCAAAAGGGCTAAAGGGAGACGAAATTTGCCGCAACGCCAAAATCGTCATGATTGCCGACGTTGTCGATGGAATTACCTCCGGCCGGCCTTATAAGCCCATTGGGGAAATGGATACGGCAATAAAGACTCTAAGAAGAGATAAAGAAAAATATTCTCAAGAATACGTTTCAGTGCTGGAGAAAATACTGGAATAAGCATACGATTTTTCTTTACGATAAAAATCCGACCAGTGGCATAGGGTGCACTGGCCGGATTTTTTGTGTTCAACCTTTACATGTATGAATGACCGACCGATTGTATTTGCGCAACAACCGACCGAACATTTCGCAGTCTTCGTCGGACCAATCCTTCACAATGTCTGTTATTCTGGCCAAGCGCGCTTGCCGGTGCTGGTCATAGGCCTTGATTCCCGAATCCGTTATTTGAAGGGAGTAGGCTCTCCCATCCACTGGGTTGGGAATCCTGTAGACATATCCTTTTTGTTCCAGGGCGGCTGCTTGCCTGCACACAGTAGAGATATCCAAACGGAATTCATCGGCCAGTGCTTTTATTCCAGCAGAGCCATGGGTGATTATTTGATGTAATAAGAGATAGGCAGAACGGTCCAGATTGCCGGCTCTATGATGATGTGTAATGAATGAAGCACGGCGCAGGAGGATTGTCAATTCAAGTTCAATCATTGCCAGTGAATGCTCGTCCATGTTTTTGCTACCTCTCTTTTTTCTTACTATAGTCTATTTTAACAGAAAGTGAATCCTTTGGGACAACATCCCCGGCTGATAAAGTTTGTTGTCTTGACACTATGCAAAAGTACTTGTAGAATGCAACTATATACTTTTATAATACAAGTTGTTTGGCAAATTAGCAAATAATGAGAATGATGAAAATGCAGGCTTATGAAATTATGATGAATCGTACCTACAAAGTGAAGGAAAGCGACACGGTACGTTCCGTCATCGAAAAATTTATCGCCTATCGTATCAGCGGACTTCCTGTAGTTAATGACAGCAATGAAATTGTCGCTTATATAAGTGACGGGGACATTATGAGATATATAGGCAAATATAACGATTTTGTCATTGATACTTTTTTCTTTGCCACGGTCATCAAAGGGGACGATGAGGATTTTTTGAAAAGAGCACAAAGACTGCTGAATCTAAATGTAATGGACATCGCTCAAAGAAAGGTTATTAAAGTTGCCTGGAATGAGGAAATTGAAAATATTGCCGCGATCTTAGGAAAAAAGAAGATTAAGAAAGTGCGGGTAGAGCGTAACGGCGTGTTGGTTGGAATCATCAGTCGGGGAGATGTCATTCGACATTCCTTTAAAGCCCTGCTGTAATATTTTTCCTATTCAGAAGAGAGGTAAAGGAATGGCATCTGTAACACAATCGGTATCCAAAACATCCATCACAACCACTGTGTCCACCCAAGAAAAAGCAAGCATGCTTAGACAATCGAGAGCAGTATGGGCGGTATTTTTTGCTTGTATTATTGCCTTTATGGGACTGGGGCTTGTTGATCCGATTTTGCCTGCCATTGCCAAAGGTCTACACGCTTCCCCTAGCCAAGTAAGTTTGTTGTTCACTAGTTATAATGCTGCCATGACGGTAGCCATGCTGATTACGGGTTTGGTTTCATCCAGAATTGGTCTAAAGTGGACGCTGCTTGCCGGACCCATTGATGTCTGCACGGCGAAAAATGATTGCCCGGTGTAAAAGGTTGCAAGGGCATTTGATTTTTTATTTTATCTTGACTTAAAGTTCACTCAAAGGTTTATACTCAATACTATAAAAATGCGATTGCAGTATTCGTTACCAAAGGGAGGAAAGAGTTCATGTTATACAGGAAATTTGGCAAGACCGATGAAATGATTTCAAACTTAGGATTTGGCTGTATGAGGCTTCCGCTTCTTCCCGGGGGAGACCCTGCGCAGATTGATGAAGAACTGGCTATAAAATTGGTTCGTTATGCCATTGACCATGGGGTAAATTATATCGACACCGCCTATCCTTATCATGGTGCCGGTATGGGCAATGGGGGTCAGAGTGAACCTTTTGTAGGAAAAGCACTAAGAGACGGATACCGGCAGAAAGTAAAAATAGCCACCAAGCTTCCCAGTTGGCTGATAAAAACCCGGGAAGATATGGATAAATACTTAAATGAGCAGTTAGCGCGGCTGGAGACAGACTTTATTGATTTTTATTTGGTACACAATATTAACAGCAATGTGTGGCCCGGGTTAAAGGAGCTGGATGTGGCAGGGTTTCTAGATCAAGCCATCCAGGACGGCAGAATTAAATATGCAGGATTTTCATTCCATGATAAACTGGATTTGTTTAAAGAAGCGGTGGATTATTATGACTGGTCTTTCTGTCAAATACAGTATAATTATTTAGACGAAGATTTTCAGGCAGGAAAAGAAGGACTGCAATATGCAGCGCAGAAGGGCTTAGGTGTCGTAATCATGGAGCCTCTGCGGGGAGGCAAGCTTGCCGGTGAGCTTCCGGAGGCTGCCCAAAATGCCTTTAATCAGGCCGATGTAAAAAGAACGCCCGCAGAATGGGCTTTAAGATGGGTCTGGAATCACCCGGAAGTATCTGTGGTATTAAGCGGTATGAATACAATGGAACAAGTGATGGAAAATCTAAAATCAGCCAATGAAGGGGAGGCGAACTCCCTAACGGCGGAAGAAGCGGCGATTATTGATCAAGTAAAAGGAATTTATAAAGAAAGAATTAAAGTGAATTGTACCGCCTGCGGCTATTGTATGCCCTGTCCTGCGGGCATAAATATTCCCACCTGCTTTACCATGTACAACAATCATCATGTGTTTGGCAAAGAAGACGGGTATCATCGCTGGCTAAATCCCCAGCAAAGAGCGTCCAATTGTGTGGAGTGCGGAGAATGTGAAGGGCACTGCCCGCAAAGTATTCCTATCCGCCAAGAATTAAAAAATGTTAAAGCAGTATTTGAAGCAAATATATAATTATTTCAGTTTTTTATAACGGCTTATTTTTAATAAGCCGTTATAAAATTAAGAAAGAAAAAGGCCAATAATCATATAAAATTTATATGTAGCCATTTATATGTAAGCAAAGAGGGATAAAAATGAAAATTTTATACTATGATTGTTTTAGCGGGATTAGTGGAGATATGAATTTAGGCGCTCTGGTGGATCTGGGTGTGGATGGGAAATACTTAGCCGGAGAGCTATTAAAGCTCCAATTGGATGCCGAATATCAGATAACCATAAGAAAAGATGCTAAAAAAGGCATAAACGGAACGAAAGTGGATGTCATTCTAACCCATCAGGGTCATAATCATGAACATGAGCATCACCATCACCATCGGAATTTGCAGGACATTGAAAATATCATCAATGGAAGCAGCTTGAGTGATGCGGTGAAAAAATCCAGCCTGGATATGTTCATGAGAATCGCTCAAGCGGAGGCAAAGGTTCATGGAAAATCCATTCATGAGGTTCATTTCCATGAAGTTGGCGCTGTTGATTCCATTGTGGATCTGGTGGGGGCGGCCATAGCCTTGGATTATTTAAAAGTGGATAAAATTATGGCTTCCCCTGTTCAGGTAGGAGGAGGATTTGTAAAGTGCGCCCACGGTCTTATACCGGTTCCGGCCCCGGCCACGGTTGAAATTTTAAAAGGCATTCCCATTCAGTCCGGGATGGTGCCCTTTGAGACCACCACACCCACAGGAGCGGCAATTTTGGCAGCCAATGTGGAAGAGTTTACAAACCAGATGGCCTTTTCTGTGGAGAAGATTGGCTATGGGCTGGGAACCCGGGACTTAGAAATCCCCAATGTTTTAAGAGTGTATTTAGGGAGGACCGAAGCCTCGGAAGCAACAGAAGAACAATACCTGCTTGAGACCAATATTGACGATATGAATCCGGAATTGTACAGCTATGTGGAGGAACGGCTTTTTGAAAACGGGGCCCTGGATGTTTACAAAACACCCATCATCATGAAAAAAGGAAGACCGGCCATCAAGCTGAGCATCCTGGTGAATAAAGAGCGGGAAAAAGAAATACTGGACGTTATTTTTAGAGAAACCACTTCCCTTGGCATTCGAAAAGTGAAGGTTGAAAAAATGATGTTGGATAGGAATTTTTCAACCATTGAGACCCCATATGGCCCGGTTACCATTAAGAAGTCCTGTTATACTGGGAAAGAGATTAAATATAAAGCAGAATACGAGGATTGTAAAAAAATTGCAAAAGCAAATAATATCCCCATTACCAAGGTTTACCGGGAAGTGGACAAAGCCATGGAAAAAATGCTCCCAGGAAAGGGATAAATGCTGTCCGGGGGTGTTCCACCAGCAAACAAATTCTTGACACAATTAATCTGAAATGCGGTGAGGTAAATGGATTATAAAGAAAAGGCTCATTTTTTAACAGAAATATTAAAATTAGGAGAGAAGAGAGACCGGCAGTGTATGGTCGGGGTTGAGATTGAACATATTGTCGTGGATAAGAACTCATGGAATTCCATTCATTATTATCAAAAGGACGGCATTGAAACTATTCTCAAAAAACTTATGAGATTTGCTTACAAGCCCAAATTTGAAGGGGATTCTTTAATTGGTCTGGAGCATGAAGACTATATTATAACCTTGGAACCGGGCGGACAATTAGAAATTAGTATCCGTCCCTGCAGTTCCCTGAAAAAAATTGAATTGATTTATTTTCAATTTTTGCAGCAAGTCATTCCTATTTTAGAGGAACAAAATCAATTTTTAATGGCTCTTGGTTATCATCCCAAGAGCACCATTGCGGACATTCCTTTTATTCCCAAAAAAAGGTATCAATTGATGTCTGCTTATTTAAAAGAAAAAGGCAAATATGCTCACAACATGATGAAGGGAACGGCATCCCTTCAGATTTCCATTGATTATTATGACGAAGAAGATTTTATAAAGAAAATGAGGGTAGCACATTTTCTTTCGCCGGTATTAGCCGTTATTTCCGATAACGCTCCTATTTTTGAAGGCAAGGATTATGAACAAAATAGTTTGAGAAGCCTAATCTGGCAAAACACCGATCCTGCCCGTAGCGGCACTATCCCGGGGGTTATGGATCAGTCCTTTGGTTATCAAGAATATGCCGATTACCTTTTAAATGTGGAGCCCATTCTCTTTTTAAAGGACGATCGGGCGCTGTCTGCAGGAAATAGGAAGATTAGCGACCTGCTGGATCAATATGTTTTTACCGTTCCAGAACTGGAGCATTTATTTTCCATGGTTTTCCCGGATGCCCGGGCCAAAAACTATATTGAAATACGAACCGGGGACAGCCTGCCCCATCCTTTTAGCTTTTCTTATATTGCCTTTATAAAAGGTCTGTTTTATAATCAAGCAGCTCTAGATTATTTATTTCAGTTAACAGAAACCGTGGATTCTGAAACACTGGAAAAATATAAGCAATCGATGATACAAAAGGGTCTGAAGGGCGATTTTGCTTCTAAGACCCTAATAGACTTTTTACCTCCTTTGTTTGATTGGGCCAGGGAAGGTCTTCCGGTTGAAGAGATACATTATTTGCAACCCTTGGAGAACTTGATTTTGTCACAGGAAAATGTTTTGCACAGGACGAGAGAAAAATTGGATAAAGAAGGACTGGATGGATTAAGATCGTGTATATTAAATGACTTGATTCAGGAGGAATGTCTTTCATGCTAGCAATGAATTTATTTAACCAATATCGGGCCCAGGTACTGGCAGATCCAGGCCGATATATCACTTCTTACAAGCAGGTGTTTGATGAAGTGCAGCGTTCTGCCGCTCAGTATAAGGGGAAACCGGTGGCTTTTCTTTATCAGCCGCTGTTCTTAAGCGAGGCCAATATCCAGCAGTTTGACCAATTGACCCAAAAGCTGTATGGCATTTTGGAGAAGGTGATTCAGCATTATCTGGCAGATAAAGGTTTTCGGGCCTATTTTGGATTTTCTCCACTGCTGGAAAAATTAATTTTAAAGGATCCGGGTTATAAAATTGATATACCCATCGCAAGATTTGACATATTTTATGATTTTGAAAGTGGCAGTTTCCAGTTTTGTGAATTAAATACGGATGGATCCTCTGCCATGGTAGAACAGCAGGAGTTAGCGAAAATCTTTAGCAATGCCCTGACCATTCAGGAATTTAAGAAGGATTATAAAATTTATGATTTTGAATTGTTTGATTCACTGGTAGAAGTTATAAAAAGTAAATATAAGGAATTCAGTAAAGGCAGCAGCCAAAAGCCCCAGGTAGCCATTGTGGACTGGTTGGAGGGAAAGGCTCCCAGTGAATTTGTGGAGTTCCAAAAAGCCTTTGAACGAGCCGGCTGCCAAGCCGTCATTGCTGATCCGAGAGGGCTGGCATATCGGGACGGAAAATTGTATTACCAGGATTTTAGAATTGACTGTATCTATCGCAGGGCCGTAACCTGGGAGATCATTGAAAAAGCAGATTCGGTGAAGGGTTTTATTGATGCCTATTTGAACGGGGATGTTTGTGTGGTTGGACCCTTACGGTCTCAAATTGCTCATAATAAAATTATTTTTGCCCTGTTGCATGATGCGGCAAAGACGCCTTTCTTAACCCAAGAAGAACGAAACTTTGTAAAAAACCACATTCCCTTCACAACCATTTTTGATTCAAATAATCCTGATCTAGTAGAGGATGCCATTGCCAATAAAGACCAAAGGATATTAAAACCCATGGATCGGTATGCTTCCAAGGGGGTTCGGGCAGGCCGGGATCATTCGGCTGAGGAATGGCTTAAGATTATACAGGAGGAAGCGAAGGAAGAATATCTGTTGCAAGAATTCTGCAGGGTTCCCAAAGTGCCCATGGCCTTTTTTAAGGATGGAGAAGCAAAGTTCAGAGAATGCGGCTTTACCATCGGCTTATTTATGTATGGTGGAAGCATGCAGGGAGTCTATACCCGGGCAGGGGTAGAGACCATCATTGGAAGCCTTACGGAAAGCTACTCCGTTCCGAGTTTTGTTTTTGTGGAGAAATGAATGCCATAAACAAGGATGCTTTCGGAGGAAAAGAATGAATAAAAGTGATGTAAGAAGATTACTTGAGTCTGTAAAGGATGGCCGGATGGGCATAGAAGAGGCCTCAAAACAAATAGAGGATTTACCCTATAAAGACTTAGGTTTTGCTAAAGTCGACAACCATCGGGAGATCCGGGTTGGCTATCCGGAGGTCGTCTATTGTGCGGGAAAAACCGTCAAGCAAGTAAAAGACACCATTCAATTTATGCTTACCAAGGAGAATAACATTCTGGCTACCAGAGCCAATGAGGAGATGTATCAGGCCGTAAAAGAAATCTGTCCGGAGGCCGGGTACAATTCCCTGGGCAGAGTTATCACCATTAGAAAAAGGGAAGAACCTTTAACGGACAGCTATATTGCCATTGTTGCAGCAGGAACCTCCGACCTGCCGGTAGTGGAGGAAGCCGCCGAGACGGCAAGTTTATTGGGCAATCGAGTTGAGAAAATTGTTGATGTAGGGGTTGCCGGAATTCACAGGCTTTTTTCAAAAATGGAGGTCATTCGGGGGGCCAAAGTGGTGATTGTGGTTGCAGGAATGGAAGGAGCACTGGCCAGTGTGATCGGGGGTCTGGTGGATAAACCGGTCATCGCAGTGCCTACCAGTGTTGGGTATGGGGCAAACTTTGGGGGCCTTGCGGCCTTGTTATCCATGTTGAACAGTTGTGCCGGCGGGGTGAGTGTAGTCAACATCGATAATGGCTTTGGCGCGGCGTACAATGCTTCGATTATAAATAAGCTTTGATTATAAGTTGAAAAGTATGGAGGATAAATCGATGGAAGTAAAAAAATGGCATAATGCAGCACTGGGTCAAAAGATTGTGGAGACTTTAATAAAAAATGAATTTGACGCCGTGTATTTATCAACGGTAAAGGAAGCCGCGGATTTTATTATGAAGCATGTGCAACCGGAATCCACCGTAGGCTTTGGCGGTTCTATGACCATACGAAATATGGGCATCCAGGATAAGGTAAAAGCGGTTGGCGGCAAAGTGCTGGATCATGGCGCACCCGGTCTTAGCCGGGAGGAAGTGGTGGCTGTGGCCAGGAAAGAAATGCTAAGTGATTTGTATTTATGCAGCAGCAATGCAATTACGCTGGATGGGGCGCTGGTAAATATAGACGGCATGGGAAACAGAATCGCCGCCATGAATTTTGGCCCAAAAAAGGTAATCGTGGTAGTGAGTGTTGATAAAGTATGTAAGGATGAAGCGGCCGCCTTTGACAGATTGGAAACAATCGCCGCTCCTATGAATAATAAAAGACTGGAAACTTCCAACCCATGTATAAAAACAGGTATATGCGCTGATTGTCAGGGCAAAACCAGAATCTGCAGAATGTATTCCGTAACGAGAAAAAAACCTATGGCTACGGATATTACGGTGGTGGTTGTGGGAGAGTCCTGTGGATTCTAATCAACGAAACAAAAACTTAATGGAAACTTTCGTAGAAGAAGTTCTAAGCATCAGATTGGTAAATCCATCTGGGCCTTGGAACTTCATTTTTTTGCCCAGGAACCCGGTCAAGGGAAAAAACAATGGCGGTTGCGATGGGGTTCAATAGTAATTGCTTTAGTCAACAATATTAGTTGACTTTGTCAAATAAAATAATATAATAAAGTTATGTTGCAATGATAGGAGGAGCAAGATGAATTCAATCTATAATCCCTTTATTCACGGCGTGCGAAGATTTAATCGCTTCTACACCAATATTTTGGGGCTTTTGGATCAGCATATGCTGAACAGTGAATTTTCCTTGGCCGAAGCCCGTGTATTGTACGAAATTGGACACACAAAGAATTGTACTGCCAAAAGGCTGATTGAGGAACTAAAGATTGATCCGGGCTATCTAAGCAGGATGATCAAAGGTTTTGAAAAAAAGGGCCTTACCTATCGGGTACAATCCACCGAGGATGGCCGGCTGTATTATCTTTATCTGACCGATAAAGGAAAGGATACACTGGCCGGACTGGATGAACTCTCCGATAGCCAGATTGATCAAATGATGAGCTGCCTGCCGGCGCAAGAGCAAAAAAGGGTTGTGGAGAGTATGAAAAGCATTGAGCAAGTCTTATCCCAAGACCCGGTGCTGTCAGGGGAACGGGTTCACATCCGGCGTGGGCTTAGGCCGGGAGACGTGGGGATTTTAATTCATCTGCACGGCTGGATTTATGATCAAGAATGCGGATACAACCATGGATTTGAAGGCTATGTGTGTAAAACTTTTCATCAGTTTTTTGAAAATTACAGCCCGGATAAGGATCAATTTTGGTTTGTAGAAGTGAATGGCAAAATGGTGGGCGCCATTGCCGTTGTGGAACATTCACCTCAAAAAGCTCAATTGAGATGGTTTATCCTGCATCCGCAATTCCGGGGCAGAGGTTTTGGCCGTGACTTGTTCACAGAAGCCATGCAATACTGCCGGGAGAGAGGTTACCGGAAAGTGTTTCTGGAGACCACCGAAGACCAAGAAACAGCCATTAAGATGTATATGAAAGCAGGATTCAGAAAAGTGGCGGAGCATAAAAGTAATGCCTGGGGAAAGGATTTAATTGAGCAGACCTATGAATTAAATTTACCGATATGACTTTGGGGCGGTGAGTTTTATTATGCTTTAGCAAGTTTCAGGCGGAAGTGACAGGTTTCGGCTTGTATGCTAAAATGAAAAGAATGGGAAATGGAAATTTGAGATATAGATTATTTTTGGTATTACTTGGAAGCATACTGAAAACGATAAATTAATTGCAGGACTGATAGGAACTTACTATAAGCATTTCCTTTTCCTAATTTTTCTCTGATTTTGTGGTACAATAAAATAAATTTTTAAACCGTTGATTAAGAGTAGTAGCCATTACAGCGATTTTCAGAGAGCCGTCGTTTGGTGTGAGTACGGTATTTCAAGTTTTGGCGAATGGACTTTGAGGGCAACCCGAAAGGTAATACTTAGTAGGCGTTGACGGAAGGCCCTGACCGTAACACAGGGAGCGCATGATGGTGCGTACTCATTAGGTGGCCTGCAGAATTTACTTCTGTCCTTTTGGGGACAGAAGTTTTTTGTTTATAAAGGAGATGGTTTCTATGAGTAATGGTTGGTGGTGAACAAAAAATATATGTGAAAGGACTTTTATCATGAAAAAGCGTATTTTAACTGGTGATAGAACCACCGGAAAGCTTCATTTAGGACATTTTATAGGCAGTTTACAAAATCGAGTAAAACTCCAAGATGAATATGATACCCTCATTCTTCTTGCGGATGTGCAGGCATTAACTACTCATTTTAGTAATCCACAACTTATTAATGCCAGTATTTATGATGTTGCCATTGATAATCTTTCCGTTGGACTCAACCCCGAAAAAGTTACTTTTGTTCAGCAATCACAAGTTTCTGCCATTGCCGAACTTACAGTTTTTTATTCTATGCTTGTTTCTGTTAATTCTCTAAGGCATAATCCAACAATAAAAACTGAGGCAAAACAGTATGGCTACGATGATTTGACATATGGATTTTTGGGATATCCTGTCAGTCAAGCAGCAGATATAACTTTCTGTAATGCGGACCTTGTCCCTGTGGGAGATGATCAGTTGCCCCACATGGAGCAAGCAAGAAAAATTGTTCGGAGATTCAATGATCTTTATGGTGAAACCATAAAGGTTCCCAAAGAACTTTTAAGTGATACTCCCCGTCTTCCCGGAATTGATGGGAATAGCAAAATGGGTAAAAGTTTAGGCAATGCAATTTATTTATCAGATGATAAAGATACTGTTATTGCCAAAATTAAATCTGCCTTAACAGATAAAAACAGAATTGCCATTTCCGACCAAGGTAATCCGGATATTTGCACAGTTAGCCTATACCATAATGCCTTTAACTGCGAAGAATATCCTAATATATGCGATATGTGCAGAAAGGCAAAGATTGGATGTGTTGCTTGTAAAAAGGCACTTTATACTAAGCTTAATGCTATTCTTAATCCTTTTCGTGAGAGAAGGGCATATTATGAGCACCACAAAAGTGAAGTCAGAGATATAATCGTAAGTGGAACCAACCGAGCAAACGCAATTGGTTTGGATACCATGTTAAAAGTAAAAGAATCAATGAAAATATCTATTTAGCATGAAGGTTATGAGGATAATAATCTCGTTTTTATATCTGTAGCAAAGAAAGAGCAATCTCCGCCAGGGTATATAAACGGCTTCGCCGCCATGGCAGGATTGCCCTTTCTTTGCCTTTGGGCGGTCATGACTTTGCACAGGTAGAAATAAGTGGTTATAATTACCTATAACAGATGGATAAGGAAACCAGCCTAACATTTATAGCAAATTAATCTTGGGCCAAAAGGGAGTGAAACAATGTTTAAAGAAATGAGAAGAATGGACAAGCAACTGACGGAGGAAGAGAATATTGGCATTCTGCAGAAAGGGGAGTATGGGATTTTATCCACCATCAGTACCAATGGATACCCCTACTCAGTGCCTTTAAATTATGTTTACCATAACGGTTCTATTTATTTTCATAGCGCCCCGGAGGGGCACAAACTGGAGAACATAGCCATAAACGATCGAATCAGTTTTTGTGTTGCCACGGATGTGGAATTGCTGCCCCAGAAGTTTGATAGCAAATATAAAAGTGTTATTTTGTTTGGCCGGGCTTCTTTGGTGGTGGATGCCAAGGAACATGAAGCAGCCCTGGTGGCGCTGGTGAAAAAATATTCCCCTCAGTACTTGGAAGCAGGAAGGGAATATATCGCCAGGGCCCAGGGCCAGGCTCGAATTGTAAAAATAACCATTGAACATCTCACAGGAAAAGCGGAGAAATAAAGATTGGCTTATTCGTAGCCGCGTTTTTTGTCCATGGCTTCATCGCGAATTTCTACCCGCATGGAATCAAGGGCTTCTTCTCTTCTATGGTTCTTTTCAGCTAAGATTTGTTTTTGTTTGGGATCATCGGTTAAAGACATGGTTTCCTCTGTACGCTCAATATTTTGGATGGTATGGTTGATATTGCGCTGTATCTTTTCTACATTGTCCCTGCGATCATCGGCATGAGGTTTCATAACTAGTCTCCCTTCGGTTTACTTGGTTTTCATGGTTTAGTATTTTGAAATAAAAAGGGTTTTATTCAATACAAGATCATTTAGAATAAAAAGGAATGTGAAATACAACAAGCCTTTTATAAAATCAATGCTGGGGAAAGGAAGCCAAAATGAAGTATGCGTGGGTGGATGCCTATTGTCTTGCCAAAAAAGGAGTGCAAAAGGATTATAAAGTTGAGTGGGAAGCAACGAGATATATGATTAGAGGGAAAATGTTTGCCCTGCAGGGCGGAGACAAAGAAGGCAAGGCTATTATTACCCTTAAACTGGAGCCCATGATGGGTGAACTGTTGCGAAATCAATATGAGGATATTGTGTCGGGTTATTATATGAATAAAGAACACTGGAATTCTCTGTACTTAGATGGGAACGTTCCCGATGGGGTTTTAAGGGATATGCTGGATAAATCCTATCAACTTGTATTCCATTCGCTGCCCAAAAAGGTTCAGCGGGAAATAAACGGACCAGAATAACCGGCAATAATTTAGAAGTTTAAGTCAATATTTGCAGGGAAGAAAGGAGTAATCAGCATGGCTATAAGAGAAATACGTAAGGTTTTGACCGGCCAAATCCAGTATGACGGCGCAGGGGTGAAATTGGTGCGGGTGATCGGGCGTGACGATGTTTATGATTTTGATCCTTTTTTAATGCTGGATGCTTTTGATTCCCATGACCCTGCAGATTATATCAAAGGTTTTCCCTGGCACCCGCACAGGGGCATTGAAACGGTGACCTATTTGATTCGTGGAAAGATTGAGCACGGCGACAGTTTGGGCAATAAAGGAAATATTTTGGACGGAGAGTGTCAGTGGATGACGGCGGGCAGCGGCATTCTCCATCAGGAAATGCCCCAGGCTGCCGAAAGAATGCTGGGGGTTCAACTCTGGCTGAACCTGCCCCGGCAGGATAAAATGACAGTACCCCAGTATCGCGACCTTTCCGCAGCCAAGATACCGAAAATTCAAGAAGAAAACGCTACCGTGGGGGTCATTTCCGGTCACTATCAAAAAACCTCCGGAGCAATCCAGGGAGATTACGTGAAGACCTTGTTTTTGGATGTTGCCGTTCAGGCGGGAGCCTCCTGGCGGATGGCAACGGAAAAGGATTGGACGTTGTTTATTTATATCCTGGAAGGAGAAGGGGCTTTTGATGCTGAAGGCCGTCAAATGATTCCGGGTAAGAGTGCGGTGCTCTTTACCGAGGGGGAAGAAATCTTTGCCCAGTCGGCGGACAAAGAGCTTCGTTTCCTTGTGTTTGCCGGAAAGCCGCTGAAGGAGTCCATCGCTTGGGGCGGGCCAATTGTTATGAACACCCAGGAAGAGCTGCAGCAGGCTTTTAAAGAAATTAAGGAGGGTACCTTCATCCGGGAAAACAATCAATAAAAAATGCTCGCATGTTCGTCGTTTTAAAGAGCAAAGAAGAAGCAAGGGGATGTTCCTCTTGCTTCTTCTTTTTGCCAATAGCCCAGTGGGTATCCCTATTTATTATGGATTTTAATAAAAGCTCTGCCGGGGGATACAATATTTTAGAGGAAAGGAGACGGGGAATTGGATACTTATGTAATCATAACTTATCGTGTAATTTTTATTATGCTTTTGTTTTTAGTGGTGCATTGATCACCGGACGCAGGCATATGGGGGAAATTCCTATTTTTGATTTTCTGGTTATTATTACTTTAGGCTCTGTTGTGGGGGCGGACATTTCTGAACCGGATATTGCCCATTGGCCCATTATCTATGCCATGCTCCTGATCATGCTGATGCAATATCTCTATGGCGTTCTAATTATAAAAAACAGAACCATCGGCAAGCTGCTTACCTTTGAGCCGGTTGTGGTAATTGAAAACGGGCAGTTTGTCAAGTCTAGCCTGCGCAAGTTGAAGTATAGCATGGACACGGTGCTGACCATGTTAAGGGAAAAGGATGTCTTTGACGTAAGTGAGGTGGAGTTTGCCATTATTGAATCTACCGGACAACTGAGCGTGCTTAAAAAATCCCAGTATCAGCCCCTTACCGCAAAGGAACTGAAAATTAATACGGATTACAAAGGGTTATCCATTCCTCTTATTGTGGAAGGAGAGATCTATGAACAGAATTTGCAAAATCTTCATTTAAGCAAGCAATGGCTGATGGAGCAACTCCATAAATCCAATTTGTATCATGAAAAGAATGTATTTTATGCGGCCATTAATACCGAGGGGAAACTTTATATCTCAAGGGGCATGGACAGCATAAAAGATATTCATAACATCCGGCACTAAGACAATTTATAACCCCAAATAAGGATGACCAGGGCAGAGACTTAAATTCAACAAGGGGCATCTTGTCATCACCAGTACTGATTTGGATATCAGAAATCTAAGTCGAAACTTCCCTACAAAGGATATTAGTAACTATAAAATCAATAATTATTTAGTTAGAAATATTAGAAGGTAGCTTTAACCATAGCCCTGTAAATTGCGCCCATTGGTGATGAAAACTGCGATGTAAACGATGGCAGCAGTTTCAACCTGTTAGCCGGTGGCTCAACAATATTTACCCCCAGCGAACTAATGAAGTATGCACGAATCAGAGTATCATTTTTCTCCCCTGGGTGTTATAACGGTTACAGCCTCCGATCTAAATATCCGAAATCCCAAGGCTTTAGAAGATACCATAAGCATCACCGTACCTTCCGGAACGACCTATTTGTTGAAACATCGGTCAATATAGAGAAAACAGTTATTTTATAAGAAACAACGGTTCTTCCAGCATCACGGTTACGCTTCAAGTGGCGCCGGCAGATAATAACAATTATTATGTGGATAATTCAACTGGCAAAGTGTTTCGGCATCCAGTAATAACATTACGACCGTTACCGTACCCATGAAATTTGCAAGATTAAGGGTGGCGGCCTCAGACAGTACCAGTGCTGTTGCTTATTATAATGGGCGTGCCTAGCGCTGACGGCAATTTAAATACTTTTCCCGCCTCCGGACCATAATACTTTATAATATGGAATAATAGTTGGGAGGAATTGAGCATGAATTTTTCTTCATTATTTTTACCAATAAAAATTGGCACCATGGAAGTTAAAAACCGGTTAGTAGTGCCGGCCATGGGGAGCGGCCTAGGAAACCCGGACGGCACCGTATCGCAGAGATTGATTGACTACTGGGTAGCCAGGGCCAAGGGCGGGTTTGGACTGCTGATTACAGAATTTGTGTTTGTAGATCCTCCGGGGAAGGCTGTTCCGGATCAACTGGGAATATGGAAGGATGATTTTATTCCCGGATTTAAAAAACTGGCCGAGGAAGTTCATAAACATGGCGCGAAGATCGCCCTGCAGATTCATCACGCAGGAAGGCAGACAAGCCAACAGCTAACCGGAGTTCAACCGGTGGCTCCTTCTCCACTCCCCTGTCCGGTGGGAAAGGAAGTCCCCAGGGAATTAACCACCGAGGAGGTATACCAGCTCATAGAAAAGTTCGGTGACGCTGCGCTGCGCGCTAAAAGGGCCGGCTATGACGCTGTTGAAATTCACGCGGGACATGGCTATTTGGTTACCCAATTTATGTCTTCTTACTCCAATCGGAGAATGGATGAATTTGGGGGCAGTCTCCATGGAAGAATGAACTTTGCCGTAAAAATTATAGAAAATGTTAAGACCAAGACAGGAAATGACTTCCCGGTGATTTTTAGAATGAGCGGCGAAGAACGGGTTCCGGGTGGCCGTACCATTGAAGAATCAAGAGCTGCCGCGCGCATTCTCGAGGAAGCCGGCGCGGACGCCATTCATGTTTCCACCGGTGTTTACGCCAGCATGCCCTGGATTGTGGCTCCTGCCTCGGTGGCGCCGGGATATAATGTAAACGCGGCGGCAGAAATTAAAAAGTCGGTGGATATTCCTGTACTGGCCGTGGGAAGAATTAACGACCCTTATCTGGCTGAAGATATTATAAGAACCGGAAAAGCAGATTTGATTTCCCTGGGCAGGCAGTCCATTGCCGATCCGGAATTTCCCAATAAAGTTGCCGCAGGCCTGATCGACGAAATATCTCCCTGTATTGCCTGTATGCAGAGATGCCAGGGGGAGAGAGTGGATGCAGAGGATACCGGAATTTCCTGCCTGGTAAACCCTTTCACCGGCAAGGAAGGTACGCTGAAAATTGAAAAAACCCAAGCGCCTAAAAAGATCATGATTATCGGAGCGGGTCCCGGCGGACTGGAGGCTGCCTGGATTGCCGCCCAAAGGGGGCATAAAGTCACGGTATTTGAGAAACAGGCCTCTCCCGGAGGGCAATACCGTACCGGTGCCATTCCGCCTTTTAAACATGACATTGCCAGGGCTATTAAATATTTTGTACAGATGGGAAAAAAGTTTGGGGTAGAGTACCGGTTTGGCACGGAAGTGACCGCAGAAATGGTGGCCAAAGAAAAGCCCGATGTGGCTATTATCGCCACCGGCAGCCAACCTGTAGTGCCTAAAATTGAAGGGATTGACGGTCCCCGGATTGTTCAGGCGGTGGACGTCCTGGAAGGGAAAGTGTATCCGGGGGAAAAAGTACTGATTATCGGCGGGGGATTAGTGGGGGTGGAAACCGCCGATTTCCTGGGAGAACGCCAGCATAAGGTGACCCTGGTGGACATGCTGCCGCAAATTGCCGCAGGCGAAAATCCTTCAACCAAATATTTTTTGTTTGAAAGGTTAAAAAACTATGGGGTTACTTTGCTGACGGATATAAAGGTAAAATCATTTCTGGAGGATGGCATCCTGTATGAAAAGGACCATCAGGAGCATAAACTAGAGGGTTTTGATTCCATTGTTCTGGCCATGGGAGTCAAAGCCTATAATCCTTTGGAGGAAAAAATAAAGGGACTGGTGCCCCAGGTCTTTGTCATCGGAGATGCCGTGAAGGCCAGAAAGGCCTTGGAAGCCATTGCGGAAGGCGCGAGACTGGCGGTCAGCATTTAAAGGAATTTGCAGCTAATCACCCGGGCGCGATTTTAAAGTATAAGGAGGAAGCAGAGCAATCATGCTTCCTCCCGGAAAGAACCGCTATACGCCGGTTTTTTTCAATAACCAGGCCATATTTTGGCCTAAAACTTCAAAGGTTCTTTTGCCTTCCTCATCTTTTTCAAGATCCCCGATATCTCTGGAAAGAGTCATGTTCCAATAATTTGAGTTAGGTACAATCATTTGATTAATACCAAAAAAGAAGTTGATGGCCGCATAAGTAAAGTTTGTACCGGCTCTTCTGGCCGCTACCACCGCAGCGCCGGCCTTTCGCTTAAACAGGCCCCCGTTGGCAACGGAAACATAGCCTGAACGGTCAATCAAGGCTTTAACCTCTGTTGAGACATTGCCGAAATAAACCGGAGAGCCGATAAGAATTCCATCCGCTTCAATCATCTTGGCTATAAAAATATTCATATCGTCATCGGTTATGGCGCAACGCTGATCCTGATTCTTTGAACAGCGGCCGCAGGCAATACAGCCCGACAGTTTTTTGCCCCCCAGTTGAATCATCTCCGTATCCATGCCTTCCTGTTCAAGCTGACGAAGTACAATTTTTAAACTTCCATAGGTGTTGCCGTTTTTTCTGGGACTTCCGTTAAAGGCAATAACTTTCATTTTATGACCTCCATTAATTCTTTTTATTTACTCTTAGTCCTTTGAAATCGTCTTTATGTCAGTGAAATTAGTATATAATACAATGGAATAATATTGGAGTACGCACTTTAAAGAGATATAATATAAGATACCATACATAAGTATACTTTTTATATCGAGGTGGCGGTATGGAAAAACAGCCAAGAGAATGTACGGAGGGTCCATGCCCGGTTGAGACAACCTTAAAAGTCATCGGCGGAAAATGGAAAGCAATGATTATTTATCATTTGCTGGACGAGAAAAAAAGATTTAATAAGCTAAAAAGAATGATGCCGGACATTACACACCGGATGCTGACTCTGCAGCTCAGGGAACTGGAAAAGGACAATATTTTAACCCGAACGGTATTTCCCGAAGTTCCACCCCGGGTTGAGTATGAGTTAACCGTCCTGGGCAGGTCCATAGAGCCTATTATTATGGCCATCCACCGGTGGGGGGTGGCTTATCAGAAAAATATAGGAGATGCAAAAAACATCAAGGATGCGGAGGATTTTATACAAGTATGAAAACTCAGGTTCCTTTCAACGAATTAAAAGGGAGAATGAACCGCTTTAGAACAAAAATGGAAACCTCAACCCCTGATTGGCAAATGGCGGTTATTTTTAGCAAAATCAATTTATATTATTTTACCGGCACCATGCAGGAGGGCATGCTGCTGATCCCCCGGGAGGATGAAGCGGTATTTTGGGTACGCCGCAGTTATGAGCGGG